>NZ_CP108080.1:3987500-4287500 GCF_036181745.1 Streptomyces sp. NBC_00259 | reverse complement strand
GGCGTCCGGCGAGCAGAGCGATCTGGCGATCGACCTGCCGGGCGATGTGAGTGCCGAGTGGTATCCGGACGGCTCCGCGCTGCTGATCGCGCACACCTTCGAGGCGCGCAGTGAGCTGTGGCGCTTCACCCCGGCGACGCGCGAGCTGACCCGGGTGGAGACCCCGGCGGGGTCGGTCTCGGGCGCGACGGCGCGGCCGGACGGCACGGTGGAGTACCTGTGGTCGTCCGCGGCGCAGCCGCCGAAGGTCCGCTCCACGGCGGGCCGCGAGGTGCTGGACCCGCCGGGGATGAAGGCGCCCGGGTCGGTCGACGTGGAGGACGTGTGGGTGGACGGGCCCGGCGGCCGTATCCACGCGCTGGTGCAGCGGCCGGCCGGAGAGGGCCCGTTCCCGACGGTCTTCGAGATCCACGGCGGTCCGACATGGCACGACAGCGACTCCTTCGCGGCCGGGCCCGCGGCCTGGGTGGACCACGGCTATGCGGTGGTGCGGGTCAACTACCGGGGGTCGACCGGGTACGGGCGGGAGTGGACGGACGCCCTCAAGCACCGGGTCGGGCTGATCGAGCTGGAGGACATCGCGGCGGTCCGGGAGTGGGCCGTGTCCTCCGGGGTGGCCGACCCGGCGAAGCTGATCCTGGCGGGCGGCTCATGGGGCGGCTATCTCACCCTCCTCGGGCTCGGTACGCAGCCGGAGGCATGGGCACTGGGACTGGCCGCGGTGCCCGTCGCGGACTACGTCACGGCGTACCACGACGAGATGGAGGCGTTGAAGGCGATGGACCGGACCCTCCTCGGAGGCACACCGGAGGAGGTGCCGGAGCGGTACGAGGCCTCGTCCCCGCTGACGTATGTGGACGCGGTCACCGCCCCGGTCTACATCTCGGCCGGCGTCAACGACCCGCGCTGCCCGATCCGCCAGGTCGAGAACTACGTGGACCGCCTCGCGGCCCGCGGCGCCGACCACGAGGTGTACCGGTACGACGCGGGCCACGGCTCGCTGGTGGTGGAGGAACGGATCAAGCAGGTGCGCCTCGAGCTGGACTTCGCCGAGAGGCATCTGCGCTAGGCCGTGTCCCGGCGAGGGCCGGGACCCGGCAGCGAGGAGGGGAGGAGCGTTCCGTACCGTGGAGGGGTGTACCGGTTCCTGCTGACGCCCCGCTGGTGGGGCATCAATGCGTTCGTCGCGCTGGCGATCCCCTTCTGCATCTTCATGGGGACCTGGCAGCTCGGCCGGTTCGAGGCCCGCGTCGACACGCACCAGGAAGCCGAGCGGCGCCCGGACGCGGCGAAGCAGGGCGCGGCGCCGCTCGATGACCTGCTGCCCGTCGACAAGGACACATCAGGCAGGCACGCCACGGCCAGCGGGCGGTACGGGAAGCAGTTCCTGGTGCCGGGCCGCGAGCTGAACGGTGAGCGCGGGTCGTATGTGCTGACGCTGCTGCGCACCGACGGCGGCAAGGCCCTGCCCGTCGTACGGGGCTGGCTGCCCACCGGGGCGAAGGCACCGGCGGCTCCGGTCGGCGAGGTGACGGTCACCGGCGCGCTGCAGGCCTCGGAGACACAGAACAGCGACGGGGTGCACACCGCGGGCGGGCTGCCGAGCGGTCAGCTCGGCATGATCAGCGCGGCCTCACTGGTGAATCTCGTGCCGGACGACGTGTACGACGGGTGGATCACCCTGTCCACGGCGCCGGAGGGGATGCGGCCGGTGCCGGCGGCGGCGCCGCAGGGCAGCGCGCTCGACCTCAAGGCGTTCCAGAACCTGGGCTACACGCTGGAGTGGTTCGCCTTCGCCGGCTTCGTGCTGTTCATGTGGTTCCGCTTCGTGCGGCGCGAGGCGGAAGCCGCCAAGGACGAGGCGCTGGGTCTCGACCCGGCCTGATCCCCTCTCAGCCCCGCACCCGGCGTCCGAGCACCCGGCCCGGCAGCCCCTACCCAGGACCCGCCCGCACCCGGCGTCCGGCACCGGGCACCCGGCACCGGCACCGGCACCCGGCGGCTAGGGGGCGCTGAGGATGCCCGTGCGGTAGATCGTGCCGGCGCACGCGTTCGGGATCGTGGCCTCGGCGTTCGGGCCGCCCGGTTCCGGGGTGTGGGTCACCGCGATGCTGCCGTCCGCGGTTCCCTCGCCCTCCTCGCCGAGGAGCTGGGCCTCGGTGCTGGTCGTGCCCGCCGCGCCGTCGGTCGTGCCCGAGGAGCCGCCGTCCGAGGGCGAGGGGTCGGGTGAGGGACCGGTCGTGGGACAGGTCTCCGAGGGGACGAAGGCGAACTTCACCTCGTACGCCGCCTCCGGCTTGAGGACCACCGCGCTGATCTCCTCGGACGGGTCGGGGAGTCCGCCCGCCGCGTCTCCGGTGATGTGCGTCACGACATTGATCTTCGTGGGGTCGGCGGCGCCCCTCGGCTGGAAGTTCACGGCGCCGGCCGCGGCGACCGAGCATTCGCTTCCGGAGACATTGGCGATGCGGAACGTGCCGTACACCTTGCCGTCGGCTTCGGGCGCCCCGGCCTGGGCCGAGTTCACACCGAGCTGACCGGCTTCGCAGGCGGGAGTGGAGACGACGGCGCTGTCCGTCGGCGCGGTCGTGCCGCCCGTCGAGTCGCCCGTCGAGTCGGTGCCGGGGGAAGGTGACTCCACCGCCGCGCTCGGAGCGCCCGGAGCGCTGGGCTGCACCCCGGCCGAGTCGCCGTTCCAGACCTCGCCGCCGTCGTCGCTCTCGTCCTCACCGGTGCCGCCCTGGGCCTGTTCGCCGTGGCCGGCGTTCACGGGGAGGTCGTCGAGGCCGCCCGAACTGGCCACATGGACGAACGCGGGGACGGCGGTGCCCAGCAGGATCACCGAGGCCGCGAGGCCGACCAGGGCCTGGCGCTTGCGGGCACGCCGCGCGGGCACCGCCCGGCGCAGATGGTCCAGGGCGCCCTCGGAGGGTTCGAGGTCCACGACCGCGCCGCGGAGCATCCGCCGCAGGGCCAGTTCGTCCTGACCGAGATCGTCCTCACCGAGTGCGTCCTGACCGAGGCCGTCCGAGGCGGACGCGTCCGGCACCGAGACTCCTGACGCTCCGGCAGCGCCCGGGCCCAGCACGTCCCGCAGCAACCGGTCCCGGCCCGGCAGGTGGCCGAACGGGGTGTCCTGGCCGGACGGCCCGCCACCCCGGGGTGTCTCACCCCCGAACCCGTGATCGTCCATTCCGTTCCGCGGCCCGTCGTTCACAATCTCGTTTCCAGTCCGGTCGTTCAACGGCCCGTCCGGCCCGTACCGCTCAGTCGTGTGCTTCTCGTCCCGCGCATCGCGGGACCCGTCGTGTGTATCACGGGACGGATGGTCGTCCCGTCCCTGCTCGTGCCCGCGTTCGTGCCTGGTCATGCCGTGGCCTCCATGGCGACGCGGAGCGCCGCGATGCCCCGTGAGCCGTACGCCTTCACCGAGCCCAGGGATATGCCGAGCGTCTCGGCGACCTGGGCCTCCGTCATGTCCGCGAAGTAGCGGAGCACGAGCACCTCTCGCTGACGCCGCTGGAGCCCCTTCATGGCCTTGATCAGCGCGTCCCGCTCCAGCTGGTCGTACGCGCCCTCCTCGGCGCTCGCCATGTCGGGCATCGGCTTGGAGAGCAGCTTCAGCCCGATGATCCGCCGGCGCAGCGCGGACCGCGACAGATTGACGACCGTCTGCCGCAGATAGGCGAGGGTCTTCTCGGGGTCACGGACGCGGCTGCGCGCCGAGTGGACGCGGATGAAGGCCTCCTGGACGACGTCCTCGCAGGAAGCGGTGTCGTCGAGCAGCAGGGCCGCGAGACCGAGCAGCGACCGGTAGTGGGCACGGTAGGTCTCGGTGAGGAGATCGACTGTGGTGCCCGCCGCCATCGCGTCGTCAGCGCCTTCGCGCTGCGACGGTATGCGGGAGGGGCGAGCAGCGGGCATGGGAGCGATCACCGGCATCCCGCCGCGCGGACCCCTGCCGACGGCAAGGGGAGCGCGGAACGGCCGGACGGGGTGGACGGAAGCGCCGCGGGCCGCAGCCGCGCCGGTGCCCCGGGACGGGAGCACGCCGACGCGGGCCGGGACCACTGCCCTGCCGCGAACGGGGACCACCGCGGTGATGTCGAGAACCTCTGCCACGCCTGTTGGACACGCTGCCCCCCGTCAGGGTTGTACGCGCACACCACCGATACTGACGATGCACCGTATGCCCTCATGCGCACCCGCTTTTCACCAATGCCCCATTTATTGTGGCTTATCGCGGCACCGCGAAGGGACGACCGCATAGACGCTTCCCGCACAGCAACCGGTTGCACAAGGACGGGAATGCATCGTCGAACATGCCATCACCCCACTTCAAGTGGTACGTACCAGCGACTTGATCACAGGGTGCGCACAGATCCTACAAAGTTCTACTACATCGGGGGATCAAAATTCCCGGGCGATGGCCTCGGCGAGCTGGGCGGTGTTCAGCGCGGCACCCTTGCGCAGGTTGTCACCGCACACGAAGAGTTCGAGCACCCGGCTGTCGTCCATGGCCCGCCGGACCCGCCCGACCCAGGTCGGGTCGGTGCCCACTACATCGGCCGGCGTGGGGAATTCACCCGCCGCCGGGTCGTCGAAGAGCACCACGCCCGGCGACGTGGCGAGGATCTCGTGGGCCCGCTCCACCGAGACCTCGCGCTCGAAGCGCGCGTGCACGGAGACCGAGTGGGACGTGACGACCGGCACACGGACGCAGGTCGCGGACACCCGCAGCTCGGGCAGGGAAAGAATCTTGCGGGTCTCGTCCCGGATCGCCAGCTCTTCGGAGGACCAGCCGTCCGCCGCGAGCGCCCCGGACCACGGCACGACGTTGAGCGCCATGGGGGCGGGGAAGGGGCCGACGCCGTCGCCGACGGCACGGCGCACATCGCCGGGAGAGGTGCCCAACTCCGTGCCCGCGACCAGCGCGAGCTGGGTGCGCAGCGCCTCGACGCCGCCCTGCCCGGCCCCACTGACGGCCTGGTACGCGGAGACGACGAGCTCGTCCACGCAGAACTCGGCGTGCAGCGCCCCCACGGTCACGATCATGGCCAGGGTGGTGCACCCGGGGCTCGCGACGATGCCGCGCGGCCGGACCCGCAAGGAGTGCGGGTTGATCTCGGGCACGACGAGAGGAACATCCGGATCCAGCCGGAAAGCGGCTGAATTGTCCACGACCACCGCGCCCTTGGCGGCGGCGATCGGCGCCCACTGGGCGGACACCTCGGCCGGCACCAGGAACAGCGCGACGTCGATTCCCGTCAGCGTCTCCTCGGAGAGCGCGACGACCTCGGTCTCCTCGCCGCGCACGGCCAGCTTGCGGCCGGCCGAACGCGGCGAGGCGATCAGGCGTATCTCACCCCAGACGTCCGCGTGCTGGGACAGGATCTGGAGCATCACCGCACCGACGGCTCCGGTCGCTCCGACGACCGCCAGAGCCGGCTTGCGGTTCATCGCGCGACCACCGGCGCTCGCAGGGCGGCCGCGCGCAGAGCGGTCACCGGCCGGTGCCTCCGTAGACGACGGCCTCATCGGAGTCGCTGTCCAGGCCGAAGGCGGTGTGGACGGCGCGGACGGCCTCCTTGACGTCGTCCGCGCGGGTGACGACCGAGATGCGGATCTCCGAGGTGGAGATCAGCTCGATGTTCACACCGGCGTCGGAGAGCGCCTCGAAGAACGACGCCGTCACGCCCGGGTTGGTCTTCATGCCCGCGCCGACCAGCGAGATCTTGGCGATCTGGTCGTCGTAGCGCAGCGACTCGAACCCGATGGCGCTCTTGGTCTTCTCCAGCGCGTCGATCGCCTTGCGGCCCTCGGTCTTCGGGAGGGTGAAGGAGATGTCGGTGAGACCGGTCGACGCGGCGGAGACGTTCTGCACCACCATGTCGATGTTGATCTCGTTGTTGGCGATGGTGCGGAAGATCGCGGCGGCCTCGCCCGGCTTGTCCGGCACGCCGACGACGGTGATCTTCGCCTCGGAGGTGTCGTGGGCGACACCGGAGATGATGGCCTGCTCCACCTTGCGGTCCCCTTGCGGTTCGTTGCTGACCCAGGTGCCCCGCAGCCCCGAGAAGGACGAGCGGACGTGGATCGGGATGTTGTATCGGCGTGCGTACTCCACGCAGCGGTGCAGCAGCACCTTGGAGCCGGAGCTGGCGAGCTCCAGCATGTCCTCGAACGAGATCCAGTCGATCTTGCGGGCCTTCTTCACCACCCGCGGGTCGGCGGTGAACACACCGTCGACGTCCGTGTAGATCTCGCAGACCTCGGCGTCCAGCGCCGCGGCCAGCGCGACGGCGGTCGTGTCCGACCCGCCCCGGCCGAGGGTGGTGATGTCCTTCTTGTCCTGGGACACACCCTGGAAGCCGGCGACGATGGCGATGTTGCCCTCGTCCAGCGCGGTGCGGATACGGCCCGGCGTGACATCGATGATGCGCGCTTTGTTGTGGACCGAGTCGGTGATGACGCCTGCCTGGCTCCCGGTGAACGACTGGGCCTCGTGGCCCAGGTTCTTGATCGCCATCGCCAGCAGAGCCATGGAGATCCGCTCTCCGGCGGTCAGCAGCATGTCGAACTCACGCCCGGCAGGAATGGGGGAAACCTGCTCGGCGAGATCGATCAACTCGTCCGTCGTGTCGCCCATCGCCGAGACCACGACGACCACCTGGTGGCCGCTCTTCTTGGCATCGACGATTCGCTTGGCGACGCGCTTGATGCCCTCGGCATCCGCAACGGAGGAGCCTCCGTACTTCTGCACGACAAGGCCCACGTGCGCTCCTCGCTCGGTCTTCTGCCGCAGTCATTACTGCGGTCGGCGTCAGTTTAACGAGCAGCCCGGATTCACCCTCCCCGTATCACTCCGTGAGATGTCCCGCTCACGAAGTGACCCGCGGACAAGCGCCGGGCTGCCCGGGATGTGTCTGCCCGGGGGACGGCGTGGTACGCGGATGTGTGGGCGGCCTCACATACCGACGGAGACCGTCAGGGACGTACGGGCCGGGACGGCGGTGTCGTACGCCGCCTCCGCCGGTGCCGCCGTGTCCACGATCTTGATCATCAGTGGCGTACGGCCGATGGGGCCCTTCACCGCGGCACGCAGCCGGAAGCGTTCGACGCGGGAGGCGTCGCGGGCGAGCGGGGAGCCGGACGGGACGAGCCAGTGGGGCTGGACGTCGTTGGCCACGCGGAGTTCCACGGAGTTCCAGCGTCCCGTGGCGGGATCGCGGCGCTCCAGGACGAGCCCGTTCCGGGCCGGGGCCGGACCGTCGCCCGTGCTTTCCATGATCTCCATCTGGAACGCGACGGCCAGTTCGGCGTAGGCACGCGCGTTGCCGTTGTGGACGGAGACGGTGAACTCCTTGGCGGTACCGCCCCGTACGAGCTCGATCCGGCCACCGGCGGTGGAGGCGAACATGCTGAGCACGGTCCGCCGCGCGGGAGCGGCGGTGAGGGCGGAGGCAGGAGCGGACGGCTTGGTGACGGGAGCGGGCGTGACGGTCGCCGACGGCCCGGCCCCGGCCGGCGGGGACATCGACTCCGGGGGCGTGTGCGCCGGGGTCAGCGGCAGCGGCTGGGGCGGCTCCGAGGACGGCGACCCCGGCACCGCGGCCGGGGCCTTCGCCTCGCCGGCGGCCGGGCCACAGCCCGCCAGGAGCGCCGCCACCACGACCGCCGTACCGGCAGCGGTCACTCGCGCCCTCTGCATACGTCTCACAAGGACCACCGAAGGAAGAGGAGGGGAGGAGGGAAGGACGTTGAAGATCGAACGGCTTGATGGACCGTCAACGTACAGCCCGGCGGAGGCGGTGGCTCCGTCCCGAAGGTCTCGCTTCTGCTACAGCACTCCTGCTGCAGCGCTCCTGCTACAGCCCTCCCGCTACGGGGCCGGATCAGCGCGGTGCGCGGACCGCCCGCAGCCCCAGCGGGCCCGCGATCTCCTGGGCCATCACCCGGCCCGCCTCCTCCGCGAGCGCGTCCTCGGGCAGGTCCTCGTCCGTGTCCAGCCCGTCCAGCTCCTCCAGCGGCTGGTCGAGGCGGACGTGCGAGACCAGGGACTGGAGTGCGCGCAGCGTCGCCGAGGCGGTCGGGCCCCAGTTGGAGAAGTACGAGAACTGCCACCACCACAGCGCCTCGGTGGTGCGGCCCGCGCGGTAGTGGGCCAGGCCGTGGCCCAGGTCGGCGACGATGTCCGCGAGGTTGTCGGAGATCCGGCACGGCACCGGTGCCTTGCGCGGCTCGTACGGGTCGAAGACCTCGGAGAAGACGTCGACCGGGTCGAGGAGCCGGGCGAACCGCTCACGCAGTTCGTCGACGTCCAGGTCGGGACCCGTGTCCACCTCGTACCGCTCCTCGGGAACGATGTCCTCGTGGGCGCCCAGCCGACCGCCGGCGAGCAACAGCTGCGAGACCTCCAGCAGCAGGAAGGGCACCGCGCTGTCCGGCTCGTCGCCGCGCGCCACTTCCGTGGTGGCCACGATGAAGCTCTCGATCGAGTCGGCGATCTGTACCGCGAAGTCGTCGGGGTCCTGCGTGGCGGAGTGCAGCGTTGCGTCAGACATCGAGAAGTCGTCTCCCCTCGAAGGCACGCCCGAGCGTGACCTCGTCGGCGTATTCCAGGTCGCCGCCAACGGGAAGTCCGCTGGCGAGGCGCGTCACCTTCAGCCCCATGGGCTTGATCATGCGCGCCAGGTACGTCGCGGTGGCCTCGCCCTCGAGATTGGGGTCGGTCGCCAGGATCAGCTCGGTGACCGTGCCGTCCGCGAGCCGCGCGAGCAGTTCGCGGATGCGCAGATCGTCCGGGCCGACACCTTCGATCGGGCTGATCGCACCGCCCAGCACGTGGTAACGCCCGCGGAACTCACGAGTCCGCTCGATCGCCACGACGTCCTTGGGCTCCTCGACCACGCAGATGACCGCCGGGTCGCGGCGCGCGTCCCGGCAGATGGCGCACTGTTCCTGCTGCGCGACGTTTCCGCATACCGCGCAGAAGCGGACCTTGTCCTTCACCTCGAGCAGGGCATGGGCGAGGCGGCGGACGTCGGTCGGCTCGGCCTGGAGGATGTGGAAGGCGATCCGCTGCGCGCTCTTGGGACCGACGCCGGGCAGCCTGCCCAGTTCGTCGATGAGGTCCTGAACCACGCCTTCGTACAACGGAACGCCTCTCTGAGAACGCTTTGATGGTTACGGTAGTTGGTCCGTCCGCCCCTTAGAAGGGCAGTCCCGGGATCCCGCTGCCGCCACCCAGTCCCTGGGTGAGCGGGCCGAGCTTCTGCTGCTGCAGCTGCTGCGCGTTCTCGGTGGCGGCCTGGACGGCGGCGAGGACGAGATCGGCGAGGGTCTCGGTGTCCTCGGGGTCGACGGCCTTGGGGTCGATGACGAGGCCCCGCAGGTCACCGGAGCCGGTGACGGTCGCCCTCACGAGACCTCCGCCGGCCTGCCCCTCGACCTCGGTCGCCGCAAGCTCCTCCTGCGCACGGGCGAGGTCCTGCTGCATCTTCTGGGCCTGCTGAAGCAACTGCTGCATATTGGGCTGCCCACCACCGGGAATCACGGTCACTCCTGGCATTTCGACGACGATTGTTCGGTAAACCGAGCCTACGTGGTCGCAGGGCGGCATGCCCCGCCCAGTGGGCACCAACTCTTTCGAGTGACTTCCAGGCGGGAAGGGCCGTCCTTCCTCTACCGGATCAAGACCCCCGTGCGGGCGGAAATACCGGGATTTCGCTCCCGCGGCCCACCATTCGGCGGTAGGAAGACCGTACGCACCAGTACCCACGCGCGCATCGCACGTCACGCAGGGTTAGCAGGTTACGTACGCAGTCACGCTGAGCGCAGAGGAGTGCCCCGGTGAGTCAGCCGGAGATGCAGCCTGGGGGGTCGGCCCGGGAGGAGGACGGGGTCGGGGTCCCGGCGAACGGCGGTGCCCCGGGCTCCGGAGGCACCGCGCGCAACGATCGCGACCGCGACCGCGACGGTGATCGGGTCCGTGACCGCGACCACGACCGGGTCCGTGACCTGGCCGGACGGCCGTTCCCGCTCGGTGACTGGGGCGAGCCGGCGGAGCGCCTCGACGAGCTGTACCGCTGGGTGGAGGCCAACGCGCTGCGCACCGCGGACTGGTATCTCGCCGACCGCGTCCGCAAGCGCCGTGGCGCCCGCGCGCTGCGCGCCGGGACGGCGCTGGGCGCGGTCGCGGGCGCGGCGCTGCCCCTGCTGGACCTCACGGACGTGCTGGCCGGCGCGGCGAGCTGGGGCTACCTTTCGCTGCTGCTCGGCGCGGCCTGTCTGGCCTGCGACCGGTACTTCGGCCTGACCACGGGCTGGATAAGGAGCGTGGCCACGGCCCAGGCCGTGCACCGCCGCCTCCAGGCGCTCCAGTTCGACTGGGCCTCCGAGAGCGTGCGGGAGGTCCTCGGCCCCACGGAGGGCACGGCCGGCGAGGCGGCGGAACGCTGCCTGAACGTGCTGCGCCGTTTCTCGGAGGACCTCACGGACCTGGTCCGCACCGAGACCGCCGACTGGATGATCGAATTCCGCGCGGGCCCCGCGCCTCTGCTGATGCAGTCGGCGACCACCCAGCCCCGCCCCGACCCCGCCCATCCCTCGGGCCGCTTCCCGCTGTCCCCGCCGACCCGTCCGAACATGCCGAGGCAGCGCCCGCCGGAGGCGCGGTAACGCGGTCCGTCGACCCGGCGGCCTGGCAGCCCGGCGGCCGGGCGCAGCGCGCGCCGGGCAGGGGCAGGGCAGGCGGTCAGGGCAGGCGGTCAGGGCAGGCGGGCAGGCACGCAGGTACGGAGATACGAAGGCATGCAGGCGCGCACGCGGGACCAGGTGCAGAGACAGGTCGGCCGCACGTCCGGCTCGACGACGGCTCAGCTGAAGATGATCATCGAGCCCTGTCCCAGGCTGCGGGTCGCCGCCGCGTGCAGGCCCAGCCAGACGTGGCGTTCCCGGGCGAAGGGGCTGTCGTCGTAGGGGATGGGGCCCGCCGGCTCCTCCAGGGAGGTGGGGCGGGACGGAGGCGCCGGGGCGGACGGGGGATTGGCGGGGTCGATCCCGATCGCAGGGGCCACGTACTCGAGTTCGCGGAGCAGTCCCTGGGACGAGCCGAGGGGGCCGCCGCCGGCGAGGAGGTCCTCGTTGGACAGGGGCTCGGGGAAGTCGACGGGGACGTAGGCGCCCGCGTGGTCGTAGTGCCAGACCAGGTGGGACTCCTGGGCCGTGGACTCGAACATCTCCAGGAGCTGCTCGTAGTCACCGCCCAGTTCGTCGACCGGCGTCACCGCCAGCCCGCAGATCTGGAGCAGATACGCACGGCGCAGGAAGTGCAGGGCGTCGTAGTCGAAGCCGGCGACGGGGGCGACATCCCCCGAGAGGCCGGGCATGTAGGCGAAGACGGGGACGGTGGGCAGACCGGCCTCGGTGAGGGCCTTGTCGTACGAGGCGATCTCCTCGGCGAAGGGGTTGTCGGGGCTGTGGCACAGCACATCGACGAGGGGGACCAGCCAGAGGTCACAGGCCAAAACGGGCTCGCTCTCCATCGGAGTCGTACCAGGTTGTGCGATGGTCGGGACAGCGTAGTGCTACTAGCACATCGCGCACAGTCAGCCGTCGCGGGCGCTGGAATCGGAATCGGCGTCGGAATCGTCATCGAGGGTGTGCAGATCCCATACCCACACTCCGCCGATGCGCTCCCCCGGGCTGCCCAGCAGTTTCGCGACCGCCTCGTGCAGCGGCCCGTCGTTGTCCTGCGGCGGCAGCACCACCACCCCCGCCCGCCAGTACTCCAGGTCCGCACGGGCCTGGGCCCGCCAGTTGGCGCCGATCTCGGGTACGGGGGCGCCGTAGCGGATGTCACGCAGGAGGTTGGAGGTGTGGCGGGGGGAAGCACCGTAGATGCCGATACGGTCCGGGCCCCAGGGCCCGTTGAAGTATCCACCGGGCACCCGGAAGCCGAGCCCGGTCGCCGACTGCCAGTGCAGCGCCTCCGCGTTGCCCGGGTCCGGCAGCGGGACCGGGACCAGGGTCTCGCCCGGCCCGAGGTGCTCGCGGTACATGCCGTCCGCGACGAACGCCGGGATCTCCGGGCGCTCCCGCACGGGATACGGGGTCGGCGCGATGGGGACGAGCGCGGCGGCCAGGGCGGCGAGTCCGGTCAGCCTGTTCACACGTACGGGCGTCGCGAGGAGACGGTCCGCCGCGAGCGCCACCAGCATGCCGAGCGCCGGGGCGCAGATCATCGCCATCCGTGACTCGATGACGGACTCGAACAGCGGCCGGTCGGCCAGCCATCGCCACGGTCCGGTCAGCACGATGTCCGTGTACGGGACGCGGAAGTGCACGCCCAGGGACAGGAAGGCGGCCGCGACGGCGGTGAACGCCAGCGCCCTGACCACCGCCAGACGCCACAGGCGCACCACCACCGCCACGGTGAACGCCACCAACGGCCAGCCGTAGAAGGCGTTCTGCTCGGTGCGGTTCATGGCGAGGAGATCCGCCCGCGCTTCGTCCCCCAGCAGCGACCGCCCCGAGAACTCCAGGAAGGACAGCGGGCTGTTGAAGGTGTTGTCGCCGTGCAGCACGTCGGTGTAGCTCTGCGGGCCGAAGAACTGCCACCACAGCGGGAACGCCACCAGCGGGACGGCGACGGCCACGCCGATACCGAGCCCGCTCAGCAGCGGCCGCCACGCCACTCGGGCGACGTCGCGGCGGGCCGGCGCGTACGACAGCGCGAAGAGCAGCATGCCGACGGCCGCGAGCAGCAGCGGTTCCTCGCCGAGGAAGATCTGGTACGCAGCGAACAGGCCGAGCAGCACCCCGTCGCGCACCACCCGGCGCCCCTCGCACAGCCGCAGCGCCCGGTCGATGATCACCGGAATCATGAACAGGACGAGGAAGTTGGGGTGGGCGTTGCCGTGCGAGATCATCGGCGGCGCGAAGGCGCAGAGCGCGGCCCCGAGTGCGGCCGCACAGCGGTTGCGCACGGCCCGGCCGGCGACGAGGTGCCGGGCGATCAGCCGGTACCAGGCGTACGCCGTCGCCGTCAGGCCGAGCGTGAGGACGAGGGCCCAGGTGACGGTCGGGCCGAGGGCGAGGGTGACGGGGGCGAGCGGGACGGACAGTCCCAGCATCACCGTGTTCGCCATCAGGTTCACGCCGTCGGGATGCCCCTGGAGGGTCGTGAAGAGCGGGTTGCGCAGATGGGCCACGTTGTCCGCGGTGACCGCGAAGAACCACTCCCACTGGTTCTGGTCCTGCATCGAGTCGGCGAGATAGCCGCGGTCCAGGTCGGACCAGAGGTTCTTGTAGAGGAGGAGGGAGGCGAGGAGGAAGAGGCCGAGGACGGCGAGGTCCGCGCGTCGCAGGCCACGCCCCGGTCCCGCGGATCGGGTGAGCGCTCGGCCCGTGCGCGCCTTGAGGCGTCCGAGCTCCAGCAGCACCTTCGCGTAGTCCACCGGCCGCACCTTGGAACCGGCGCGGTGCGCCCAGCGCACCGGGACTTCCGTGATCCGCCAGCCCGCCCGCCGGAAGAAGCTGAGGATCTCGACGTCGATCCCCCAGCCGTCGATGCGTGAGTCGGCGAAGGCGGCCCGCGCCTTGTCGCCGTCGAAGAGCTTGAAGCCGCACTGGGTGTCGTGGACACCGGGTACGGCGACCGCGCGTATCAGCCGGTTCCCCATGCGTCCGAGCCATTCGCGCAGCGGGCGCTGGTGCACCTCGATACGGGAGTCGGGGTGGGCGCGCGATCCGATGGCGGCGCCGCCGCCCTCCGCGGTGAGCTGCTTGTCGACCCGGTCCAGTTCGTCGATGGGGGTGGCGAGGTCGGCGTCGGTGAGCAGGACGCGACGGCCGTAGGAGGAGAGGACGCCGAGCCGCAGCGCATGGCCCTTGCCGCGGTTGCGGTCGCAGGTGACGACCTGGATTCGGGAATCCTCGGCGGCCGCCTCCCGGGCGACGCGCGCGGTGCCGTCCGTCGAGCCGTCGTCGACGACGATCAGCTCCCACGTGCCCCAGCGGCCGGGGTCGGCGTTCAGATGCTCCCTGATCGCGTCCAGGGTGAGCGGCAGGCGGGCTTCCTCGTTGTACGCCGGGACGACGACGGTGAGGTCGACGGCCGGGTCGGAGGTGGCCGCGAGGGCGGCGCTCGAGACGTTCGCGGAGGTCACGCCGACTGCCGCTCCAGGCGGTCCGCCCACTTCAGAGCGAGGTCGTCGTGCGACGCGATCACGGCGTGGATGGCGTCGGCGTCGCCGAGGGTCATCGCGTCGACCAGCTCCTCGTGCCCGCTCCACAGCCACTCGCCGAGCTCGGGCTCGGCGCGGAGGTGGGGGACGGCGAAGACCCAGGACTGGACGCGGAGGCGGTGCAGGAAGTCGGCGATGTAGCTGTTGGTGACCAGGGTGCCGAGCTCGCGCCAGAACCGCAGGTCGTAGCCGATGAGTACGTTCAGCTCCCCGCAGCGGGCGGCCCGTGCCGCCTCCTCCGCGCGGCGGCGTACGGAGACGAGCGCGACGCCGCTCGCCAGGTGGGCGCGCGGGCCACCGCCCTCGCGGAAGATGCCGTCGACGATGAGCGAGCGGGCCTCGATCATGCCGCGGAAGTCCTCGACGGAGAATCGGTGCACCTGGTAGCCGCGGTGCTGGTTGGAGTCGAGCAGTCCCTGGCCGGCGAGATCGACGAGCGCCTCGCGTACGGGGGTGGCGGACACGCCGTACTGCTCGGCGATCTGCTTGACCGTGAACTCCTGGCCGGGCTGGAGACGCCCGGCGAGGACTTCGTCACGCAGCGCGTCGGCGATCTGCTGCCGCAGGGTGTTGCGGGTCACAGCTCCGCTCGCGGGCATCGTGTCCGTCCCCTCCATCCGGTTGCGGACACCTTAAGCCAGGGGAGGCGTGCGGCTGTCTGTGCACGGCACGCCGGCCCCGGGCGGAGCGCCTACGCCGGGCGGAGCACCTGCGCCGGGGCAGGCGCTCCGCGCGGCGGCCGGCTACGCCGTGTGCTCGTCCGCCACCGCCAGCGCGGCGTCCAGCGCGGCGAGGCCCTCCTTCGCCTCCGCCTCGGTGATGTTGCAGGCCGGGACGGCGTGGGTGCGGTTCATGTTGATGAAGGGCCACAGGCCGTTGGCCTTGCAGGCGGCGCCGAAGGCGGCCATGGGCGCGGCGGCCTCGCCCGAGGCGTTGTACGGGACGAGCGGCTCGCGGGTCTCGCGGTCGCGCACGAGGTCGAGCGCCCAGAAGGCGCCGAGGCCGCGGACCTCGCCGACCGACGGGTGGCGGTCGGCCAGTTCGCGCAGGCCCGGGCCGAGGACGGTCTCGCCGATGTGCGCCGCGTGCTCGACGACCTTCTCGTCCTCCATCGCCCGGATCGTGGCGACGGCGGCCGCGCAGGCCAGCGGGTGACCGGAGTAGGTGAGCCCGCCGGGGTAGGGCCGCTTGTCGAAGGTCGCCGCGATCTCCGCCGAGATCGCGACGCCGCCGAGCGGCACGTACCCGGAGTTCACGCCCTTCGCGAAGGTCAACAGGTCGGGCACGACGTCGTAGTGGTCGGCGGCGAACCATGTGCCGGTCCGTCCGAAGCCCGCCATGACCTCGTCGAGGACGAAGACGATGCCGTGCCGGTCGCAGATCTCGCGGACGCCCGCGAGGTACCCGGGCGGCGGGGTCATGATGCCCGCGGTGCCGGGGATGGTCTCCAGGATGATCGCCGCGATGGTCCCGGGACCCTCGAACGCGATCGTGTCCTCGAGGTGGGTCAGCGCCCGCGCGCACTCCTCCGCCTCGGTCGTGGCGTAGAACGGCGAGCGGTAGAGGAACGGCGCCCAGAAGTGGACGACACCGGCGGAGGCCGTGTCGGAGGCCCAGCGCCGCGGGTCACCGGTGAGGTTGATCGCCGTGGACGTGGCGCCGTGGTACGAGCGGTAGGCGGAGAGCACCTTCGTACGGCCCGTGTGCAGCCGGGCCATGCGCACGGCGTTCTCGACGGCCTCGGCTCCGCCGTTGGTGAAGAAGATCTTGTCCAGGTCGCCGGGCGTGCGCTCGGCTATGAGGCGTGCGGCCTCGGACCGTACGTCGACGGCGAACGCGGGCGCGAACGTGGCCAGCCGCCCCGCCTGCTCCTGGATCGCGGCGACGACCTTCGGGTGCTGGTAGCCGATGTTGGTGTAGACGAGGCCACTGGTGAAGTCGAGGTAGCGCTTGCCGTCGTAGTCCCAGAAGTACGAACCCTCCGCGCCGGCCACGGCGAGCGGGTCGATCAGGCCCTGGGCGGACCACGAGTGGAAGACGTGCGCGCGGTCGGCGGCCTTTACGGCCGCGCCGGCCTGGGGGTCGGGAGCGACATGAGGGGTCAGAGGGGTCATGCGGCCAGGTTAGGGACGCCCAGGTCACGGTCGACATGGCCACCTTGTATGGCCTCGGCCACTTTCATGGGCAAGGTGTCGCGACGGAGACACCACTGCGAGCGATCCCTGCGAGCGATCCCTGCGAGTCACCCAGACCCATTGACAGCATGCTGACGTTATGACAATTTACTGTCAATCGACCGCAGGGAGGCCGCCATGACCGTCCATCTCGCCGTCTACGACACCTTCGCCGACTGGGAAACCGGCCACGCCACCGCCTGGCTCGCCCGCACCGGCCACCCCGTCCGCACCGTCGGCCCCGCCGCCGACAAGCCGGTCACCAGCATCGGCGGCCTGCGCGTCCTGCCCGAGCTCGCCCTCGACGAGCTGCGGCCCGAGGACAGCGAGCTGCTCGTCCTCCCCGGCGCCGACCTGTGGGACACGGGCGACGACCTCACGCCCTTCGCCCGCAAGGCGCGCGAGTTCCTGGCCGCGGGCGTGCCCGTCGCCGCGATCTGCGGGGCCACGGCCGGGCTGGCGCGGGAGGGACTGCTGGACGACAGGAAGCACACCAGCGCCGTGTCGTTCTATCTCGCGGCCACCGGCTACGCGGGCGGTGGGAACTACGTCGACACCGACGCCGTCACCGACGGCGATCTGATCACGGCCGGCCCGACCGAGCCCGTCGCGTTCGCCCGTGAAGTGCTCGGCAGACTGGGCGCGTTCGAGGGAGCCCGGCTCGACGCCTGGTACCGGCTGTTCCACGACTCGGACCCGGCCGCGTACGAAGAGCTCAACTCATGACGGACGCACCCCGGGCGCAGCAGGATCTGCTGAGCGCCACGGCCCTCGGCGTCTTCCGGCTCAACGGCCAGTTCCTCGGTGTCGCCGAGGAACTGGCCCGCCCCGCCGGGCTGACCGCCGCCTGGTGGCAGGTGCTCGGCGCCGTGCTCGGCGAGCCCCTGCCCGTCGCCGGGGTCGCCCGCGCCATGGGCATCACCCGGCAGAGCGTGCAGCGGATCGCCGACCTGCTGGTGGACAAGGGCCTCGCCGAGTACGTCCCGAACCCGGCGCACCGCCGCGCCAAACTGCTGCGGCCCACCGCCGAGGGCCGGGCCGCGATCCAGAGGATCGACCCCGCCCACGCGGACCTCGCGGCCCGGCTCGCCGCAGAGCTCGGGCCGGAGCGGTTCGAGCAGACGGTGCGGGTCCTGACACGGCTGTCCGAGGCGATGGACGCGATCAGTTCGGCGGACCGGCAGGATGGTCCGGCTTCGCACCGGCCCGCGCCAGCGAGCCGGTGACGTACGCCATCGACTCGCCGAACTCCGGGTCGGACAGCCGCCGTTCCAGCTCCGCCTCGTCCACGTCCTCGATGTGTGTCTGGATCCACCAGACGTTGCCGTAGGGATCACGGACCCGGCCCACCTTGTCGCCGAAGTACAGGTGGGTCACCTCCGTCACCGACGTACCCCCCGCCGCGACCGCCCGCCGGTGCGTCTCCTCCGCGTCCGGCACGTACAGCCGCACGAAGGCGGGGGTGGCCGGCCAGCCCTTCGGACCGTCGAAGGCCATCAGCCGCGCGTTCCCGATGCGCAGCTCCGCGTGCCCGATCGTGCCGTCCTCCATCTCGAAGCGGCCCAAATCCTCCGCGTCGAAGGCCCGTTGGAGGTAGTCGATGAGGCCCGCCGTGTCATGGCCGATGATCCACGGCGTGACCGTGGTGTAGCCCTCGGGAACCGGCTGAACGGTCATGCCTGTCTCCTCGCGTATGCCTACGGGATCGCAACTCGACAGAAGGTAGGCCGGAATTAGGCCGATTTCTGGCCTAGTGCCGACCATCTGTGGGGACCGCTTCCCCGCGCACTATCCTCAGGCGATCGAGCACGCGCGTACGCGCGTGACGAACTTCGGGGGGAGGGCCGCTCGGCCATGGAGCAGCTCGCATCGGGGGATCCGCGGCGCATCGGCGCGTACCGGCTGCTCGCCCGCCTGGGAGCCGGCGGCATGGGCCGGGTGTATCTCGCCCGCTCGGACCGGGGCCGTACGGTCGCGGTCAAGCTCGTACGGCGTGAGCTGGCGGAGCAGGAGGAGTTCCGCAGCCGCTTCCGCCAGGAGGTGGCGGCGGCCCGCCGGGTGGGCGGGTCCTGGACCGCGCCGGTGCTGGACGCGGACACCGAGGCGGCGGTGCCGTGGGTCGCGACCGGTTACGTCGCCGGGCCCTCGCTCCACGCCGTCGTGTCCGGCGGCCAGGGCGGCGGCCGGGGCGACGGGAGCCACAGCCGTCAGGGCGACGACGACGGCTGGGACGGCGGCCGGGACAGCGGCCCCGCCGCCCACGGCCCGCTGCCCGAGCATTCCGTACGCACCCTCGGCGTCGGCCTCGCCCGCGCCCTGACGGACATCCACCGCGCCGGCATCGTCCACCGCGACCTCAAGCCCTCCAACGTGCTGGTCACCATCGACGGCCCCCGCGTCATCGACTTCGGAATCGCCCGCGCCCTGGAGACCGTCACGGACGGCGGGCTCACCCGCACGGGAGCGCTGGTCGGTTCACCCGGGTTCATGGCCCCCGAGCAGGTGCGCGGGGACCGGATCACCCCGGCCTGCGACGTGTTCTGCCTGGGCTCGGTCCTCGCGTACGCGGCGAGCGGGCGGCTGCCGTTCGGCTCGGCGGACAGCGGAGTGCACGCCCAGATGTTCCGGATCGCCGAAGAGGAGCCGGATCTCTCCGGCGTCCCGGACGGGCTGCGGGACCTGATACGCGACTGCCTGCACAAGGAGCCCGGCTCCCGGCCCACGCTGGAGCAGATCCTGGAGCGGGCCGGTGGCGTGTCGCAGGACTCCACGGTGCCGTGGCTTCCCGGATCGCTCATCGCCCAACTGGGCAGCCATGCCGTGAAACTGCTGGAGGTCGAGCACCCGGAGAGCTTCCCGGACCCGTCGGCACCGACTCCTCCCGTCCCTGGTCCTCAGGGGACCGCTCCTCCGGGGGCTGCTCCTCCGCCACTGACCCCGCCGGGTACCGCTCCTCCGGGTGTGCCCGCGGTGCACGCCCTTCCCACGATGCCCGGCCCTCCGACGCCGCCCCCGTACGTCTCCCATCCCGTCTACGTCCCGCTGCCGCCCGCCCCCGAGCCGCCGCGCCCCAACGCCCGCGGCACGGTGGCCCTCGTCGCCGTCGCCGTGGTCGTCGCGGTCGCCGCCGGCACTTCGGTGTACGCGCTCATGAACGGCTCAGGGCACAAGAAGAACCCGCCGGTGCCCGGCCCGTCGGCCTCGGGGAGCCCCGCGACCGCGGAGTCGTCCCCGAAGTCGCCCGAAGCATCGCCCACCACCGGCCCCGGGACCGTTCCCCAGGAGTACGTGGGCACCTGGCAGGCGGCCTTCACCACCGCCGACGGCAACACCAACACCCGCGTCATGACCATCACCCGCGGCTCGACCGGCGACACGGTCATGACCCTCACCGGCACGAGCGCCACCTACGACTGTGCCTGGTCCGCCACCCTCCGCGACCCGGGCCCGCCCCTCGAACTCGGCCCCACCCAGGTCACCTTCGGTGATCGTCAAAGCTGCGCCCCCGGCGAGTGGAGCCGTCTCGACATGCCCGACGACCGCACGATCGTCCGCGAGCTCGTCGGCTCCGGCGGAGCCCCGCTGACGTACACGAAGGTGGAGTGATCAGTGGCGGGACCAGCGGAGCGTGAGCGTCCCGCCCCCGCCGAGCTCGGGCTCCACCTGCGTGCCGAACGCGCGCCCTGCCCTGCTCAGGACCTCGCAGAGCCAGCCGGAGTCCGCCGCCGAGGCGTGGTGGAGCCGCATCTGGCGGGCCTGCATCGGGACGATCCGCAGCGCGGCCAGTTCGCCCGTCTCCGCCTCCAGGGCCGGGAAGTACAGCAGCCGCAGGTCGTCGCGGTAGCGCTCGTAGCCGGAGATGCCTTCGTAGTCGTCGATGAGGTCGCCGCAGCCGTACAGGATGAGCTTGCCCCGGTAGACCTGGATCGGCCGCGGATGGTGCGAGGAGTGACCGTGGACGAGGTCCACTCCGCCGTCGACGAGCCGGTGGGCGAACGCGCTCTGGCTCTGTGAAACCCCGTATCCCCAGTTCGAGCCCCAGTGGATGGAGACGACGGTCAGATCGCCGGGCTCGCGGACCGCCCGCAGCCGCCGTACGAGCGCGTCGGCGCTGCGGGCGGAGAGATCGGGCACGAAGTCGACGCCCGGCCGGCCCTCCCCCGCCGCCCAGCGGGACGGGATCCCCGCGGACGCCATCCCGCAGGACAGGACGAGTACCCGCCCGCCCGCGTTCGTCGGCACCGGGACCGGTCGCTGTGCCTCGTCCCTGTTCCGCCCGGCCCCGGCCGGCCGCAGACCGGCACGGTTCAGCGCCGCCAGGGTCTCCTCCAGTCCGCGCCGCCCGAAGTCGAGGACATGGTTGTTGGCCAGCGCACACACATCGGGCCGCGCGGCCGCCAGACACGGAACGTTGTCCGGATGCATCCGGTACGTCACCGCCTTGCCCTGCGCGAACTCGTCACTCGTCGTGACACTGCTCTCCAGGTCGATCACCCGCACATCCGGCGCGAACCGGTCGAGCACGTCCAGTGCGGCGCCCCAGGGCCAGGCGTAGTCCACGGGCTGCGGAATCACTCCGTTCACGGCCTCGGCGAGCGCCACGTAGTCGCGGGCGTCCCGGATGTAGCCCTCGCGCAGGACGGGATCACCGGGGTGCGGCAGGATCTGGTCGACGCCCCGGCCCGACATGACATCGCCGCACAGGAACAGCGTCACGAGGGCTTGCCCGGCCATGGCCCAATTTTTGCACTTACAGATGCTTTATACAGATGTACGAACAGTCCACGGCCGTCAGCCCAGCAGCTCGGTGGCCGCCGTACGCAGGAGCAGCGGATGCACGAAGCGTCCGTCCCCGGCGGGCGGGAAACGCCAGGCCAGCGGCCAGGTCGGACCTTCGAGCGCGGGTACGGGCACGTAACCGGCGCACCCCATGGCCGAGTTGTACCGGATCACCCCGCGCGGCCAGGAGCGGTTGACCGTACTGGCCGCCGGGAGGAGGAAGTACACGCCCCGGCAGCCGTTCGCCTCGGTGACGACGGGCCCGGGATCACCGCCCGTCATCCGGACCATCAGATCGGCCAGCCGGCGCCCGTCGTCGCCGTCGACACGTACCGCGTCGAAATGCACGCCGGCCTTTCGGAGCTGGAATCCGGAATCGGGAATCCAGTCGATGCTCGCCCCGCGAGTTTGCGCATTCACAACTCCAGTCTGACCACGTGCGGTTAGCGTTTTCCATGACCCGGGCGAGCCCGTCGCACCCCTTTTGACCTGCGCCAAGGCCCGTCGAGGCGGGTCGAGTTCGGCGGGGCCGGGTAGTGACCGGTTGAGACCGGTTGAGTCAGAACGGGATCGCAATGGCGCGAGCGGAAAACAAGGAATCGGCGAGTCCGACAGCGCGACTGGTGGCGGACGTGGCGCGAAAGCTCCGCGTACGAAAGGGATGGACGCAGGAACAGCTCGGCAGGGAAATGGGCTTCTCGGCGGCGGCGGTGAGCGCGATGGAGACGTGTGCGCAGCCGGCGAGCGACGAGATGCTCGTCAAGCTGGAGCAGGTGCTCGGGGACGGGCTGGAGATCTTCGAGCAGGCGCGGGTGTACATGCGGATGGAGAAGTACCCGCCGCAGTTCAAGGACTACGCGGGCCTGGAGCAGAAGGCGGTTGCGCTGCATCTGTACGCGATCACCGTCGTCCACGGCCTCTTCCAGACGGACGCGTACGCACGAGCCTTGATCGGCGGCGGGTATCCACCACTGTCCGACCAGCGCGTGGAGGAACTGGTCGAGGCGCGAACGGCGCGCAAGGCGCTCTTCGACCGGCAGCCCATGGCGACGATCGAGCTGGTTCTCGAGGAGTCCGCGCTGAAGCGGAAGATCGGCACCGAGGAGATCATGCGGGAGCAACTGCTGTACCTCGCCGAGTGCGCGAGGCGGCGCAACGTCACCCTTCAGGTGCTGCCCTTGGACGCCGGGCTCAGCGGCGAGTACGCGGGTGCACGCGGCGGGCTGGAACTGGTCGAGACGCCCGAGCACGACCGCCTGGCCTATCTGGAGATGCAGGGCGAGAGCCTGCTGATCAGGGACCCCGCAAAGGTGAGTACGTTGTTCCAGCGGTATGCGAGGATCCGAGCACAGGCCCTGGATCCCCGGGAATCGCTGGGCCTCATCCAGCAGTTGGCGGGAGAGCAGAGATGAGCGACAGCCTGCGGTGGTTCAAGTCCAGCTACAGCGATGACAGCGGCGGCAGCTGCGTCGAGGTCGCCTTCGACCAGCCTGAGTCGTCGCACACCATCCACCTCCGCGACTCCAAGGCCACCGACGGCCCCACCTTCGCCGTGGCACCCACCGCCTGGTCGGCGTTCCTCGACTGGGCGAAGTGACCGACGACGAGCTGCTGGCGCAGCGCTTCGAGGAGCATCGGTCTCATCTCCGGGCCGTGGGATACCGCATGCTCGGCTCGTTGAGCGAGGCCGATGACGCCGTCCAGGAGGCGTGGCTGCGGCTCAGCCGCTCGGACGCGGATGCCGTGGAGAACCTGGGCGGCTGGCTGACGACGGTCGTGGGCCGCGTATGCCTGGACATGCTGCGGTCGCGTACGTCGCGCCGTGAGGACCCGCTCGACGTCTACGTGCCCGACCCGGTCATCAGCAGCCTCAGCGGCACCGACCCGGAGGCGGAGGCGCTCGTCACCGACTCCGTCGGCCTCGCGATGCTCGTCGTCCTCGACACGCTCGCGCCCGCGGAGCGGCTGGCCTTCGTGCTGCACGACATGTTCGCCGTGCCGTTCGACGAGATCGCGCCGATCGTCGGCAAGTCGGTCGCGGCGACGCGGCAGCTCGCGAGCCGCGGGCGGCGGCGGGTGGGCGAGGCACCCGTGCCGGACCCCGATCTGGCGCGGCAGCGTGAGGTCGTGGACGCGTGGATCGCCGCGTCGCGCGGTGGCGACTTCGACGCCCTGCTGTCGCTGCTCGACCCGGACGTGGTCCTGCGGGTGGACGGCGGCGTCCTGGCGGCGGCCACGACGAAGCTGGTCCACGGCGCGGAGAACGTCGCCGGCCAGGCGATCACGTACCAGCGCTTCGCCCCGCTCGCCCGCCTCGCCCTCGTCAACGGCACGGTGGGCATGGTCGCGGCGCCCGAGGGCAAGGCGCTCTCGGTCATGTCCTTGGCCATCGTGGGCGGCAAGGTCGTCCGGATCGACATCCTCACCGACCCGGAACGACTGGCACGGCTGGACCTGGCGGCCCTGGGCGACTGACATGTGGCGGCGTGCCCCTTTCGGCCATACGGTCGAAAGGGGGCATTCCGCGTCGCGGCGGCAGTCCGTTCTGCAGCTCACCGACGCCTTCCGGTGCGGAACCAGGTCGTAGGAAGGGCGAACACGATGGGTAGCGTCACCACTCAGGACGGCACCAAGATCTTCTACAAGGACTGGGGTCCGCGCGACGGCCAGGCGATCGTCTTCCACCATGGCTGGCCGCTCAGCGCCGATGACTGGGACAACCAGATGCTGTTCTTCCTCGGGCACGGCTATCGGGTGATCGCCCACGACCGACGTGGCCACGGGCGCTCCAGCCAGACCGCGACCGGTCATGAGATGGACACCTATGCCGCCGATGTGGCGGCGCTGACGGACGCGCTCGATCTGCAAGGGGCCTTCCACATCGGGCACTCGACAGGCGGCGGCGAGGTCGCACGGTATGTCGCGCGCGCCAAGCCGGGCCGGGTGGGGAAGGCCGTGCTCGTCAGCGCGGTGCCGCCGATCATGGTCAAGTCGGACGCCAACCCCGGCGGACTGCCGATCGAGGCCTTCGACGAAATGCGCGCGGCCCTCGCCGCCAATCGCTCGCAGTTCTTCATCGAAGTGCCGACCGGTCCGTTCTACGGCTTCAACCGGCCCGGCGCGAAGGTGTCGCAGGGATTGATCGACAACTGGTGGCGGCAGGGAATGATGGGTGCGGCCAACGCCCACTACGAGTGCATCAAGGCGTTCTCCGAAACCGACTTCAACGAGGACCTCGCAGCGATCGACGTCCCGGTCCTCGTCGCCCACGGCACCGACGACCAGATCGTGCCGTACGCGGACGCGGGCCCGTTGTCGGCCGAGCGACTGAAGGACAGCACCCTGAAGAGCTACGAAGGGCTCCCCCACGGCATGCTGTCGACCCACCCGGAAGTCCTGAACCCAGACCTGTTGGCGTTCTTGCAGGAGTGAGTTCGTCACTGGGCTCAGTACTGGGATTCGGCGTAGATCCCGACCGTCCTCGACACGGCCGCCCGCACGGTTCCCCGCCGGGTGAGAGTGGACCTGTCGATACCGGCGAAGAGCGTGGCGAGCACGATGTCCGCGGCGACAGCGCGGCCCGCCACGTTCACCGCCATCTGCCTCTTCTTCCCTCGGCCCGATCCCTTCACCGTGACGGTGACCCCCGAGTCCTCGTCGTCCGCGGCCCTGGAGAGGACGTACGCGCGACGGTTGACCGCCCACAGCCGGTACTTGTCGCCGCCGTACCTCAGATGGAGCGCCCGCCCTCGATGCGTCAGCGCCCAGCGGTTCCTCGTCATGTGGACCAGGGCGTCCCCGAGCCGGAGCGTCGCGCGGTTGAGCGTCGGCAGTACCGCCGCGTCCGTGTGAATGCCGCGCGATTCGAAGGATGCTGTGGGGATCGATCCGCCGCTCACCTCGGATATGACGATCCCCGGCTGGTTCCTGGGCAGTGGGCAGGTCACCGTGATGTCGCCGAACTCCACCGACGTTCCTTGCCAGCCGGACCTCCGCTCGTGCCTGTTGCCCTGTTTCCAGGGGTGCAACGTGAACGGGGTCGTGGCGGAATGCATTGCGCTCCTTGCTGATCGGTACCGGCGGCGGCCCGAGCGTAACCAAGGAAGCGGGGGCGCCACGGTTCGTGACCGTGGCGCCCCCGTCTTGCGCATCGCGCTCAGGGCTCAGCAGTACAGGTTGCCGCCCGTCGGGACGCCCAGGATCTGGGTGAAGCGGGTGTAGTTGTCGACTCGGCTCTGGACCTGCCCCGGGTTGCCGCCGTCGCATTCCAGGGAGCCGTTGATCGAGCGGATCGTGTGGCCGAAGCCGGCCTGGTTGACCATCGCGTTGTGGCCGGTCATCGTGCCGGGGCCGCTCTGCGTGTTCCAGTACCAGAGTCCGGTCTTCCAGGCGACGGCCGCGTCCTGCTCGACGCGCCAGGGGTTGCCCAGCAGGTCGATGCCGAGTGCGTCACCCGCGGCCTTGTAGTTGAAGTTCCAGCTGAGCTGGATGGGGCCGCGGCCGTAGTACGCGGCCTGGCCGGCCGGGCAGCCGTAGGGCTGGCTCCAGTCGCAGTAGTGCGGGTAGTTCGCGGTGTTCTGCTCGACGATGTGGACCAGGCCGCCCGTCTCGTGCGAGACGTTCGCGAGGAAGGCCGCGGCCTCCTGCTTCTTGACCGTGTCGCTGCCGGTGTTGGCGAAGGCCGGGTAGGCGCTCATCGCCGTGGTCAGCCCGCTGTACGTGTAGAACGAATTCCGGTTCGGGAACATCTGGTTGAACTGCGCCTCGCTGACGACGAACCCCGAGGGGTTCGGGTTGCCGCCACCGCCGCAGCTGCCCTGGTCGGCCCAGACGTCGGCGGAGCCGGGGGTCTCGTTCTGGGTCCACCACTTGGCCAGCCAGTTGTGGCCGTTGTGGGAGGCGGTCATGCCCCCGGTGTAGACGGAGGAGGAGTTCCAGGGCGCGGAACACTCGGCCGCGGACGCGGTCGAGGGAACGAAGACCGCGAGCCCGAGTACCGCCGCGAAGGCGGCGAGCAGGGTGAGAATGCGTCGTGACAACGTTATCGACCTTTCCCTGTGGGGGGATGTGGGGGAAGCAGGGGTGCCTCAGGTGCAGGCGGTGTCCAACGTGCGTTGCCATGGGGCGTGTTGAGCACTGAACCGGGAATGGTCTGGACCTGTCAAGGGTCTAGACCATGATTGTCGAAGTGACCCAGTCCGCAGGCGGTCCCGGTAAGCGGAGACCCGGCGTCCCGAAGGTGCGGTGTGCGAAGATCCGGGCGTGGACCCGCTGACGCCCGAAGACCCGGACCGCATCGGCCCGTTCCGCCTCCTCGGCCGGCTCGGCACCGGTGGCATGGGCCGGGTGTACCTGGCCCGTTCCGAGGGCGGACGCACGGTCGCCGTCAAGGTCGTGCATCCGCAACTCGCCGCGGAGCAGGAGTTCAGGCTGCGCTTCGCCCGTGAGGTCGCCGCGCTGGAACGCGTCGGCGGCACCGGCACCGCGCCCGTGATCGGCTCCGACACGGCAGGGGACCCGCCGTGGGTGGCGGTCGCCTACGTACCCGGGCCGGCGCTGAAGACCGTCGTGGACGAGGAGGGGCCGCTGCCGCCGGACTCGGTGCGCACCCTCGCCGCCGGGCTCGGACAGGCCCTGGAGCACATCCACGCCGCCGGGCTCGTGCACCGCGACCTGAAGCCGTCCAACATCCTGCTGGCCGTGGAAGGCCCGCGGATCATCGACTTCGGGATCGCGCGCGCCGTGGACACCGTCACCGACGGGGGCCTCACCAGCACGGGCGCGGTCGTCGGCTCGCCCGGCTTCATGTCTCCCGAGCAGGTGCGCGGTGAGAAGGTCACCGCCGCCTCCGACATCTTCTGCATCGGGGCGGTGCTCGCCTACGCGGCCACCGGGCGGCAGCCGTTCGGTGCGTCCGACAGCGGTGTGCACGCGATCATGTTCCGGATCGCGCACGACGAACCGGACCTGGAGGGCCTGCCCGACGAACTGGGCCCGCTCGTACGGGCGTGCCTCGACAAGGACCCCGCACTCCGCCCCTCGGCCGCGCGGCTGGCGCAGGCCGCCCCCGTGTCCGGCGGCGCCTGGCTGCCGCCGGAGTTGCTGGCCCGGCTGGGCGAGCAGGCGGCCAGGCTGCTGGACGCGGAAACCCCGACGCAGGGCCTGCGCGCGCAGGACACGGCGGGCGCCCCGGGCGCGCCCGCGCCCGGCACCCAGGTCGACGGGCCGCCCCGGTGGCGCCGTTGGCGTACCGTCCTCGCGGCCGGCTGCGCGGTGGCGGTGCTCGCGGGCGGTGGCGCGCTGGCCGCCACCTACTGGCCGGACCGGTCCCCCGAGTCGTACGAGGAGCCGCCCGGCGGCGCCACCGGCAGCGGCAAGACCGGCAAGACCCCTGGCCCGACGACGGCCGGGGACGTCCCGGACGTCTTCGTCGGCGCCTGGGAAGGCGTGCTGAAGGGCAGCGACGACAGCCCCAAGTCGACCAGCCGTATCGAGATCAGCCAGGGCCGCAAGGGCAGCAAGACCGGCGTGTACGTCCAGGTCACCGGCGAACGGCTGTGCATGGGGCGGTCGGTCCTCGTCTCGGCGGACGACGACGCCATCGTCTTCGGCGAGAGCGACGTGACCACGAGCGTCCCGGCCGGGGAGTGCCTCCCCGCCGCGCACCAGACGCTCACCATGCGCTCCCAGGACGTCATGGAATGGACGTCCGGCGCCGTCACCGCCACCTTCCGCAGGGCGAGGACCGGCCCGCAGATCGTCCCCGCGGCCTTCGTGGGCACCTGGAAGCAGCACTTCGACGAGCTCGCCGGCGGCGACCAGAACGAGCTGTTCGACAACACCGTCACCATCACCCAGGGCCCCGTCGGCGCCCCGCTGGTCCGCTTCCAGGACTCGTACCCGAAGATGGACGAGACGACCGGGGAACCGCTCGAAGGCACCGTCAACTGCGCGAGCACGGCGATCCTGGGCGGCGTCGGCAATCTGCTCGTCATCGGCCCGCGCGTGCCCGACCCCCGCGCCTCCGACGCCGACTGCGCACCGGACGGCGCCGCGCAGAGCCTGCGCATCGACCGCTTCAAGGGCAAGGAGCGACTGCTCATGTACGGGATGGGGCTGGACGGGGAGCCCGGGGAGTACTTCCGCCGCTGAGCCGTCCCGTGTCCGGCGCGTCCCGTGTCCGGCGCGTCCCGAACCAGCACCTTGGACGGGCGCCTCCTGAACGCGCGGCGAACATCAGCCGACGGAACGTCCCGGGCGCCCCGACTCACCTCGCACGCACGTACGGTGACTCTCCGTGGAGTGGGTGAGCGCCGAGAACATTGTCGCCTTGGGTACCGCCGTGCTCGGCATCCTGGCCTCGGCCGGCGTGCTCTGGTACGAGCGTCGCATCCCGAGCAGGAAACGCATCGGCTACCGCATCCAGCTCGACACCCCGATCGGCAGCAACGTACGCAACGGCCGGTCCACCATCCGGCTCGGGCTGTTCAACGACACCCCCGACATGTCCGACGGCACCCTCGTCCTGCTGCGCATCGAGAACGACGGCTCGCAGAGCATCGCGGACAACGACTACACGGGCCGTGAACTGCACGGTCTCACCGTCGACTTCACCGACCGCTTCGTCCGCGGCCTCGCCGTCACCCAGCCGTCCGGCGCGGACCATCTGGCGGAGCACTTCACCCCGGCCGCGGGGCTGCGGTTCGTGGGCAACACCCTCTACATCCCGCGCGTTCCGCTCAACCACGGCGAGCACTTCAAGCTGCTGGTGCTGCTCTCGGGCGGGCCGGTCGGCTGCGAGGTCCGGATCACCGGGGGCATCCGCGACGGCGAGGTGATGCCGAACCGCGCCATCCTCCCCGACGACAAGACCCCGCTGTTCAGCACGGCCGCCCGCAACATCACGGTGCTGCTGACCGCCTGTGTCGTCGCGCTCGCCGCGATCATCGTCGTACGGGACGACACCCGGCCGCCGATCGGCTGCGCCAAGGGCGAGCTGACCATCACCGGGTCGACCGCCTTCGCGCCGGTCGCACGGGAGCTGGCGAAGAAGTACGAGAAGGACTGCGCGGGCTCGAAGATCACCGTGGACGCGCACGGCAGTGCCGCCGGGATACGGGAACTCGCCGAACGGGGCGAGCAGTCGGACAAGGGCTCACCGCCCCTGATCGCCCTCTCCGACGGACCGAAACCGGGCGGCTTCGCGCAGCTGCGCGAGAACCGTGTCGCCGTCTCCGCCTTCGCCCTCCTCGTCAACGACAAGGTGCCGGTGAAGAACCTCGCCCTCGACGACGTCCGCAGGATCTACGACGGAGAGATCACCGACTGGAGCGAGCTGGGCGGTCCGCCCCTCGGCATCCTCCTCGTCAGCCGTGACGCCAACTCCGGCACCCGCGAGGTCTTCCAGCGCCGCGTCCTCGGCCGCAACGAGCCGGCGAACTCCTCCCGCGACTGCCTCCACAAGGACGACCCCGGGGCGAAGGTCGTCCGCTGCGAACTCGACAGCACCGAACAGGTCCTGGCCACCGTGGCCAGACTTCCCGGCGCCATCGGCTACAGCGAACTGCGCGGCGGCGCGGGCCTGAAGGGCGCCCACCGGCTCGACATCGACGGCGAGGCGCCGTCGGTCGAGACGATCGGCGCGAGCGCGTACCCGTACCGGGAGATCGAGTACGCGTACACCTACGGCCGGCCGCCGGCCGACTCGCTCGCGTCCAGCTTCCTCAACTACATGAGGCTGGGCGGCGGGCAGGACGTCATCACGACGCACGGGCATCTGCCGTGCGTGACGCCGAAGGGGCTGCGGGTCTGCGGCGAGGAGTGACCTCACCGCGGGACCCGCAGCCCCTTCGTCGTGACTGCCCGCGCTCCTACAGGAACGAGTTGATCTCGATCGTCTCGGTGCGGCCGGGGCCGACACCGATCGCCGAGATCGGCGCGCCCGACATCTCCTCCAGCGCCTTCACGTAGTCCTGCGCGTTCTTCGGCAGGTCGGCGAAGGTCTTGGCCTTGGTGATGTCCTCGGACCAGCCCGGCAGGTACTCGTACACCGGCTTCGCGTGGTGGAAGTCGGTCTGCGAGTACGGCAGCTCCTCGACGCGCTTGCCGTCGATCTCGTACGCGACGCAGACCGGGATCTGCTCCCAGCCGGTCAGCACGTCCAGCTTGGTGAGGAAGAAGTCGGTCAGGCCGTTGACCCGGGTCGCGTAGCGGGCGATGACCGCGTCGAACCAGCCGCAGCGGCGGTCGCGGCCCGTGGTCACGCCCCGCTCGCCGCCGATGCGGCGCAGCGCCTCGCCGTCGTCGTCGAACAGCTCCGTCGGGAACGGGCCGGCGCCGACGCGGGTCGTGTACGCCTTGAGGATGCCGATGACGCGGCTGATCTTGGTCGGGCCGACGCCGGCGCCGGTGCAGGCACCGCCCGCCGTCGGGTTGCTCGACGTCACGAACGGGTACGTGCCGTGGTCGACGTCGAGGAGGGTGCCCTGGCCGCCCTCGAAGAGGACGACCTTGCCCTCGTCGATGGCATTGTTCAGGATCAGCGTGGTGTCGGCGACGTACGGCTTGATCTGCTCCGCGTACTGGAGCATCTCCTCCACGATCCGGTCCGCCTCGATCGCGCGGCGGTTGAAGACCTTGGCCAGGAGCTGGTTCTTGTTCTCCAGCGCCGCCTCGACCTTCTGGGCCAGGATCGACTCGTCGTAGAGGTCCTGGACCCGGATGCCGACGCGGTTGATCTTGTCGGCGTACGTCGGGCCGATACCGCGGCCGGTCGTGCCGATCTTGCGCTTACCGAGGAACCGTTCCGTCACCTTGTCGAGCGTGACGTTGTACGGGGTGATCAGATGAGCGTTTCCGCTGATCAGGAGCTTGGACGTATCCACGCCGCGCTCGTTCAGCCCGCTCAGCTCGGAGAGCAGGACCGCCGGGTCGACGACGACTCCGTTGCCGATGACCGGGGTGCACCCCGGCGAGAGGATTCCGGAAGGGAGGAGGTGGAGCGCATACTTCTGGTCGCCGACGACAACCGTGTGGCCGGCATTGTTACCGCCCTGGTAACGCACCACGTAATCCACGGATCCACCGAGGAGGTCGGTGGCCTTTCCCTTGCCTTCGTCACCCCACTGAGCACCGAGCAGCACAAGTGCGGGCACAGGCGTACACCCCTTCCGGGCGGGGCATGTCCATGGTCAGGGGGCCTGAGCCGCCAACCCGGTGCCCCGGAATAGACCAAGCCCCTGGCGCAATAGCGCAAGGGGCTCTTGCACAAAGATGCTACCCGAGGAAGGACCGAGGTGTCGGCTCACGACCAGCTCCTGGTGGTCATCGACCCGGTCGCCCGCCGTTTCGACGGCGAGTCCGTTCGGATCGTGAAGGATGTGTTGTGTGCCGGGTCGGCGGCGAAGATCTGCCTGCCCGACGGGCCCGAGGAATTTTCCCGGGCACTGGCCAGAAGGGGTTCGCGGCGGCTCGTCGTGGTCGGCGACGACCGTGCGCTGCTGCGTGCCGTGGGCTTTCTGCACCGGGCGCGGGAGCTGGCCGACGACGCCCTCTCGCTCGTACCGGTGGGAGCCGCGCCGTCCACGGAACTCGCGCGGGCGCTGGGCGTGCCGACCGGTGCGGTGGCGGCCGCGCGGGCGGTGCTCGACGGTGCCGCGCACCCGCTCGACCTGCTCGTCGACGACAGCGACGGGGTGGTGCTGGGCGAACTGCGCATTCCGGCCACGCCGTCGGCCGCGGGCCCCGGTGCGGCCGCGGCCGGTGGCCCCGCGGGCGTGGCGGGCTCGGTGTGGGACACCTGCCGGTCCCTGGTCCGCACCCTCGTCCGGCCCGCCCCGCCCGTGCCGCCGCTCGCGCGCACGCACCGGCTGCGGGTGGAGGCGGACGGGGTGCTGCTGAGCGATCTGGACGAGCCGGTCGAGGACGTACGGGTACGGACGGCCGAGGGCGCCGCCGAGGTGACCGTGCGCCGCCCGTCCGCCGAGGAGCCCCTGCGCACCCTCGCCAAGGTCGTCACCGTCTCGGGCCCGAGCTTCCGCTACCGCGCGGACGCCGTGATCACGGGCCCGGTCAGACAGCGCACGTGGACGCTGCGGCCGAAGGCGTGGTCGTTGACGCTTCCGGTGGTGGCGCCGCCCGGTTAGTCACGTGGGGGAAGTGCTCGTACGGTCACGAGGGGAAGTGCTCGCTCCGGTGCGCCCGCCAGCGCTCCATCATCTCGACGAGCTCGCCCTGGATGAAGTCGAAGAAGGCGATGGTCTCCGCCAGCCGACGCCCGGCCGGGGTGTCGGCGCCGAGGCCGGCCACGCCCTCGCGCAGGGAGTCCGACCACCGCTTCAGGATCGCGTCACGGTTGGTCAGCGCCTCGTACCACTGGTCGCTGTGCACGCGGTAGCGCTCCCGTCGTGAACCGGGCTCGCGCTCGCGCGACACCATGTGCACCTGGGAGAGGTAGCGCACCGCGCCGGAGACCGCCGCGGGGCTGACCTGGAGCTGTTCCCCCAGCTCGGCGGAGGTCAGCGCGCCGGAGTCGGAGGCGAGCAGCGCGGCGAAGACCCGGGCGGGCATGCGCGTCATCCCGGCTTCGACGAGCTGCGCGGCGAAGCTCTCCACGAACCGCGAGACCGCCTCTTCGTCCCTCGCCTTGTCGGTCATCTGCGTCACCCCTGGATCATCTCCCCTGCTCACGGCCCGTCGCCCAGTTTATACGCTTCCTTAACTTCACAAATTTGTGAAGCTAGCGTACGTTCTGAATCATGACGAAGGCAATCACGGTCGCCGGACTGCACAAGTCGTTCGGGCGTACCCACGCACTGGACGGCCTCGACCTCGCGGTCGAGACCGGTGAGGTCCACGGCTTCCTCGGCCCCAACGGCGCCGGCAAGTCGACCACCATCCGGGTCCTGCTGGGACTGCTGCGTGCCGACTCCGGCGCCGCCCAGCTGCTCGGCAGGGACCCCTGGAAGGACGCGGTCGAGCTGCACCGGCGCGTCGCGTACGTGCCCGGCGACGTGACGCTCTGGCGCAACCTCTCCGGCGGCGAGGTCATCGACCTCTACGGGCGGCTGCGCGGAGGTCTCGACACGACGCGGCGCGGCCGGCTCATCGAGCGGTTCGAACTCGACCCGACCAAGAAGGGGCGTACGTACTCCAAGGGCAACCGGCAGAAGGTCGCCCTCGTCGCCGCCTTCGCCTCCGACGTCGACGTGCTCATCCTCGACGAGCCGACGAGCGGTCTCGACCCGCTGATGGAGGAGGTCTTCCAGAGCTGCGTCGCCGAGGAGCGCGACCGCGGAAGGACGATCCTGCTCTCCAGCCATGTGCTCAGCGAGGTCGAGGCCCTCTGCGACCGGGTCAGCATCATCCGCAAGGGCGTCACCGTGGAGAGCGGCTCGCTCGCCGACCTGCGCCATCTGACCCGTACCAGCGTGAGCGCGGAACTCGTCGGCGCGCCCAACGGACTGGCCCGGCTGCCCGGCGTGCACGACCTCGACATCCAGGGAAAGCGGGTCAGGCTCCAGGTCGACACGGACAAGCTGAACGCCGTGCTGCGCTCGCTCACCGAGTCGGGCGTCAGGTCGCTGACCAGCACGCCGCCCACGCTGGACGAGCTGTTCCTCCGCCACTACCAGGACGACGTACGCGCGGAAGAGGCGATGGCACGATGACCGCCGTAGCGGAGGCCGGCACCTTCGCCGTGCGCGGCGGAGGTTCCCGGCCGCTGGCCGGCACGGGGGCGTTGCTCAGGCTCGCCCTGCGCCGTGACCGGCTCTTGCTCCCCATCTGGGTGCTCGTGGTCGCCCTGATGGTCGTCAGCGGTGTCGGCTCGCTCGAGACGCTGTACGACACCGAGGCCGAGCGGGCGCAGCTCGCCGCGTCGATGGCCGCGAACAGCTCGATGCGCAGCATGTACGGACCGGTCTTCGACCACGACATCGGCGGTCTCGTCGCCTGGCGGTTCGGCACCTTCGCCGCCGTGCTCGCCGCGGTGATGAGCCTGATCATCGTCGTACGGCACACGCGCGAGGAGGAGGAGACGGGCCGTCAGGAACTGCTGTCGTCGGCGATGGTCGGCCGGCGGGCGCCGCTGACCGCGGCGCTGCTGACCGCGGTGATCGCCAACGCCGCGGTGGCGCTGATGGTCACCGCGGGTCTGTCCGGGCTGGGCGCGGGCGGTGCGCTCGCGCTCGGCCTCGCGATCGGCGGGACCGGCGTGCTGTTCGCCACGATGGCGGCGATCGCCGCCCAGCTGAGCGAGAGCGCCCGGCTCGCCAAGGGACTGACGTCCGGGGTCCTCGGTCTGGCCTTCGTCCTGCGGGCTTCCGGGGACGCGGGCACGGCCGACGGGTCGTCCGTGCTGACGTGGCTGTCGCCGATCGGCTGGGCCGAGAACGTACGGGCCTTCGCCGACGAGCGGTGGTGGGTGATCCTGCTGATCGCCGCGGCGGTGGCCGGGCAGTGCGTCGTCGCGTTCACCCTGGCCGGGCGACGCGACGTCGGCATGAGCTTCCTGCCCACCCGACCGGGTCCGGCCGAGGGCCGGATCGCGACGGCCGGCGGCCTCGCCTGGCGGCTCCAGCGCGCCACCCTCCTCGGCTGGGCGGCGGGCTTCCTGCTCGCGGGGATCGTCTTCGGCGGCATGGCGAGCGGTGCGGCCGATCTGGTCGGCGACAACGAACAGGCCAGGGAGATCTTCCAGCGCATGGGCGGGCAGGCGGCACTCACCGACGCCTTCCTGGGCGCGATGACCGGGATGTTCGGGATGATCGCCGCGCTGTACGCGGTCGCGTCGGTCCTGCGCATGCACGGCGAGGAGACGTCCCAGCGCGCCGAGCCGATCCTCGCGAACGCCGTCGGCCGTCTCCCGTGGGCGGCGGGCCACCTCGCCATCGCCTTCGGCGGCGCCGCGCTCGTCATGCTCCTCAGCGGGGCCGGCATGGCGATCGGCCACGGCGGCGAACTCCCCGCGCTCCTGGGCGCCGCTCTGGTCCAGGTACCCGCGGTGTGGACGCTCGCAGCCCTCGCGCTGCTGCTGTACGGAGCCTTCCCCAAGGCGGCCGTGGCGGCGTGGGGAGTGGCGGGGCTGTGCCTGGCACTCGGCTGGATCGGACCCGCGCTGAACCTGCCCCGGTCCGTGCTGGACCTCTCCCCCTTCGGACATCTGCCGAAGCTGCCGGGTCCCGAGATGTCGTGGACGCCGGTGGTGCTGCTGACGGCGCTGGCGGCGGGGCTGGCGGCGGCCGGTCTGGCGGGCCTGCGCCGCCGTGACCTCCAGACCTGACGTCCCGGTCGGACCCGACGATCCGGTCGGACCCGACGTCCCGTTCCCCGGACGCGCGGCGCCTCCACCTGTAGCGGAGTGGGGGCGCCGCGCCCGCGCCGTCCGGGGTTCCGTTCGCCCCGGACCCCGGTCACAGCTCGACGCGCAGCTCCCGTACCCCCCGGATCACGAAACCCGGCCCCCACTGCGGCTCCGACGCCAACCGCATCGACGGAGCCTGACGCAGCAACTCACCGAACACCGCGGCCAGCTCGACCCGCGCCAGCGGCGCGCCCAGGCAGTAGTGGATGCCCGCGCCGAAGGTGATGTGCGGGTTGTCGGGGCGGGCGAGGTCCAGTTCGTCCGGGCGCGCGAAGCGGGCGGGGTCGCGGTTGGCCGAGCCGAAGAGCAGGGCGACTTCGGAGCCGCGCGGGACGACCGTGCCGCCGATCTCGATGTCGTCGAGGACCCAGCGTTCGAAGAGCTGGAGCGGGGTGTCGTACCGCATCAGCTCCTCGACGGCCGTGGGCAGCAGCGCGGGGTCGGCCCGCAGGACGGCCAGCTGCTCAGGATGCCGGAAGAGCGTCCACCAGCCGTTCGCGGTCGTGTTGACGGTCGCCTCGTGCCCGGCGTTCAGCAGCAGCACACACGTGGAGACCATCTCCTGCTCGCTGAGGCGGTCGCCCTCGTCGTACGCGGCGATCAGTGCCGAGATCAGGTCCTGGCCGGGCTCCTTGCGCCGCTCGGCGATCAGCTCCCGCAGATACGCGGAGAATTCGAGCGACGCCCGGACGGCCCGCGCCGCGGTCTCCTCGGACGGGTTCAGCTCGTACATCCCGCAGATGTCCGCCGACCAGGGCCGCAGCGGGTCACGGTCCGCCTCTGGGATGCCGAGCATCTCCGCGATGACGGCGACCGGCAGCGGTTCGGCGACCTCCGCGAGGAGATCGCCCCCGCCGTTGCCGACCAGCTTCCCCACCAGCCCGGCGGCCAGCCGCCGCACGGTCGGCTCCAGCTCCTGCACGGTCCGGGGCGTGAACGCCTTCGTCACCAGCCGCCGGATCCGCGTGTGGTCCGGCGCTTCCAGGTCCAGCAGCCCGTTGTCGTTCAGCGTGTGGAACGGCTCGTGCGCGGCCGGCGGCGGCGTACGCCCGAACTCCTCGTGGCTGAACCGGTGCAGATACGTCCGGCCGAGGCGACGGTCCCGCAGCAGGGCCGACACGTCGGCGTGGTGCGGGACGAGCCACTGCCTCGTCGGCTCGAACCAGTGCACCCGCCCCCGCGCACGCAGGTCCGCGTACGCGGGATACGGGTCCGCGACGAACGCGGGCGACCAGGGAGCGAACACAGGAGCATCCATACGCGGACGCTAGCCGGGCTACCCCGGCGTGACCAGCCTCGCCTCGTACGCGAACACCGCCGCCTGCGTCCGGTCCCGCAGCCCCAGTTTCACCAGGATCCGGCTGACGTGGGTCTTGATCGTGGACTCGGCGACGACGAGATGGGAGGCGATCTCCGCGTTGGACAGGCCCTGGGCGATCAGGACGAGGACCTCCGTCTCGCGTTCGGTCAGATCGCCGATCTGGGCCAGCGCCGGGGGCCGGGGCGCCGCCGAGATGCGGGAGAACTCGGTGATCAGACGGCGGGTGACCGTCGGGGCGAGGAGCGCCTCGCCGGCCGCCACGACCCGGACGCCGTCGGCGAGCTGCCGGGCGGAGGCGTCCTTCAGGAGGAAGCCGGAAGCCCCGGCGCGCAGGGCCTGGTACACGTACTCGTCGAGGTCGAAGGTGGTCAGGACCAGCACCTTCGCGTCCTCGTCGGCCGCGACGATCTCCCGGGTGGCCTCGATGCCGTTCAGCTCGGGCATGCGGATGTCCATGAGGACGACATCGGGGCGCAGGGCGGCGACCTGGGCGACGGCCTCGCGGCCGTTGACCGCCTCGCCGATCACCTCGATGTCGGGCATGGCGTTCAGCAGGACGGAGAAGCCCTCGCGGACCATCGCCTGGTCGTCGACGATCAGCACACGGATGCTCATGCGGTCTCGTCCTTCACGACGGGGAGGAACGCGGCGACCTCGTAGCCGCCGTCCTCGGTCTGCTCGGCCGTCATCTCGCCGTTCAGCATGGTCACCCGCTCCCGCATGCCCGTGATGCCGTGCCCTGCGCCCGGCGAGGGCTTGACCAGCCCGCGCGCGGGTCCGTTGACGATACGGAGCCCCAGCCCGCCGAGGACGTACGAGACCTCGACCTTCGCGGGCGCGCCGGGCGCGTGGCGCAGCGCGTTGCTGAGGGCCTCCTGGACGATGCGGTACGCGGACAGCTCGACGCCCTGCGGCAGTTCACGCACCGCGCCGGTGATCGCGAGGTCGACCTCGAGACCGGCGTCACGGACATTGCCCAGCAGCCCGTCGAGATCGGCGAGCGTCGGCTGCGGCGCGTCCGGCGCCTCGTAGTCCTCGGCCCGTACGACTCCGAGGACCCGGCGCAGTTCGGTCAGCGCCGCGACCGCGTTCTCCCGGATCGTCACGAAGGCCTGCTCCAGCTCGGGCGGCGGGTTCTCCACCCGGTAGGGGGCGGCCTCCGCCTGGATCGCGACGACCGACATGTGGTGGGCGACCACATCGTGCAGCTCACGGGCGATGGTGGTGCGCTCCTCCAGGAGTGTGCGCCGGTCGCGCTCGACCGCGGTGACGCTCTGCTGGACGGCGACCTCCTCACGCGCCTCGCGACGGACCTGGACCATGGCGACCACGAGGAGCACGAACGCCGAGACGACCATCAGCGGACCGGTGCTGCCGGCGCCGTACCCACTGCTCAGCAGCGTCTCGGCGGCAAGTCCGTACGCGCCGGTCAGCAGCCACATCCACATGGCGGTGCGCGGACGGGTGCGCGCCGCGACGAAGGTCAGGACGGCGACGTGCAAGGTGATCGTGGCGCCCGACCAGGGCCAGTCGCCCCACGGGTTGGCAAGGACCCCGAAGAAGAGCGAGGTGGCCAGCGAGGCCCAGAACGCCAGCACCGGACGGACCAGCGTCATCAGCACCACGGCCGCGGGGATCGCGCCGAAGACGATCGACACGAGACCGTTCAGACCGTTCGTCGTGCTGCTCGCGGCCAGCACGATCAGCGCGACGAACGCGACGAACGCGTGCGGGGTCCAGACCGCGTACCTGCGTATCCGCTGCGGCAGCCGGCGGATCACCGGCCCGTCGGCCGGCCTCGGCTGCAGCGGGCGGTAGGCGAAGGCGTCGTGGAAGAGGTCCTGCCGCAGTCCGCCGAGCGCGCCCATGGCCAGGCGGAACTCGGGGGTGCGGCTCTCGGCATCGGTGCGCGGTGAGCGCGGTATGCGCTGCGTGGGCTGCGTGTCGGTCACGTCAGCCAAGGTACGTGCGCGGACGGACGCGGTCGTCACCTGTGATGCGGATCCTTCCGCGTCCGTCGCAGGTACTACACGGGTCCGCCCTGGTCAGACGCGGAACGCGGCCGCGTGCTCCGCCGCCCACCGGGCGAAGGTACGAGCCGGGCGCCCGGTGACCCTCCGCACGGTGCCGGTGACGGTCCTGCCCTCGGGCGGGGTGTTCCCGTAGACCTCGATCAGGAAGTCGATCACGTCCTGCGGCAGACCGCCGGCCCGCCACTTCGCCATGGCCTCGTCCGGCGTGAGCCCGACCAGCCGGATCGCCCTGCCCCGGGCGTCCGCGAGCGTGTCCACCTTGTCCTTAAGGCTCAGCACCTCGGGCCCGGTGATCACGTACGACTGTCCGCCGTGGCCGTCCTCGGTGAGCGCGACCGCGCCGACCGCGCCGATGTCGGCCTCGTGCACCATGGCGCTCAGCCGCTCGGTGAACGGCTCGCCGACCGCGTCCTCGGCCCGGATCGCCCCGGCCCACTCCAGCGCGTTCGCCATGAACTCGACCGGCATCAGCACCGTCCAGGCCAGATCGCTCGCCTCCACCGCGTCCTGGAGCGGCGTGGGACCGCCGCCGTGCAGGACCGTGACGCGCCGCACCCCGGCCGTGCGGGCGAGTTCGACGATCTGCGCTCCGGTCTCCAGCGAGGCCATGTACGGCCCGTCGAAGGTGATGAGGTGCAGTCCGGTGACACCGTCGAGGGCCGGGACGAGGCTCGGCGGATCGGTGAGATCGCCCTGGACGACCTCGACGCCCTCCGGGAGCGCCGTCCTCGCCTTCGCGGGGTCGCGGGTGAGGGCGCGGACCGTGTGGCCGCGGTCGACCAGCTCGGCGACGACCTGGCGGCCGACGGTGCCGGTGGCTCCGGTGACAAGGATCTTCTGGGGGTCCATGGGGTTCGGCATGGCCTCACCGTAGGAAGCCTCGCGGACATCTTCTGTCCGCGAGGCGGAGCTTCCCCTGGCACGGTCCGGCCCGGCCGCCGTCACCCGGCGGGCGCGGTCACCAGGCCGCTGCCGCCAAGCCGAACGCTGTCACCGGGCCGCGCTCACCAGGCCGCGCTCACCAGGCCAGTTGGGCGATCTCCTCCGCCACCACCGCGCACGCGTCCGCCGCCGGATCGATCAGCGGGAAGTGACCGACGTCCTCCAGCAGCGTCAGCCCCACCGTCTCGCCCGCCTTCGCGGCCGCGTCGACGTACGCCTCGGCCACGGCCTGCGGTACGACGGTGTCCTCACGGCCCTGGACGACGGCCGTCGCGATCCCGGTGGGCAGCAGCGCCGCCGGGTCCACGTACCCGGCACGCTTGTCGAACTCGCCCTCACCACCGATGAGCTGGAGCACCGCGCCACCGCACACGTCCAGCTCGACCGCCCGCCCCAGGTCCGCGATCGGGGCGAGCGGGACGACACCGCGCAGCAGCGGTGCCGCCGTCAGCCGCCACGGCGAGCCGGTCGGCAGCACATGCCGGGCCGCCGCCCACAGCGCGAGATGCCCGCCCGCCGAGTGGCCGGTGACGACCGTGCGCCGCGGGTCGGCCTGCGGCAGCGTCGTACGGGCCAGCTCCGGAAGCGCGTCGAGCGCTGCCGCGACGTCGTCGAACGTGTCCGGCCAGCGGCCCGCCACCGGGCCGTCGCCGGCCGCGTCGTCGTCGCGCTGCTGGGGCAGTGAAGGGCCCCTGCGGTACTCCACATTGGCCACGGCGAAACCTCGCCGCGCCAGGAAGTCCGCGAACGGGGTGATGTGCTGCCGGTCGTACGGCGCCCGCCACGCCCCGCCGTGCAGCACCACCACCAGCGGTGCCCGGTCCCGGCCGTCGCGCGGCGCGTAGAAGTCCACGACCTGGTCGGGGTGTTCGCCGTACGCGGCCGAGGCGTCCGGGGCAACGGCCGGATGCGACATGGCCGAGGCCTCCTCGGCGGCGTCGCGAGCGGCGGCGGAGTCCGGCATGCTGCTCCAACCTTTCGGTGAGGGGGCCGAATTGGCCTGACCAGCGGGGACGGTACCAGGCCCCCGGCCCCCTGCTGTCAGCCGATCTGCGGGGCGGGCACCTCGGCGAGGACGTCGGCGAGAGTCCGCGCCGCGCGCTCGGTGTCCGCGAATCCGACGTACAGCGGAGTGAACCCGAATCGCAGCACGTCAGGGCGGCGCAGATCGCCGACGACCCCGCGGGCGATCAGCTCCTCCATCACGGCCGGGGCGTCCGGGCAGGACAGCGCGACCTGGCTCCCGCGCTCGGCGTGCGCGACCGGGGTGAGCGAGGTGACCCTGCCCTTCGGCACGTACGCCTCGACGCACTCCAGGAAGAAGTCCGTGAGGGCGAGGCTCTTGGCCCGTACCGCCTCCACCGTGACCCCGTCCCACACGTCGAGGGCCGCCTCCAGCGCGAGCATCGACAGGATGTCCGGCGTGCCGACCCTGCCGCGCACCGCTCCGTCAGCCGCCGCGAATCCCGCTGCCATCGCGAACGGGTCGGCGTGCGAGTTCCAGCCGGGCAGCGGCGAGTCGAACCGGTCCTGGTGGCGCTCGGCGACGTACAGGTACGCCGGCGAACCCGGGCCTCCGTTGAGGTACTTGTACGTGCAGCCCACCGCGAGGTCCACGCCGTGCTCGTCGAGGCCGACGGGCAGCGCGCCCGCGCTGTGGCACAGGTCCCACACGGCCAGGGCGCCCGCCTCGTGGACGGCCGCGGTGAGCGCCGGCAGGTCGTGCAGCCGGCCGGTGCGGTAGTCGACGTGGTTGAGGAGCACGACGGCGGTACGGGGCCCGAGCGCGGCGGGCAGCTCCGCCGGGGTGACGGGCACGAGGCGGCGGCCGGTCAGCCGGGCCGCGGACTGAGCGATGTACCCGTCCGTGGGGAACGTCGTCGCGTCGACGAGGATCTCGTCCCGGTCGTCCGGGGCCATCCGTACCGCCGCGACGACCGCCTTGAAGACGTTGACGCTGGTCGAGTCGCCGACCACGACCTGGCCGGGCGCCGCGCCGACGAGCGGGGCGATCCGCTCACCGATCCGCTCGGGCGCCGTCCACCAGCCGCTCTCGTCCCAGGAGCGGATGCGCAGCTCGCCCCATTCACGGGTGACGACATCGGCCAGCCGGTCCGGGACGTGGCGCGGCAGCGCGCCGAGCGAGTTCCCGTCGAGGTACACCACGGAGCCTTCGAGCGCGAACAGTTCGCGTCGCTCGGCCAGTTCGTCCGCGGCGTCCAGCGCCGCCGCCGTGTCGGCGAGTGTGGTATCAGACATGGCTGCGCGCCGTCCACAGCTCGGGGAAGACGTTCTTCGTCGCCCGCTTCTCCAGCCAGGCGACGCCCGCGGAGCCACCGGTGCCGGTCTTGGAGCCCATGGCCCGCCGGGTCGCGACGAGGTGATCGTTGCGCCAGCGCCACACCAGCTCGCCGACGTCGGTGAGCGCCTCGCCGAGCCGTACCAGCTCGGCATGCTGGTCGTCGTCCCGGTACACGGCGGCCCACACCTGCTCGATCTCGGGCGACGGCTCGTAGCGCTGCGACAGATCGCGGTCGAGGACGGACTGCGGCACGGGCAGCCCGCGCCGGGCCAGCAGCCGCAGCACCTCGTCGTAGAGGCTCGGCTCGTGCAGGGCCTTCTCCAGCTCGGCGTGGACGCGCGGGGCGCCGCGGTGCGGCACCAGCATCGACGCCGACTTCTCGCCGAGCAGGAACTCCATCCGCCGGTACATCGCCGACTGGAAGCCGGAGCCCTCACCGAGGGCGCTGCGGTACGAGTTGAACTGCATGGGCGTGAGCTGTGCGAGCGGCCGCCACGAGGCGTTGAGCGCGTCCAGCTCCCGTACGGAGCGCTTGAGCGCGTCCAGCGCGACGGGCACTTCGTCGCGGCGCAGGGCGCGGGAGGCGGTCTCCCACTCGTGGACGATGACGGTGAACCACAGCTCCATCACCTGGGTGGTGACCAGGAACACCATCTCGCCGGGATCGTCGGAGAGGGGGTGCTGGAGGTGGGTGAGCACGTCGGCCTGGACGTAGTCCTCGTACGGGGTCGTGCCCGCGAAGTCGAGGTTCGGGGTGACCGAACCGGCTCCGGAGGCATCGGGATACTGCGACATTCGCTGTCTCCTGACACAGGTGTCCGGGTAGCGGTCCGCCCCTTTCCGTTGGTGGTGTCGGAGCTCCGGTCCCCTGCGCGCATCATAAACACGGGTCCCGCCGGTGACGCGAGGGGCGGATGCCCGGGAAGGACATCCGCCCCCGAGGGCCGGTGCGGCCGGGGCCGGGGATCAGCCGAGGGTGTCCGCCGCCGTCTGGGACGAGTCCCGCAGGAACGTCGTGCAGCGCTCGTACTCGTCCTGCTCGCCGATCGCCCGGGCGGCACGGGCGAGCGCGTGCAGGGCACGCAGGAAGCCACGATTGGGCTCGTGCTCCCACGGCACCGGGCCGTGACCCTTCCAGCCGCTGCGGCGCAGCGCGTCGAGGCCCCGGTGGTAGCCCGTACGCGCGTACGCGTACGACTCGACGACCCGGCCGCCCGCGAACGCGTCGTCGGCGAGCTGGGCCCAGGCCAGCGAGGAGGTCGGGTACTTCGCGGCGACGTCGGCGGGCGCCGTGCCGTTCGCGAGCATCTCCCGCGGCTCGGGGACGTCGGGCAGATGAGTGGGGGGCGGTCCCCCCAGCAGGTTTTCGTGGATGACCATGGGTTCCAGTGTCACAGGTCGGCGCGGGATCCGTGGAACCTGCGGCCGGCGACGACATCATCCGGATCTTCAACCGGATCGACCGCCCGTAGGCTCCTGCCCGGTCGTCCCCGTCGTCCTCCTCTGTGGTTCCAGCGGCGGTGCGCCGACACTGCAGTGGAGCTTGCACTTGGCGCGGGAGTACTTCTCCGGCGTACGCACCGTCGCGAAGGCCAGCACCGCCCCCACCACGAGCACCCCGGCGCACAGGGGCATCGCCCGCCGGAACGTCGCCGCGAACTCCTCCGGTATCCGGTACGCCTCCGGTCCCATCCCGGTCAGCAGCGGCAGCGCGGCCACCGCGAGCAGGCCCGCCGCGCGGGCCGCCGCGTTGTTGATGCCACTGGCCAGCCCCGCCCGCGAGCTCTCGACGGACGCCAGGACGGTCGCGGTCAGCGGCGCCACCACGGTCACCATGCCGAGGCCCATCACCACCAGCGCCGGCAGCACGTGCGTGACGTACGCGGCGCCCGCTTCGGCCCGCAGCATCAGCAGCATCCCGGCGGCGCACAGCAGCGGGCCCACGGTGAGCGGGATACGCGGGCCGATCCGCTGGCCGAGCTCGCCGGAGCGCGCGGAGAACAGCAGCATCAGCACCGTGGTGGGCAGCAGCGCGACGCCGGCCTCCAGGGCCGAGTAGCCGAGGACGACCTGGAGTTGCAGCGCGGCGAGGAAGAAGAACCCGCCGAACGCGGCGTACACGCACATGGTCACCAGATTGACCGACGTGAACAGCCGGGAGTGGAAGACCGACAACGGGAGCATGGGATCCGGCCGGTGCCGCTCGACCCACACGAACAGCACGCCCACGACGACGCCCGCGATCCCGGTCCACCACGTCGTTTCGATCAGCGCGTACGTCACCAGCGCGAGGCTCAGGGCCCCGAGCGCCGCGCCCAGCACGTCGAACCGGCCGTGCGCCGCCGGGTCCCGCGACTCGGGGACGTGGCGCAGCGCCACGGGCACGCACAGCGCGGCCAGCGGCACGTTCAGCAGGAACACCCAGCGCCAGCCGGGCCCGTCGACCAGCCACCCGCCGACGAACGGCCCGATCGCCGCGCCGACGCCACCGAACCCGGACCACAGGCCCACGGCCTTCGCCCTGTCGTCCGGGTGGAAACTCGCCTCGATGAGCGCGAGCGACCCGGGGGTGAGCAGCGCGCCGCCGACGCCCTGGAGGGCCCGGGCGATGATCAACGCCAGGTCGTTGGGTGCCAGCCCGCACGCGAGCGACGCCAGCGCGAACCACACCACCCCGATCACGAACACTCTTCGCCGCCCGTACCGGTCCCCGAGCGCCCCGCCGAGCAGGATCAGCCCGGCGAGGGTCAGCGTGTAGGCGTTGACGATCCACTGGAGGTCGGCGAGGTCCGCGTCGAGGTCGTCGCCGATGTGGGGCAGGGCGACATTGACGACGGTCGAGTCGAGCAGGGCCATGCTGGACCCGAGGACGGTCGTCAGGACCACCCAGCGCCCGGTGGCCGACGCGAGCCTGATGTCCATAGGGCGATCATCGCGTCCCCTCGTCCCTCTGGCGACCCGGCCGGGTACGGAGCCACCGCCCCCGGCCCGGCGCCGTCAGGTCAGGCGGTCGGACGGCCGGTCACGCGGTCAGGCGGTCGGCCGGTCAGGCGGTCACGCGGTCACGCCCTCAGGCGGGTCAGGGCGCGGACGAGAGCGTCGGCGCCGGCCTCCGCCTTGCTCCGCGGGCAGCCCAGATTCACGCGGACGAAGCCCTCCGCCCCGTAGACCCCGCCCCGCATGATCGCGACCCGCTCCCGCTCCACCAGCTCCCGCTGGAGCGCCTCATCGTCCACGCCGAGCGCGCGGAGGTCGATCCACGCCAGGTATCCGGCCTGTGGCGGCTCCCAGCGCAGCTCGGGGAACGCGGACCGCAGCCGGTCCGCGAGCATCGTCATGTTCCCGGCGACATAGCTTCGCGCCGCGTCCAGCCACTGGGCCCCCTCCCGGTACGCGGCGATGTGCGCGGTCAGGGAGAGCACCGCCGGGGAGGCGAGGCCCTCCCCCGTCTCCATCCGGCGGACGAACGTCGCGCGCTCCTCCGGATCGCCGATGATCCCGTACGAGCCGTTCAGCCCGGGGAAGTTGAACGCCTTCGACGCGGACGTGATCAGCGCCCAGCGCCCCGGCCCACGCCCCCGGTCCGTCACGAACCGCGTCCACGGCAGATGCCGGTGCCCGTCGTGTGCGAAGTCCGCGTGGATCTCGTCGGCGATCACGGCGACGCCGTGCGTCCGCGCCATCCGGGCCATCTCGCCCAGCGCCGTCTCCGTCCACACCCGCCCGGTCGGGTTGTGCGGCGAGCACAGGAGCAGCACCTTCGCGTCCGGCCGGGCGAGCTCCCGCTCCAGCCCGGCCGCGTCCCTCATCGGCACTCCTCGAAGCTCCCGCCCGAGCCCGGTCACCGCCTTGCGGAAGCCGTCGTACGTGGGCGTGTGGACGACCACCCCGTCCCCCGGCTCCGTCCACATCTGCAGCAGCTGCGACAGCAGGCTCAGCACGGACGGCGCGTACACGATCCACTCCGGATCGAGCGCGGTGTCGTGCCGCCCCGCGTACCACCCGCGTATCGCCTCACGGAACTCGCCGAGCCGCCAGTCGGTGTACCCGAACACCCCGTGCGCAACGCGCTCACGCAGGGCGTCCAGCACCTGCGGCGGGCAGGGGAAGTCCATGTCGGAGATGGTGAACGGCAGCAGTCCGGGCACGCCGAAGCGGTCGGCGACACCGTCCCACTGCACGCTCGCGGTGCCGCGCCGGTCGACGGGGGTGTCGAAGTCGTACGTCGTCATCCTCGGGGTCCCCTTCGGGCAGGACGGCAGGACGAAGGCCCGGCACCGAGTCGGTGCCGGGCCTCTGCCTGCCTGAGCTTTGTGGCCGGCTCAGCGGGGTGGCCGCTGAGCCAGGTGACTGCTGAGGCGTGTGCCTGCTGAGCCGTGTGCCTGCGTGGGCTTCGTGCTTACTTCAGCTTCGTACCGGTCGAGCGCAGCGCCGCGCACGCCTCGGTCACGCGCTTGGCCATGCCGGCCTCGGCCGCCTTGCCCCAGGTGCGCGGGTCGTACGTCTTCTTGGAGCCGACCTCGCCGTCGACCTTCAGCACACCGTCGTAGTTCTTGAACATGTGGTCCGCGACGGGGCGGGTGAAGGCGTACTGGGTGTCGGTGTCGAGGTTCATCTTCACGACGCCGTTCTCCAGCGCGGTGGCGATCTCCTCGGCCGTGGAGCCGGAGCCACCGTGGAAGACGAAGTCGAACGGGTCGGCCTTGCCGAACTTGGCGGCGACACCGGCCTGGAGGTCCTTGAGCAGCTCCGGACGGAGCACGACGTTGCCCGGCTTGTAGACGCCGTGGACGTTGCCGAAGGACGCGGCCAGCAGGTAGCGGCCCTTCTCGCCCAGGCCGAGCGCCTCGGCGGTGCGGATGGCGTCCTCGACGGTGGTGTACAGCTCGTCGTTGATCTCGTGGGTGACGCCGTCCTCTTCACCGCCGGTCGGGGTGATCTCGACCTCAAGGATGATCTTGGCTGCGGCGGCCTGGGCCAGCAGCTCCTGGCCGATGGCCAGGTTGTCGGCGAGGGTCTCGGCGGAGCCGTCCCACATGTGCGACTGGAAGAGCGGGTTCTGGCCGTTCGCGACGCGCTCGGCGGAGATCGCGAGCAGCGGGCGGACATAGCCGTCCAGCTTGTCCTTGGGGCAGTGGTCCGTGTGCAGGGCGACGGTGACGTCGTACTTCGCGGCGACGATGTGCGCGAACTCGGCGAGCGCGACCGCGCCGGTCACCATGTCCTTGCTGTACTGGCCGCCCAGGAACTCCGCACCACCCGTGGAGATCTGGATGATGCCGTCGCTCTCGGCCTCCGCGAAGCCGCGCAGCGCAGCGTGCAGGGTCTGGGACGAGGTGACGTTGATGGCCGGGTAGGCGAACTTGCCAGCCTTCGCCCGGTCGAGCATCTCGGCGTAGACCTCGGGGGTTGCGATGGGCATCTGTCCGCTCCTTGTGATGTGCGGTTTGCGTGCTTGGCCCTGACCTGGGGGCGACGTCATCGTCGCACCTATCTTTCCAGACGCCCATGCGGGCTCCCGGTCCAAGGGCGGGACGTTTCACGTGAAACTCCCGCCCTGCCGCGAAACCGCAGGTCAGGCCAGACCGAGGTCGTCGAGCGAGTACGCGTTGACGTACGGGAGGCCCGCCTCGGCGATCTTGGGGGCGGCGCCCCGCTCCACGATCACGGCGACCGCGACGACCTCGCCACCGGCCTCCCGTACCGCCTCGACGGCGGTCAGCGGGGAGCCACCGGTGGTGGAGACGTCCTCGACGACCAGGCAGCGCCGGCCCTTCACGTCCGTGCCCTCGATGCGGCGCTGCATCCCGTGCGCCTTGCCCGCCTTGCGGACGACGTACGCGTCGAGACGCTGCCCGCGAGCCGCTGCCGCGTGCAGCATCGAGGTGGCGACCGGGTCGGCGCCGAGCGTCAGACCGCCCACGCAGTCGTAGTCCAGCTCCGCGGTGGCGTCGAGCATCACCTGTCCGACCATCGGTGCCGCCTGGCCGTCCAGCGTGATCCGGCGCAGGTCGATGTACCAGTCGGCCTCGATCCCCGAGGAGAGGGTCACCTTGCCGTGCACCACGGCCTTGTCCTTGATCTGCTGGAGCAGCTCAGCGCGTACGTCAGTCATGGCCCTGAGCTTATGCGAGGCGGCGCCACGTCCAGGTCGCGGCGATTTCGAGGGGGTCGATGGGGGTGACCAGACGGGGGTGGGTGTTCAGCCCGTTCGGCGGGCCGGACTGCGGCTCGACGCAGACCGCTTCGTCCTCCTGGTCGTAGACGACGACCCACTCGGTGCGGCTCTTCACCGTGAGCTCCAGCTGATCCGGCCACGTGACGGTGACGTCGAGGCCGTCCTCCATGCCGAAGCAGTCGTCCCAGGGGCCGGGCGTGGGCTCGATGCGCCGGCCGGTGGGGAGGTAGTTCGGGCCGCGCTCCTCCTGCCAGTCGGCGATGAAGTCGAGCCGGGCGCCCTTGCCTTCGGGGAAGGCGTTGCGCAGGAACCACGGGTGCCAGCCGGCCTGGGCGGGAAACGAGTCGTCGTACGTCTCGATGCCGAGCTGCAGCGCGAGGGAGTCCTCGGTCAGCTCGAACGTCTGGGTGACGAGCCCGGTGTACGGCCAGGGGTCGGCGAGTTCGTAGGTGAAGACCGCCTCCGCCGGGCCGGTGCGCGCGGTGCGCCAGGCGGATTCGCGGGCGGTGCCGTGGATGGCGTGCGGCGGGTCGTTGATGGGGAGCTGGTGCTCGACACCGCCGTTGCGGAAGCGGCCGTTCTCGGTGCGACCACACCACGGGACCATCGGGAAGCAGCCGTAGCGCTCTCCCTGCCGCAGCAGCTCGGTCCCGGCGATGCGGAGGCTGCTGATCCGGCACCCGTTCGCCGGGGCCACGGTCAACTCGACGTCGCCGGCGGTGAGCCGGACGCTCTCTTCGCTACTCACACCCCGACCCTACTGGGGGGCGGCTCGGCGCGCCCGCGCCCGAGCGGGCTACTTGCGGCGGCGCAGAGCGCGCCCGACCACCACGGCGGAGGCGAGCGCGAGCGCGGCGGCCGGGGCGACCCACCGCAGGGTGCTCCCCGCGGTGCCGGTCCCCGGCGCGGGCACCGGGGCGTACCGTCCCCGCGGCGGCGCGTGGTCGACCTCCTCCGCGCTGCGCCCGATCATCGTCCGGCGGGCGTGGGCGGCCTCCGCCGGCGGCTCCTCGCCGTCCCCGAACGCCTCGTCCGCCAATGGGTCCAGCGCCGAGGGCGGCACCTCCACGTCGTAGACGGACGCGTCGGCACCGGACGCATCGGCACCGGGCGCGTCAGCCGCGTCGGCGCGCTGCGCCTCATCGGCACCGTTCTCCCCGGGCCCTGGCTCCGCATCCGCGGCGGGCGTGCCGCCGTCGTCCCCTGACGGCCGCGTCACCGCGTCGTCCGTGCTCCCGGCGCCGGCAGGTCCTTCCTGCTCCCCGCCGGGGGTGCCATCGGCGTCGGCCTTCCCCGGACCGGCCTGCGCCTCCGTGGACGCCCGCGTCGCGCCGGCGTCCTCCGGGCGGCCGCCCGACCGTCCCGGCTCGGTGGAGTCGTCCGGCCGCGTCGGGTCCTGCGGCACGTCCGTGGCTTTGCCGTCCGCCGTCGCCTTGGACGCGAGGGACGACGCGAACCGGTCGAGCAGGCGCGTGCCCGCCTGGGCGACCGTGGCGGCGTCCGCCTCCGCGAGTCGGCCGTCCGCGTGGGCCGTGCCGGTGAAGGTGAGGGTGGTGCCGCCTTCGGCGGGGGTGAGGCGAAGGGTCAGGGCGAGCTTGGCGGAGCCGGAACCGCGGGCCTCCGTGCCCTCGCCCTCGACCGCGAAGTCGTCGTCCTGCCCGGTGATCCGGAGAGCACCGCGGTAGGTGATCGTGTGGCCGCCCACACGGATCTTCAGCCGGCCGGCGAGCGGGCCCGCCGACGCGTCGGCGTCCTGTTGGAGCCCGGGGACGCACCGGGCGACCCGCGCAGGGTCGGCCAGCGTCTGCCGGAGGGTCTCTGCCGGAACCGGAACGAACACCTCATGCTCCATGGAAGCCGAGCCTACTCAGCCCCGGCCCGCCAGGAGACCTTCTGCGCAGAACCGGCACAGTCGGCGGCGCTCACTCGGCGTACCGCGGACGCAGCAGCGTCGACGGCGGAAGTCCCCGCGGCCGCTCGTCCTCCACGCCGACCACCCCGGGTCCCGGGGCCGGCGGCGCGCCCCCCGCCGCGGCGACGGCGAGGACGAAGCCCCGGTCGGGCCGGCCCGGCGCACGGTACGCCCGCGTCGTGAACCCGGCCGCGCGGATCGTGGCCTCGACGGTCCAGTAGGCGTGCGACCGCGCCGTCACGGGCCCGGCGTGCACGGCGAGCCGTCCGCCGTCCGCGAGGACGTCCGCCGCGAGCCCGTAGAACTCCTGGGAGTACAGCTTGGCGCTGGGCGCGAAGCCCGCATCGGGCAGGTCCGAGATCACCACGTCGTACGCGTGGTGCGGCACCGGCCCCCGCAGCCAGCAGAACGCGTCCGCGTACACGACCTTCAGCCGCGGGTCCCGGTACACGGACCCGTTGAGCGCCGAGAGCGCCGGGTCCGAGCGGGCGAGGCGCACCATTCCGGGGTCGAGCTCGACGACGGTCACCGACCGCACCCCGGGGTGCCGGAGCACTTCGCGCGCCGCGAGACCGTCGCCCCCGCCGAGGACCAGGACGCGCGCATGCGGTCCCCGGCGCATCGCGGGGTCCACCAGCGCCCGGTGGTGCCGGTCCTCGGGGCCCCCGCTGACCTGCAGCCGGCCGTCCAGGAACAGCTTGACCGGCCCGTGCTCGGCCCCGGTCAGCACGACCTCCTGCACCCCGGTCCGTACGGCGACCCGCACCGGCTCGCCGTACACCGCGCGCCGCGCGGCCGACTCGAAGTCGTCGACCAGGGCCGTCGCGGTGGCCAGCACGGCCAGCACCGTCAGGTTCGCCACGAGCAGCCACCACCGCGACCGGGCCGACATGTCGCGCCGGAACAGCCACAGCACGAGCGCGCCGCCCGCCACCGCGTTGACCGCGCCGGTGAGCAGCGCGCCCGTCAGCTGGCCCAGCCACGGCAGCAGCAGGAAGGGAAAGGCGAGTCCGCCGACGAGCGCGCCCACGTAGTCCGCGGCGAACAGGTCGGCGACGGTGCCCGCGGCGTCCTCGTCGCCCTCGCCTGCGCCCCCGCGTCGTGACGCCCGCTGGATCAGGGTCATCAGCAGCGGGATCTCGGCGCCGATCAGCACCCCGATGGCGAGCGAGAACGCCACCAGCGCGTGTCGCGCCTCGCCGAGCCAGGCGAAGGCCGCGTACAGCACCAGTGCCGAGCAGCCGCCGATGAGCGCGAGCGCCGCCTCCACCAGGGCGAAGCCGACGGCCGCATGGCAGCGCAGCCGCTTGGCGAGCAGGGAGCCGATGCCCATCGCGAAGACCATGACGGACAGCACGACGGACGCCTGGGTGACCGAGTCGCCGATCAAGTACGAGGCGAGGGCGACGAGTTCGAGTTCGTACACGAGTCCGCAGGCCGCGCAGACGAAGACCACGAGGAGGACGAGGAACCGGCCCGCGCCCGGACGTACGGGCGGCCGCACCCCGCCCTGAACCGGTGCGGGCAGAGGCGGGTCGATCATGTCGTCACGCTACGTTATACACCTGTCGCGCATGGTCACCCACAAGGGTGCAACTGCCACAAAATGCCGTAGCGACGCATGGAGTCAGCGCCCGGCGGGCAGTCGCGCGCCGACCCGGGTGCGGGTCACCACGAGCTGGCCCTCCTGCGGGTACGCGTGCCAGGTCCGCCACCCCACCTGGCCGTCCAGGCGCTGGGCGACCATCGCCGTGAACGCGTGCGGCGAGCCGGGGAACGTGCCGGCGAGCCCGTGCGGATGGTCGGTCACCAGCGCGATCACCTCCTGCGCACGGCCCGCGAAGGAGTCCTGCGACAGCGTCTCGACGCGCGCGGCGAACTCGTACTCCCAGTCACCGAGCCGCCGTTCGACGCCCAGCGGCAGGGGGGTGCTGCTGCCCGGCATGCAGGCGACGGTCTCGGAGCAGGCGCCCCGGTCCTCCTCGAGCAGCACCTGGTGGGAAGCGCCCAGCAGTCTCAACTGCAGCTTCGCGCCCGACAGTTCGAGGTCGAGCTCGGCGAGGGCGGGCAGCGGCTCCCGGCCCAGCGCCCAGGCCAGATCGGCCGCGCGGGTGTCGGTGTAGGAGGTCTTCAGGGTCGTGAGCATGGATCGGCTCCGCAAACATGCGTGACGGGTGGACCGGGGCACCCCGGAGGCAGCACAGAGGAGGTGGGGGATCTGCCGGCTCGGGTCCACAGGAGGTCCGAGGGCTGGATGTTCTCAACAGCGAGGGAATCATGAAGTGGGAGACGCTCACAGCGCTTTTACCCAACATGACGTGGTTTCCATCCCCCCGGGGGCCTGTCTGTTCAACTGTTCAACGGAAATCCTTCTCCGGGGTGCACAATCTCGCCGCCCACATGCATCAGGCGTCAACAGGAAGGCGCCCGGAGGGAGTTCGTCCCCCCGGGCGCCTTCGGTCGCGGCGCGGTCGGCTGCCCCGTGTCAGCCGCCCCCCGCCGACGCCGCGGTCAGTCGCCGCCGCCCCCGCCACCACCGCACGACGAACCGCCGCAGGAGGAGCCGCCGCCGCAGGACGAACCGCCGTCCCCGCCGGCCCACCAGCTCCTGCGACGGCGCGAGCGGCTCACGCCACCACGCCCACCACCCGACGCGATCCCCACGAACACGACGAGCACGATCAACCCGAGCACGATCCAGACTCCGACCACTGACCTCACCGTCCTTTCCCCCGAAGCGAGGCTGCTTCTGGTGTGCCTGGGGGATGCCCCCGGCTCTCGCGGCCCAAAGCGGACTTGAGCTACTCCAGAGGTTGCGCGCAGGATGGCCCGCATGACAGGACGCGCACCCGGTCACCGACCGCTGCTCAACCGCCGCCTCGCCGAGTTCGGGACGACGATCTTCGCCGAGATGTCCGCGCTGGCCGTGCGGACCGGCTCGATCAACCTGGGCCAGGGCTTCCCGGACACGGACGGCCCCGACGAGGTCCGTGAGGCGGCGGTGCGCGCGCTGCGCGACGGCCGGGGCAACCAGTACCCGCCCGGCCCCGGCGTCCCCGAGCTGCGTACCGCCGTCGCCCGCCACCAGCGGGAGTGGTACGGCCTCGCGTACGACCCCGACACCGAGGTGCTGGTCACGGCCGGCGCCACGGAGGCGATCGCGGCCGCGCTGCTCGCCCTCGTCGAGCCCGGTGACGAGGTGATCGCCCTGGAGCCCTACTACGACTCCTACGCGGCCTGCATCGCGATGGCGGGCGGGACGCGCGTACCCGTCACGCTCCATCCGCGCGACGGCGCCTACGTACTGGACCTGGACGAACTGCGCGACGCGGTCACCGATCGCACCCGCCTCATCCTGCTCAACAGCCCGCACAATCCCACCGGCACCGTCCTCACCCGCGAGGAGCTGGCGGCGGTCGCGGCGCTCGCCGTCGAGCGGGATCTGCTGGTCGTCACCGACGAGGTGTACGAGCACCTCGTCTTCGAGGGCGAGCACACGCCGATCGTGACCTTCCCGGGCATGCGCGAGCGCACGGTCACCATCGGCTCGGCCGGCAAGACGTTCTCGTTCACCGGCTGGAAGGTCGGCTGGGTCACGGCGGCGGCGCCGCTGGTCGCCGCCGTCCGCTCGGCCAAGCAGTTCCTCACCTACGTCGCGTCCGGCCCGCTCCAGTACGCGGTCGCCGAGGCGCTCGCGCTCCCGCGGACGTACTTCGACGGGCTCCGGGACGATCTGCGGGCCAAGCGGGACCTGCTGGGCTCCGGTCTCGCCGCGGCCGGCTTCGAGGTGTACCGGCCCGCCGGGACCTACTTCGTCACCACCGACATCCGCCCGCTCGGCGAGAGCGACGGCTTCGCCTTCTGCCGCGCGCTGCCGGAACGCTGCGGGGTCGTGGCGATCCCCAACGCGGTCTTCTACGACCACCGGGACGAAGGGGCACCCTTCGTCCGGTTCGCCTTCTGCAAGCGCACCGACGTCCTGGAGGAGGCCGTCTCACGGCTCAAGGGGCTCGCGGCGGGCCCGGGGGAGCCCGCCGGCCGACGGTCTCAGTAGGCCAGCGCCCAGGCCAGGGACTCGTCCGCGACCTGCTCCCAGCCGTCGTGGAAGCAGGTGCCGTGGTCGCGTCCGGGATACTCGCGGAACTCGGTGACCGCCCCAGACTTCGCGTACCGGCGGTAGTTCTCGCGCACCACACCCCGCGGGACGATGTGGTCCGCGCCGCCGGCCACCAGCAGCAGCGGGGAGCGGGAGTCGTTGCGGTAGTCGATGCGGGTCGCGGCCCGGGCCTTGGGCGTGAAGTTGGCCAGTCCCGCCTGGAACAACGGGCGCCCCGGGCCGGGAATCGCCCAGGTCGCACGCTCCCGCGCGGCCTGCTCCGCGGAGACGGTGTTGGCGAAGGCGTAGTGGAACTGCCGGTCGGTGAGGGCCACGGTGCGCCTGCGGTTGGCGGGGTTGCCGAGGACCGGCCACGCGGCACGCAGCGTGGACAGCGACAGCGCCAGGACCCCGCGCGGCTGCCCGGGGTGGATCGCGACGCCCGCCCGGCCGTAGCCGCGGTCGAGCAGGATCTGGGTCACCAGCCCGCCGAAGGAGTGTCCGATGATCACCGGCTGCTCCGGCAGGGTGCGCAGGAACGCCTCGTAGTGGTCCGCGATCTCCTGCACGCCGAGCCCTGCCGGAGCCTTCGCGTGGTCGAGCGGCTCGCCGAGCTGTGACACGCCGGGCCAGCCGGGCGCGTGGACGGTGTGGCCCTGGGCGGTGTAGCGGTCGATCCAGGGCTGCCAGCTGTGCGGGGTCATCCACAGACCGTGGATGAGAAGGATGGTCCGATCGGACACGAGAACTCCTGAGGTGACGGCGAAGAGAGGGAGACAGACCGTTCTTTCTGCTTGGAGTCTGGACCGTCGGCGGAGCACTGTCAAAACAAGCAGGCCAGACCGGTCGGTTACGTTTGGCGCCATGAGCACGGAACCGACCGCGCGGGTCTCCCACCCGCGGCAGCGCCTACTGGAGACGGCCGCAGAGCTCTTCTACGCGGAGGGCATCCAGGCCGTGGGCGTCGACCGGCTGATCGCCACGGCCGCGGTCACCAAGGCGACCTTCTACCGGCACTTCCGCGGCAAGGACGAGCTGGTGCTGGCCTACCTGCGGGTCCGCGACGAGGAGATCCGCGCCCGCACGGCGCAGGCGGCGGCCGCCGCGAAGGAGCCGCGGACGGTCGTGGAGCTGCTGGTGGGCGGCCTCGCCGAGGAGGTCTGCGGTCCGGGCTTCCGCGGCTGCCCCTTCATCAACGCCGCCGCCGAGTACCCGGATGCGGAGCATCCGGTCCGGCGGCTGATCGCGGAGCACCGCGCGTGGTTCCGTGGCGCGCTCGCCGACCTGGCCGCCGCCTGCGGTCACCCCGCACCCGATGAGGCCGCGGCGGCGCTGGTGCTGCTGCGCGACGGCGCCCTGGCGGGCGGCTACCTCGACGGCGGGGACACCGTCCGCACCCACCTGTCGGCCACCGCGCAGGCTCTCCTCCGCCTGAACTGACCTCTCGTCAGATCCGCACGGACGCCGCGCCGCACCGCCCGTACCGCGCCGGCGGCCCGCTGTCACGGCGACACGCGTGCGCCGGTCCTTCGGGGAGGGAATCCACCCGCGCGGCTGCCCAGCGCTCGCGCCACCTGCGCGTACCACGGAAGGTCGGGGTGACCGCTCACGCGCGCTCGGAGGTGCCCCCTGTTCGCCGAGACCTTCGACAAGGCATCGCCGGCCGCCGGCCGGGCCGTCTCCCGCTGTCGTGCCGCCCTGCACCGGGCCGCCCCCGCGCTCGGGCTGTTCGCGGCCGCCAGGCTCACCGGGATGCTCGTCATGGCGCTGTGGGCCTGGCACATCGGCCGGTCGCCGCGGGCGCTGCTCGCCACTTCCTGGGACTCCCTGTGGTACGTCCGCATCGCGGCGCACGGCTACGGCCGCACGCTGTACTGGCCGGACGGCGCCGTCCAGTCCGACCTGGCGTTCTTCCCGCTCTACCCGGGGCTCGTGCGGACCGTGACGTCCGTACTGCCCGTGACGGGCGGGACCGCGGGGCTGGTGCTCTCCTGGATCGCGGCGGGCGCGGCGGCATGGGGCATCTACGCGGTCGTCGAGCGGCTGCACGACCGGAGGACCGCGACCGTCGTCGTGCTGCTGTGGGGGCTGCTGCCGCACGCGATCGTGCTGTCCATGGCGTACACCGAGCCCCTGCTGACGGCGTTCGCCGCCTGGTCGCTGTACGCGGTGCTCACCCACCGCTGGCTGTGGGCGGGGGTGCTGGCGGCGCTCGCCGGGCTCACCCGGCCGAACGGGATCGCGGTCGCGGCGGCGGTGTGCGCGGTGGCCGGCTGCGAGCTGTGGAAGCGGCGGGGCACGAAGGGCGGCCGGGCCGGGATCCGGGCGGCGGCCGTGCTGGCGCCCGCCGGATGGCTCGGGTACCTGCTGTGGGTCGGGGCGCGCAAGGGCGATGTGCTCGGCGGGTACTTCGCCGTGCAGAGCGGCTGGACGTCACGGTTCGATCTGGGGCTCGGGTCCCTGCGGGTGATCCGCGGCATGGTGACGGCGCCGGCGTTCTTCGGCTTCCCGATGGCGCTGGTGATCGCGGCCGCGGGTGTCCTGCTCTTCGCGCTGTTCGTGCTGGACCGCCCGCCCCTCGCGCTGCTCGTGTACACGGCGGTGCTCGTGCTGATCACGGTCGGCGGATCCGGCTACTTCGAGTCCAAGCCGCGCTTTCTGCTGCCGGCGTTCCCGCTGCTGCTGCCGCTGGCCTGCGCACTGACGAAAGCCCGGCCGAGGGCGGCGATCACGGTGATCGTCGCCCTGGCCGGGCTGTCGTTCGCCTATGGGACGTATCTGACGGTCGCCCCTATGGCCCTGTGAGGAACGCTGCGGCGCTCAGCCCTCGTCGGAGGGCTTCTCGTCCGCGGCGTCCTCAGCGGCCGGGGCCAGGCCCAGCAGCTCCACCAGCCACTTGTCGAACTCGATGGCCGCGCGCACCCAGCTCACCGTCGACGAGACGAAGTGCTCCAGGCTGACACCGGTACCGATCAGCATCTGGGCCTCGCCGATGAGGCGGACGGTGGTGGGCTCGCCCTCCTCCTCGTGGGTGTGCGTGTAGACCTTCGGCCACAGCGTGCGGCGGTTCCAGTCGTCGATGGCGTCGAGGATCTTCGCCTTGTCGCCGAACGCGTGCGGGCGGTCGTAGAACGTCCGCACCGAGAAGACCTGCTGCTCGTCCTCGCCGCGGAACATGAAGTACGTACGGAACTCCTCCCACGGCGCCGCGAGGTCACCCTCGTCGTCGACGACGTACTTCAGTTCCATCTGGTCGAGGAGCTGCTTGACCAGGTCCTGGTCGGGGATGACCGGGCCCGCGGGGGGTGCGGACTGAGGCTGGGGCTGGCCCCCGAAATTCGGAATCGAGGACGGGTCGATGCTCACCGGGTGTTTCCCTTCGTACGGATGCGGCCATCCTCTCCCATCCCGGGCGGGGGCTGGCAACCCCCACCCGGGCGTGGCTTACTGCACCGGTCCCACGATCAGGCCGCCGTCGAAGCGGTCGACGCGGATCGTGTCGCCGTCCTTCACCTCGCCGGAGAGGATCTCCCTGGCGAGCCGGTCGCCGATCGCGGTCTGGACGAGGCGGCGCAGCGGCCGGGCACCGTAGGCCGGGTCGTTGCCCTCGTCGGCCAGCCACTCCAGGGCCGGCGGGGTGACGTCCAGGGAGAGCCGGCGCTCGGCGAGCCGCTGGGCGAGGCGGGCGATCTGGAGCTCGGCGATGTGCGCCAGCTCGTCCTTGGACAGGGCCGAGAAGACGACGAGATCGTCGAGCCGGTTGAGGAACTCCGGCTTGAACGAGGCCCGTACGACCTCCAGGACCTGCTGCTTCTTCTCCTCCTCGCTCGTCAGGGGCTCCACGAGGAACTGGCTGCCGAGGTTGGAGGTCAGGATCAGGATGGTGTTGCGGAAGTCGACGGTCCGGCCCTGTCCGTCGGTCAGCCGGCCGTCGTCGAGGACCTGCAGCAGGATGTCGAAGACCTCGGGGTGCGCCTTCTCCACCTCGTCGAGCAGGACCACGCTGTACGGGCGTCGGCGGACCGCCTCGGTGAGCTGGCCGCCCTCCTCGTAGCCCACGTATCCGGGCGGGGCTCCGACGAGCCGCGCGACGCTGTGCTTCTCGCCGTACTCCGACATGTCGATGCGGACCATCGCCCGCTCGTCGTCGAAGAGGAAGTCCGCGAGGGCCTTCGCCAGCTCGGTCTTGCCGACGCCGGTCGGTCCGAGGAAGAGGAACGAGCCCGTCGGCCGGTCGGGGTCGGCGATCCCGGCCCGCGAGCGGCGCACCGCGTCGGACACGGCCCGCACCGCCTCGGTCTGACCGATCAGGCGCTTGCCCAGCTCGTCCTCCATCCGCAGGAGCTTCTGGGTCTCGCCCTCCAGCAGCCGGCCGGCCGGGATCCCGGTCCAGGCGGCGACGACGTCGGCGATGTCGTCGGGGCCGACCTCCTCCTTGACCATGGTGTCCTTGGCGGCCTCCTGCTGGGCCTCCTCCTCGCTGGCGGCCTCCAGCTCCCGCTCCAGCGCCGGGATCTCCCCGTAGAGCAGCTTGGAAGCGGTGTCGAAGTCGCCGTCGCGCTGGGCCCGCTCGGCCTGGCCGCGCAGGTCGTCGACCTTCTCCTTCAGCTCACCGACGCGGTTGAGGGACTCCTTCTCCTTCTCCCAGCGGGCGGTGAGGCCGCGCAGCTCCTCCTCCTTGTCGGCGAGGTCGCGGCGCAGCTTCTCAAGACGCTGCTTGCTGGCCTCGTCGGTCTCCTTGGAGAGCGCGAGCTCCTCCATCTTGAGCCGGTCGACGGAGCGCTGGAGCTCGTCGATCTCGACCGGTGAGGAGTCGATCTCCATCCGGAGCCGGGAGGCGGACTCGTCGACGAGGTCGATGGCCTTGTCGGGGAGGAAGCGGGAGGTGATGTACCGGTCGGAGAGGGTCGCGGCGGCGACCAGCGCGCTGTCCGCGATCTGCACCTTGTGGTGGGCCTCGTAGCGGCCCTTGAGCCCGCGGAGGATCGCGATGCTGTCCTCGACGGTCGGCTCGGCGACCAGGACCTGCTGGAAGCGGCGCTCCAGCGCCGGGTCCTTCTCGATCCGCTCGCGGTACTCGTCGAGGGTGGTGGCGCCGACCATGCGCAGCTCGCCGCGCGCGAGCATCGGCTTCAGCATGTTGCCCGCGTCCATGGCGGAGTCGCCGCCGGCGCCCGCGCCCACGACGGTGTGCAGCTCGTCGATGAAGGTGATGATCCGGCCGTCGCTCTCCTTGATCTCGGACAGGACGGTCTTCAGGCGCTCCTCGAACTCACCGCGGTACTTCGCGCCGGCGACCATGGCACCGAGGTCGAGCGCGACCAGCCGCTTGTCGCGCAGCGACTCGGGGACGTCGCCCTTCACGATGCGCTGGGCGAGGCCCTCCACGACGGCGGTCTTGCCGACGCCGGGCTCACCGATCAGCACGGGGTTGTTCTTGGTGCGGCGGGAGAGCACCTGGACAACGCGGCGGATCTCCTGGTCACGGCCGATGACGGGGTCGAGCTTGCCCTCCCTGGCCGCCGCCGTGAAGTCGGTGCCGAACTTCTCCAGGGCCTTGTACTGACCCTCGGGGTCGGGTGTGCTCACCCGGCGCCCTCCTCGTGCCTTCTCGAACGCTTCCTGCAGTCTCTTCGCGGTGGCGCCCTGCCCGGAGAGCACCTCGCCGGCCCGGCCGCCCTTGGCGGCGACGCCGACGAGCAGATGCTCGGTGGAGAGGTAGTCGTCACCGAGCTCCTTGGCGCGCTGCGCGGCGTCGGCGATGACGGCGAGCAGCTCACGGTTGGGCTGCGGCGGCGCGACGGTCGACCCGGTCACGCTGGGCTGGTCCGAGAGCACCCGCTCCGCACCGGACCGTACCGCGGCCTGGTCGGCGTCGACGGCTGCCAGCAGATCGGTGATGTTCTCGTTGTCCTGGCCCGCGAGCAGCGCCAGCAGCAGATGGGCGGGCGTCAGATCGGGGTGCCCGTCGGACACGGCCCGGGTGCTCGCGGCGTTCAGCGCGTCCCGGCTCCTGTTGGTCAGCTCGGCGTCCACGTGCGGTCTCTCCTCCTCGTCCTCGGCGATGACTTCGCTATGACTCTTCCAAGGTACACAAAGTTGAGTCTATTCCACTCAAGGCACTGACCAGAGTAGTCCGGGACCGGCGCCCCCGGTAGGTTTTTGGGCATGGCCATCGACCCACGACACCCCGACGCGTCCTATCTCAGCTTCTGGCGCGAGTACCACATGTGCACGCTCACGACCCCGCGCCCGGACGGCAGTCCGCACGTCGTCGCGGTCGGCGTCACGTACGACCCGGAGGGCGGCGAGCGGGGCGTCGCACGAGTGATCACCAACAAGCACAGCCGCAAGGTCGCGAACGTCCTGGCAGCCGGCCCGGAGGGGGCACGGGTCGCGGTCTGCCAGGTGGACAAGGGCCGCTGGGCGACGCTGGAGGGCCGCGCCACGATCCGCACGGAGCCGGACGTCGTGGCGGACGCGGTGGCCCGTTACGCGGCGCGCTACGAGCGCACCCCGGCCCCGAACCCGGACCGCGTGGTCATCGAGATCGCCCTGACACGGGCGATGGGCCGGGCCTAGGCATCCGGGGAGCGAGGGCGTCAGGACAGGGAGCGAGGGCGTCGGCATCCGGGACAGGGCAAAGCACAGCGGCGCCATCGTGTTTCAGGTCCACGATGGCGCCGCTGTGTGGGGGAAGCGCCTGAGCGATCTTTGAACGACGGGGGAACCGCTCAGGCACTGCGGGGGGTGGCGGTGGTGGTCTCGGGCTCGACCAGCTGGTGGTCCCGCCGGTCGAGATTGACGAAGATCATGCCGTACCTGATGGCACAGCGAACGGGGCGTGGGGCCCCACGAGGCCGACGAAGGCACCGGTAGGCACGGACGTCCTCGTCGTCCTCTCGGGCGACGACGATCGGTTCCCCGAAGAGAGTGACCATCAGCGAGTCGCCACGGTGGGGGATGGCCGTGACGAGATCGATGAAGTGCCACCCGGATCGGTACGCCGTCGCCATCTCCCGTCGGAAGACGCGGTCGTCCGGGGGAGCGCTCATGCGTCGACGTCCGCCGGCCCGCTCTCCCAGGTTGGCTCACCCGGCGACGCGATCACCGTCGTGGATGCGGATTCCCAGGTGGGCTCACCCGGGGACGCGGTCACCGACCCGGGGGTCGACTCCCACGTGGGCTCACCACTCCCCGCGAGACCGCCGAGAGCAGCCGCAACGGCTATAGCGCAAAGTGCACGAACCATCCTGGTCATGGCCGATCTCCACCTCTTTTAATCACTACCTCCTCCCCCGCGCATAAGACGATGGCTCACTCCGAACGCTTCCACCAGCGAGTCCAGGCATCATGTTCCTGTAATTCAGGACCCTGAGGGGGGTGCAAATGCAGGCGAAAGGGAGCGATTCGGGAGACAAGCACAGTCACGACGAGCTGTGCGAGGCCGGGAGAAACCTCTATGCGTCCGCGCTGCGCAGTGGCCGCATAGCCCGCGCCGAGGTGGCCGACACTCCGTGTCTCATCGACCTGGCCATGCTGCGCCCGGATCCCGACGACAGTGAATGGTTGCGTCCGGTTCCACCGTCCGTCGCTCTGCACCAGCTGATACACCCCATAGAGCGGGAGATCCAGGAACGAAGGCGTCTCACGGCCTCCCTGGCGGACGCCTTTGAGCCATTCATGTCGATCAACGCGCACAGCTCGTCGGCCACACACGCGATCACCGTGCTCGAAGGCCTGAGCCTGATCAACACGACGCTGGACCGGGTCATCGCCGACTGCACGGAGGAGCTCCTGACGGTGCAGCCCGGCAGCGGGCGCAGACCGGCGACCCTCGAGGACGGGCTGCGCCGCGTCGAGATGCTCGTCGACCGGGGCGTGGTCATGCGAACGCTGTACCAGCACACCTCGCGCCACCACCCCGCGACGATGGCGTACGTGGAGCGCGTCGCCCCCTACGGCGCGGAGGTCCGCACCCTCGAGGAGATCATCGACAGGCTCATCATCGTCGACCGCAAGGTCGCCTTCATCCCGGCGCGCAGCGACCGGCGGGTCGCCCTGGAGCTGCGTCACGAGGGCCTGGTGCAGTACCTGGTCGGCGTCTTCGAGCAGTTCTGGCTCCACGGCGTGCCCTGGGACGACCAAGTCGTCGCCTACGCCCCGGAGATGGACGGCATCAGCGGTGTGCAGCGCTCCATCGCCAAGCTCCTCATCGAGGGCCACGTCGACGAGGCGATCGCCCGCCGTCTCGGGATGAACGTCCGCACCTGCCGCGCCCATATCGCCAAGCTCGCCTCCGCCCTCGGCAGCGGCTCACGCGCCCAACTCGGCTACCTGATCGCCCAGTCCGGCATCCTGGAACAGGATCACTGACCTCGGAGCAGCCGGGCACCGCTCCGGTCGGGTGACAGGGCTCGACAGGATGTGCGATCATCCCGCCCGGCGCTCCCCCCACACCCTCCGGTGCCCTCCCCACGCCTCCTTCGGACCGAGAGCGACCACCCCCAGCCCATGCCCCAGCGTTTCCGCGCTGCCTGCGCCACCGTCGCGGCCCTCATGGCCGCCTCCGTACCCGGCCTGTCCTCCCCCGCCCACGCCGCCACCGTCACCTGCGCGGACGGGGTGTGGAAGGCGACGTACCACGCCAACACCACCCTCACCGGCACGCCGCGCCGGACCGTGTGCGACGCGGCCATCAGCGAGAACTACGGCACGGGCGCCCCGGCCGGCACCACCCTGCCCAAGGACAACTTCTCCGTGCGCTGGACCACCGCCCGCGACTTCGGCTCGGCGGGCCGTTCACCCTCACCGCCGTCGCACAGGACGGAGTCCGTGTCTACGTCGACGGCGTCCGGAAGATCGACTCCTGGCGGAACGTCAGCTCAACCCAGACCAGGAAGCTGAACCTCACCATCCCCAAGGGCCGCCACACGCTGCGGGTGGACTTCGCCGCGTGGACGGGCGCCGCCAACATCGGCTTCGCCTACACCCCGGTCACCACCGCCGCGGCCGACAAGGTCAAGCCGCTCGCCCCGGCCGGCGGCTGGACGGCGTACTCGACGACGACCTACCGGCCCACCGTCAGCTGGACCCGCAACCGCGAGATGGACCTCGCCGGATACCGCGTCAAGCGGTGCACGGATCCCTGCAGTTGGCAGACGGTGAGCGGAACCGCCCTGCTGACCGGCGCCTCGTTCACCGACGTGCCGCTGGCGAACGGACGCAGGTACGCCTACGCCGTCGCCGCCGTCGACAAGGCGGGCAACGAATCGCCCCTGGGCGGCGCCGCGTCCGTGACGACGACCGACCTGCCCGACCCCGCCGTGCCCGCCGGACTGACGGCCACCGACACCGCCAAGGGCGTCACCCTCGGCTGGACGGCCTCCGCCCGCGCGACCACCTACCGCGTGCTCCGCGGCACCGACCAGGCCTTCCTGCAGCCGATCGGCACCGGCACCGCGCCCACGTACACGGACGTCACGGCCAAGGACAACACCGTGTACTTCTACGCGGTGCAGGCCCTCGACGGACACGGCAACGAGTCCGCCCGCAGCAGCGTCCGGGAGATCCGGCGGGGCGACCACCGCGTACCGTCCGCACCCACCCTCACGGCGGCGCCCTACGGGTACTGGGACGGTGTGCGACTGGCGTGGACCGTGCCCGCCGGGGACAGCGGCAGGGACGTCCGCGTCTACCGCTCCACCGTGTCGCCCGTCCCGGCCGGCGCCACCCCGGTCACCACCTGCCGGGTGGACCACCTGAGCCACTCGTGCAGCGACGAGGGCGACCTGAAGCGCGGGGAGACGTACCACTACGTCGTCACGCAGGTGAACGTGGACGGCGTGGAGTCGAAGCGGTCCAACGAGGTGACCTTCACCCGGCCCGGCGACTCCGACCCGCCGGCCGCCGTCACCGGCCTGACGGCCGCCCTCACGGACACCGGCGCCATCGCGGTGGACTGGAACGACAGCCCCGAGGCGGACCTCCGTCGCTACGAGCTGCGCCGCGCCCGGGTCCACGAGACCGAGGACGGCATCGTCCTGGAGGTCGTGACGACCGAATACTTCGGCGCCGAGACCTCGGAGTTCCTCTACGAGCCCGTACCGGACGGCGAGACCTGGGCCTTCTTCGTGGTGGCCGTCGACGTGTACGGCAACGCGCTGCCCTGGCAGGAGATCCCCGGCGGCTACGTCACCGTGACCGAGCCCGGCGAGCCGGAGCCCGAGGAGTGACGACGGTCCGCAGGGCCGCGAACGGTCCGCCTCGCCGGCCGTGACGCGGACAGGCACGGCCAAAGGCCCCCGCCCGGTCTCCCGGGTGGGGGCCTTCGCCGTTCGTTCCAGAGCGTTCCCCGGCGGACGGGGTCAGCCGTCCCGCTTGGGCCGCCAGACCACCAGCGCGCTGCCCTGCTGCACGTCCTGGTACGGCACCAGGTCGCGCCGGTACGACGCGTGCACCTGCGCCTCGCGCTGCTGCATCGCGACCGCCGCGCCCTCGACCGCCGCCGAAAGCTCGGCGACCCGGGACTGCAGGGCCGCGACCTGGTTCTCCAGCTCGATGATGCGCTTGATACCGGCCAGGTTGATGCCCTCGTCCTGCGACAGGGCCTGCACCTGGCGGAGCAGGTCGATGTCACGGGCCGAGTACCGCCGGCCGCGGCCGGCGGTCCGGTCCGGGGAGACCAGGCCGAGGCGGTCGTACTGCCGCAGCGTCTGCGGGTGCAGACCGGACAGCTGGGCCGCCACCGAGATGACGTACACCGGCGTCTCGTCGGTCAGTTCGTAAGCCCTGCCACCGAATCCAGGCTGTCGACGTCGGCCGTCCATCGCATCATGCTCCCTTCGCGGCCTGGAACAGTTCTGCCCGCGGATCGACGTCCTCAGTCGCCTTCCGGTACGCCTCCAGGGCCTCACGGGCCTCGTCGCCGAGGTCCTTCGGCACCGCGACCTCCACGGTGACCAGCAGATCGCCGCGGGTGCCGTCCTTGCGGACCGCACCCTTTCCGCGGGCCCGCATCGTACGGCCGTTGGGCGTGCCGGCGGGCAGTTTCAGCGTGACCGGCGGCCCGCCGAGCGTCGGGACCTTCACCTCGCCGCCGAGCGCGGCCTCCGTGAAGGTGACCGGCACGGTGACGGTGAGGTTGTCGCCCTTGCGGCCGAACACCGGGTGCTCGCCGACACGGACCACGACGTACAGATCGCCGGCCGGGCCACCGCGCTCGCCCGGTGCGCCCTTGCCGCGCAGCCGGATGCGCTGGCCGTCGCTCACCCCCGCGGGGATGCGGACCTGCATGGTCCGGGACGACTTGGCGCGCCCGCTGCCGTGGCAGACCTCGCACGGGTTCTCCGCGATGAGGCCGCGGCCCTTGCAGTCCACGCACGGGTCGGTCAGCGAGAAGGACCCGCTGCCGCCGCGCGAGACCTGGCCGGTGCCGACGCAGGTCGGGCACACCCGCGGCGTGCCGTTCTTGTCGCCGGTGCCCGAACAGGCCTTGCAGGGCTGCTGGCTGGACATCCGCAGCGGGACCGTGGCCCCGTCCACCGCCTCGGTGAAGCTGAGCGTCACCTCGGACTCGATGTCCTGGCCGCGGCGCGGCTGCGTCCGCGGACCGGGTCCGGTGCCGCGGTTGAACAGCCCGCCGAAGACGTCTCCGAGCCCGCCGCCGAAGCCGCCGGCTCCGGCGGCGCCGCCACCCCCGGCCTGGGTGCCTCCGAAGAGGTCACCCAGGTCGAAGTTGAACGTTCCGCCTGCCCCGGGTCCTGACCGGAAACCACCGTTGCCGAAGAGGGCGCGGGCCTCGTCGTACTCCTTGCGCCGCTTGGGGTCGCCGAGCACGTCGTTGGCCTCGGAGATCTCCTTGAAGCGCTCCTCGGCCTTGGCGTCGCCCTTGTTGGCGTCCGGGTGGTTCTCCCGGGCGAGCTTCCGGTACGCCTTCTTGATCTCCGCGTCGGTGGCGTCCTTGGGGACGCCGAGAACCTTGTAGTAGTCCTTCTCGACGAAGTCCTTCGTGCTCATCGACGTCCCTCCTTCCCGTACGTCACCGCACCGGTCCCTGCGTCAGCCCTCGTCCGGGCCACCGCTCTCCTCGTCCGTCGCCTGCTCCGCCTGGTCCTTCGGCTGGGCCCCCGGCTGGGGCTCGGCCACCGCGACGCGCGCGGGGCGGATGGTCCGCTCGCCGATCCGGTAGCCCGGCTGCAGGATCGCCACGCAGGTCGTCTCCGTGACGTCCGGCGCGTAGCTGTGCATCAGGGCTTCGTGGATCGTCGGGTCGAAGGGCTCGCCCTCCTTGCCGAACTGCTGCAGACCCATCTTGGCGGCGACCGTCTCCAGCGATTCGGCCACCGACTTGAAGCCGCCCACCAGTTCGCCGTGCTCACGGGCCCGGCCGATGTCGTCGAGGATGGGCAGGAGCTCGGTCAGGAGCTGCGCGACGGCGATCTCCTTGACCGTGATCCGGTCCCGCTCCACGCGACGACGGTAGTTCTGGTACTCGGCCTGAAGCCGCTGGAGGTCCAGCGTGCGCTCGTTGAGCGCGGTGCGGACCTGGTCCAGCTGGGCCGTCAGGCCGGCCTGAACCGCGTTCTGTGCTGCGTCCCCGGCCGGGGCCGCCCCCTCCTCCGCGGAGGGGGAGGCGGCCTGCGCCGCTTCGTCGGGAGTGGCGCCGGAGGGGACGTCGGGCTTCTCCTCGAAACCCGGGGTCTCCTCCGTCATCAGGCAGCGCCGCCCTTCGCGTCGTTCGGCTTCTCGTCGTCGACGATCTCGGCGTCGACGACGTCGTCGTCGGCCTTCGCCTGCGAGGCACCGGCGTCACCGTCGCCGCCCGCGGCCTGCTGGGCCTGGGCGTCGGCGTACATGGCCTGGCCGAGCTTCTGGGATACGGCCGCGACCTTCTCGGTGGCGGTGCGGATCTCCGCGGTGTCCTCGCCCTTCAGCTTCTCCTTGAGCTCGGTCACCGCCGTCTCGACCTCGGTCTTGACGTCGCCGGGGACCTTGTCCTCGTTGTCCTTGAGGAACTTGTCCGTCTGGTAGACGAGCTGCTCGGCCTGGTTGCGGGTCTCGGCGGCCTCGCGGCGGCGGTGGTCCTCCTCCGCGTACTGCTCGGCCTCCTGACGCATCCGGTCGACCTCGTCCTTGGCGAGCGAGGAGCCGCCGGTGACGGTCATCTTCTGCTCCTTGCCCGTGCCCAGGTCCTTCGCGGTCACGTGCATGATGCCGTTGGCGTCGATGTCGAAGGAGACCTCGATCTGCGGGACGCCGCGCGGGGCCGGCGGAAGGCCGGTCAGCTCGAACATGCCGAGCTTCTTGTTGTACGCCGCGATCTCGCGCTCGCCCTGGTAGACCTGGATCTGCACGGACGGCTGGTTGTCCTCGGCCGTCGTGAAGATCTCCGAGCGCTTCGTCGGGATCGTCGTGTTGCGCTCGATGAGCTTGGTCATGATGCCGCCCTTGGTCTCGATACCGAGGGACAGCGGGGTCACGTCGAGGAGCAGGACGTCCTTGACCTCACCCTTGAGGACACCGGCCTGGAGCGTGGCGCCGATGGCGACGACCTCGTCCGGGTTCACACCCTTGTTGGCCTCCTTGCCGCCGGTCAGCTCCTTGACGAGCTCGGCGACGGCCGGCATACGGGTGGAGCCACCGACGAGAACGACGTGGTCGATCTCGGAGAGCTGGATGCCCGCGTCCTTGATGACGTTGTGGAACGGGGTCTTGCAGCGGTCCAGCAGGTCCGAGGTCAGCTGCTGGAACTGGGCGCGCGTGAGCTTCTCGTCCAGGTGCAGCGGGCCCTCGGCGGACGCCGTGATGTACGGCAGGTTGATCGTCGTCTCGGTCGAGGACGACAGCTCGATCTTCGCCTTCTCCGCGGCCTCGCGGAGACGCTGGAGAGCCATCTTGTCCTTCGACAGGTCCACGCCGTGACCGTTGGCGAACTGCTTCACCAGGTAGTCGACGACGCGCTGATCCCAGTCGTCACCACCGAGGTGGTTGTCACCGTTGGTGGCCTTCACCTCGACGACGCCGTCGCCGATCTCCAGCAGCGAGACGTCGAAGGTGCCGCCACCGAGGTCGAAGACGAGGATCGTCTGGTCGTCCTTGTCGAGGCCGTACGCCAGAGCGGCGGCCGTCGGCTCGTTGACGATGCGCAGGACGTTCAGTCCCGCGATCTCGCCGGCCTCCTTGGTGGCCTGGCGCTCGGAGTCGTTGAAGTACGCCGGGACGGTGATCACCGCGTCCGTGACCTTCTCACCGAGGTAGGACTCGGCGTCCCGCTTCAGCTTCTGCAGGATGAAGGCGGACATCTGCTGGGGGTTGAAGGTCTTCCCGTCCAGCTCGATCTTCCAGTCGGTACCCATGTGACGCTTCACGGACCGGATGGTCCGGTCGACGTTCGTGACCGCCTGACGCTTCGCGACCTCTCCGACGAGCACCTCACCGTTCTTGGCGAAGGCGACGACGGACGGCGTGGTCCTGGCGCCCTCGGCGTTGGTGATGACGGTGGGCTCACCGCCCTCCAGAACGCTGACGACGGAGTTAGTCGTGCCCAGGTCGATGCCGACCGCACGTGCCATTTCGATTCCTCCAGTGAACTTGAGCGGAACTGGCTCAAGGATGCACCACCCGTCCCACAGAGTCAACAGACCTGAGTCGGGGTGACTCAACTATGGTGCGCGCCCCCCTGCGCGCACGGTCCGGCGCGGCCTGCACCCTCGCCCGCTTCCACCGTGCCATCGTTCTGCAAAGCACGCGAAAGGTTCACAGACGCGACGCACTGGACAGAAAACAGCAGAGATCGATAGAGAACCGACAGAACGGTCAGGTGAGAGCCGTGCACTCCGTGCAGCCCAAGCGCCTTCTCGATCTGACCCTCGGCACACTCCTGCTGCTTCTCGCCGCCCCGCTACTGGCCGCGGCCGCCTGCTCCACGGCGCTCGGCCGCCCGCCCGGCGGCGTCTTCGTACGCGAACTCAAGACCGGACTGCACGGCTACCCGTTCACCGTCCGCTCCCTGCGCACCCGGCGCTGGCGGCTGGACCTGCTCTCCAGGCTGCCCCATGTGCTGCGGGGTGAGATGTCCCTCGTCGGCCCGGCGGCCCTGGCGCCCGACGACCCGCGCGCGGCCGTACCCTGGCGGCAGACCGTACGACCGGGACTGACGGGCCCGGCACAGCTGCGCAGGCATTCGTCGCTCCCGTGGGACGAGCCCGAGCTGCTCGACCAGGATTACGTGGAGCACCATTGGATCGGGCTGGATCTGGCCGTCCTGGTGCGCACGATTCCGGCCCTGCGCCCGCCTCGTACTCAGGGTCACCTGAGCGACGCAGATCACCGCCTGCCTGGCTACAGTGCGACGGAATAAGTGGGTACTCTCAGCACGGACTGCATAAGTTACCGCTTAGTAAGTGCTGATTCACCACCTGATCCCTCGCAGGCCCGAGGAGCCTTCCATGCAACTCGCCGCGATCATCGTGTCGCTGGTCCTGACCGTGGTCGGCGTTGCGCTCATCGCCCGAGCCGTCGCGCAGATCTACCGGTTCGTGAAGCTCGGTCAGCCCGTGCCTGCGGGCAGCCGCACCGACGACCCCAAGGCCCGTACGGTCACCCTGGTCAAGGAATTCCTCGGCCACACCCGGATGAACCGCTGGGGCATCGTGGGCTTCGCCCACTGGTTCGTCGCGATCGGCTTCCTGACGCTTCCGCCGACGCTCGCACAGGCGTACGGCCAGCTCTTCCAGGCCGACTGGACCCTGCCCATCCTGGGCGGCTTCCTGCCGTTCGAGATGTACATCGAGTTCATCGGTGTGATGACGATCGTCGGCATCGTCGTCCTCATGGCGATCCGGCTGCTCAACCTCCCCTCGCGCGCCGGCCGCAAGTCGCGGTTCGCGGGCTCCAAGGCCTGGCAGGCGTACTTCGTCGAGTACGTCATCCTCACCATCGGCCTGGCGATCTACGTGCTGCGCGGCCTGGAGGGCGCGCTCCACCACGTGGAGCACTACGAGGCGGCGTACTTCGCCTCGTACCCGCTGGTCCTGGCCTTCAAGGGGCTCAGCGTCCCGACCCTCCAGACGCTGGTCTACCTCGTCGCGATGATCAAGATCGGCACGTCGCTGATCTGGATGATCACGGTCTCGCTGAACACCAACATGGGTGTCGCCTGGCACCGCTTCCTCGGCTTCCCGAACATCTGGTTCAAGCGCAACGCGGACGGTTCGACCGCGCTCGGCGCCCTGCAGCCGATGACGAGCGGCGGCAAGGAGATCGACTTCGAGGACCCGGGCGAGGACGACGTCTTCGGCGTCAGCCAGGTCGAGCAGTTCTCCTGGAAGGGCATCCTCGACTTCTCGACGTGCACGGAGTGCGGCCGCTGCCAGTCGCAGTGCCCCGCCTGGAACACCGGGAAGCCGCTCTCGCCGAAGCTCCTCATCATGTCGCTGCGCGACCACGCGCACGCCAAGGCCCCGTACCTGCTGGCCGGCGGCGGCAAGACCATGGAGGGCGAGGAGAAGGCGTCCGAGGAGCAGCTCGCCGGCGTGCCCGCGGCGGCTCTGGCCGAGGCCGAGCGCCCGCTGATCGGCACCGCCGAGGAGAACGGCGTCATCGACCCGGACGTCCTGTGGTCCTGCACCACCTGCGGTGCGTGCGTGGAGCAGTGCCCGGTCGACATCGAGCACATCGACCACATCGTCGACATGCGCCGCTACCAGGTGATGATCGAGTCCTCGTTCCCGTCGGAGGCGGGCACGATGCTCAAGAACCTGGAGAAGAAGGGCAACCCCTGGGGCCTGGCGAAGAAGCAGCGCCTGGAGTGGACCAAGGAGGTCGACTTCGAGGTCCCGGTCGTCGGCAAGGACGTCGAGGACCTCAGCGAAGTCGACTACCTGTACTGGGTCGGCTGCGCCGGCGCCCTGGAGGACCGGGCCAAGAAGACCACCAAGGCCTTCGCGGAGCTGCTGCACACGGCGGGCGTCTCGTTCGCGATCATGGGCGGCGACGAGAAGTGCACCGGTGACTCCGCCCGCCGCCTGGGCAACGAGCCGCTGTTCCAGCAGCTCGGCCAGGAGAACGTCGCGATGCTGAACATGGCGTTCGGCGAGGACGACGAGGACGAGTCGACGAAGAAGCCGAAGGCTTCCAAGAAGATCGTCGCGACCTGCCCGCACTGCTTCAACACCATCGCGAACGAGTACCCGCAGCTCGGCGGCGAGTACGAGGTCATCCATCACACCCAGCTGCTCCAGCACCTCATCGACGAGGGCAGGCTGATCCCGGTCACGCCGGTCGAGGGTCTGATCACGTACCACGACCCCTGCTACCTGGGCCGTCACAACAAGGTCTACACGCCGCCGCGCGAGATCATGTCGGCCGTCCCGGGCCTGCGCCAGCAGGAGATGCACCGCCACAAGGAGCGCGGCTTCTGCTGCGGCGCCGGTGGTGCCCGCATGTGGATGGAGGAGCGGATCGGCAAGCGCATCAACACCGAGCGGGTGGACGAGGCGCTGTCGCTGAACCCGGACATCGTGTCCACCGCCTGCCCGTTCTGCCTCGTCATGCTCTCCGACTCGGTCAACGGCAAGAAGGGCGAGGGCAAGGCCAAGGAGTCGCTCCAGGTCGTGGACGTCGCCCAGCTGCTGCTCGACTCCGTGAAGACGCCGGCGGACCCCGGCGACGCGGGTGAGGCGGCGACGGCGGACGCTCCGGAGCCGGAACCGGTGAAGTGACTCAGCCGTCTGAATAGACGAGCAGCAAGCGGCCGGACCTGCCTCGGGGGCAGGACCGGCCGCTTCTGTCAGCGGGCCCAGGCGTTTCCGTGCATCCGCACGCGCCTCTGTGGCGTCCTCATGCGCCTCCGTGCGGATCTCCGCCGAGTGGTCCATTACTCAGTGCCCGGCCATTGGCCCGTGCGCCTGACAAGAGCATGATGAGGCGGCTGGTTCCCGAGCGACGGAACGGGCCCCGGAGACGCCCTCGGGCGGCCCGGGAGACGGATGAGGCCGATGGACCGGCCCGCCGAGAGACGGATGGGGTGGGTGCCGCCGGTGATGCGTCGACTGCGCACAACCACGCCGGCCTGCGTGGCCGCGCTGCTGCTGGCCCCGCTGGCGGGCTGCGGGCTCATCGGGGACTCCACGCCCGCGCCCGACCGCCCCACGCCCGCCACCTCCGCCCTGGCAGGCAAGGCCGCGCCGCGCGCCCTCCCCGTACCGCACGGCGACGGCAGCGGGGTCCCGGAGGACTTCAACGGGGACGGCCATCGCGACCTCGTCCTCAACGACCTGGTGAAGGCGCCGGGCGCCGGCCATGACGACGACGCGGGCATAGGCATCGTCTACGGCACCGCGACCAGCTCCCTGGCCCCCTCCGTACGCCGGCTCCTGACCCCGCGGGCGAACGGCGCACGCGTCGCCGGCGCCCTCCCCTCCGCCTTCGACGCCGCGGCCGCCTGCGACCTCGACAAGGACGGCTTCAGCGATCTCGTCGTCACCACCGACCCCCCGTACGACGGCATCGGGCGGCCACCCGTCCCCCTCCAGCTGCTCTTCGGCGGTCCCGCCGGCCTCACCGGCAAGGCGGTCGTCCTGCGGATCCCCGAGCAGGCCAGGTACGGCAACGAGTGGCCCGACCACCCGGTGTGCGGCGACCACGACGGTGACGGCGCCCAGGACCTCGCCGTGACCGCGAGCGGCGGCCGGGTCAGCTTCCTGCGCGGCCCCTTCGCCCGCACCGGTGCCCCCCGCGCCGCCGGGGCACCGGTCCAGGGCGCCGGCCCGGTACTGGCCGCCCCCTCACCCCGGGCCGACACGGACGGCGACGGCTACGACGACCTCGTCCACGCCACCCGCGCCCTCACGCCCGGCACCGCGGCCAAGGGCAGGCTCCTGCGGGGCGGCCCCGACGGCCCGGGACGCCCCGGCGGCACGTACACCTTCAAGGCCGTCCCCCTGCCGCCCGCGCCGCCGCTCCCGGCCGGCGAGACCGCACCCGTCACCGAGCTGCTGCGGTACGCGGACTTCGACGGCGACAAGCGCGCCGACACCGTGACGCGCACGCACAGGGGCGAGAGCGCGGACGTCATCGCGGTCTACTCGGGAGCGGACACCGGCACAGGCGCAGGTACAGGCGCAGGTACGGGCGCAGGTACGGGCGGTGGGGACCGTATCCGCCCCTTGATCACCTTCAGCACGTCGATCTTCCTGGAGATCCCGTAGGGGATGTCACAGGTCGGCAGCAAAGGCCCTCCTGTTCCCGGACCGAGGACGCCGGACACAGCGCGACCGGGTACGTTCGAATGCGTGGCTGGATTCAGGATCGGACGCGGCCGGGACAACAACCGCACCCCGCAACAACAACCGCAGCAGGCGCCCCCGCCGTACGGACAGTCGTACGGCCCGTACGGGGGTGGTCAGGCGACGCCTTCGTACCCTCCGGGGCAGCAGGCACCGCACGCACACGGCGAGCCGGAGTACTTCGGCGACCCGTACCACCACCAGCAGCACCCGCAGCAGCCACCGGGTGGGTACGCGCCGGGTGACCCGTACGCCAACAACCCCGGCCACACCCAGGCCTTCACCGTCGGCGACGACCCGTACGGCGACGGCTCCATGTACCGCGCAGGCACCGCCCCCGCCCCCGCGGGCCCGCGCCTGCACTGGAAGCAGCTGCTGAGCGGCATAGTGCTGCGCCCCGGCCCGACGTTCCTGCAGATGCGGGACTATCCGGTCTGGGGCCCGGCCCTGGGCGTCACCTTCCTCTACGGCCTGCTCGCGATCTTCGGCTTCGACCAGACCCGCGACGAGGCGCTCAACGCCCCGTTCATGAGCGCCCTCATGTCGGTCGTCATCACGGGCGTGGTCTTCGTCATCGGCGGCCTGATCCTCGGCGCGGTCACCCACACCCTGGCCCGCCAGCTCGGCGGCGACGGCGCCTGGCAGCCGACCGTCGGCCTCTCCATGCTGATCATGTCGCTCACGGACGCCCCACGGCTCGTCTTCGCCCTCTTCCTGGGCGGCGAGAACTCGCTGGTGCAGGTGGTGGGCTGGCTGACCTGGCTGGCGGCCGGTGCGCTGTTCACCTCGATGGTGAGCAAGTCGCACGACCTGCCCTGGCCGAAGGCGCTGGGCGCGTCGGCGCTCCAGCTGATCGCGCTGCTGGCGATCATCAAGCTCGGCACGATCTGATCCCCTAGCCCCATACGCCCGATACACCCGTACGCCCCGTACGCGAGAAGGCCCCCGCCGGACACCGGCGGGGGCCTTCTGCTGCCTGCGAACGGGGCAGAGGGTTCAGGCGTCCAGAACCTGCCCACTGCGCTGCACGACGGCCTTCTCGACGCTCCAGGGGAAGTTGATCCAGTCGTCGGTGCGCTTCCAGACGTACTCGCACTTCACGAGCGACTGCGACTTCTCGTAGATCACGGCGGACCGCACCTCGGCGACATGGTCGACGCAGAAGTCGTGGACGAGCTTCAGGGTCTTGCCGGTGTCGGCGACGTCGTCGGCGATCAGGACCTTCTTGTCGGAGAAGTCGATCGCGTTCGGCACGGGCGCGAGCATGACCGGCATCTCCAGGGTGGTCCCCACCCCGGTGTAGAACTCCACATTCACGAGGTGGATGTTCTTGCAGTCCAGGGCGTACGCCAGGCCGCCGGCGACGAAGACACCGCCGCGGGCGATGGACAGGACGATGTCGGGCTCGTACCCGTCGTCGGCGATGCTCTGCGCGAGCTCACGGATCGCGCCGCCGAACCTCTCGTACGTCAGGTTCTCGCGTACCTCACTCATCGCGTACCGGTCCTCACACCTGCGTCCGATGGAAATTCGTGAAGGACCGCGAGGCCGTCGGCCCTCGCTGGCCCTGATAGCGCGATCCGTACTTCTCGGATCCGTACGGGTGCTCCGCCGGCGAGCTCAGCCGGAACATGCACAGCTGCCCGATCTTCATCCCCGGCCACAGCTTGATCGGGAGCGTCGCCAGGTTCGACAGCTCCAGCGTGACGTGCCCGGAGAAGCCCGGGTCGATGAAGCCCGCGGTGGAGTGCGTGACCAGCCCGAGCCGGCCCAGGGAGCTCTTGCCCTCCAGGCGGGAGGCGAGGTCGTCGGGCAGCGTGATGACCTCGTACGTCGATGCGAGCACGAACTCGCCGGGGTGCAGGATGAACGCCTCGTCACCCTCCGGCTCGACCAGCCGCGTCAGATCCGCCTGCTCGACCGCGGGGTCGATGTGCGGATAGCGGTGGTTCTCGAACACCCGGAAGTAGCGGTCGAGCCGCACGTCGATGCTCGAGGGCTGCACCATCGAATCGTCGAACGGGTCGATACGGACCCGTCCCGCGTCGATCTCGGTCCGGATGTCCTTGTCTGAGAGAAGCACGCCCCGAGGATACGCAGAGCGCGCGGGCCCACCCCAATCGGGCGGATCCCGCGCGCCTCACTCCCCTGCCTTCTCCGCTCTTCGCCGCCGCTTCTCCGGCACCGCCCTAGCGGTTCTGCAGCTCCACAGGCACGGCCTGCCGCAGCCGCGCGCACCTGGGGCACCGGATGAGCCGCCCGGGGCCGATCCGGCCGCTGCCGAGCTGCTGCATCGGGAACGACGGGGTGGTGAAGACATGTCCTTCGGCACACCGGACGACGGTGCGTCCCAGTGAATCCCCTTGATCCATCAAGTTCTTCGAGTTCATCGGGTCCATCAAGTCCCTTCCCCAACAAGCACGGACGAGATAGCCACATTAGGGGATGAACAGGACACCACTCCACGCGGCACTCCGCCGCCAAAGGTACGCCCCAACCCCTCCACCCCGCACCCACATCCCCCACCCCACGCCCCCTCACCGGAGCCCCGGTTGGCCACCCACCACCTTCCGCCGGAACCCTCCCCGAAACGCACGGAAGACCCTCGGCGCAATACACCGGGGGCCTTCGATGGGGTACAGTGTGCAACGCTGCGGCATTGATCACCGAGCCGCTACGCGGGTGTAGTTTAATGGTAGAACATGAGCTTCCCAAGCTCAGAGCGCGGGTTCGATTCCCGTCACCCGCTCCACGCGAAAGCCCCAGGCCGAAGGCCCGGGGCTTTGTTGTTGTCCAGACCGGCCTGGGCGTCTCGTGCCCGTTCCGTGCCCGATGCCTGATCGTCGGGCACGTTCGCGGCCTTGTCACGCTCGGCCCGGACGCGGGCGTCGATCCCGCCGGCCACTTCCCTCTGCCGCTCCAGGTTCGAGTGCTGGCAGATCAGCGCTGCCCGCTCGGAGGACTGCCCGGGGCCCTTCGTCGTCCCGGCCCTCCACACCCCAGCCCTGATCGACAGGCTCCCACTCGCTAGGGTGAACACCCGTACATGCAATAGGCGTACGAAAGGCGCGACGAGCGGGGGCTCAGGATGCGGAACGCCGATCTGGACGTCTCGGAGGACGGCCTCACCAGGCTGGCGAACGATCTCGACGAGATGCAGCGCTATCCGGAACAGCAAACCCGCGCCATGGACGTGGTCGTCGACAGATCGCCGCGGGCTGGCAAGAACCCACCGCCACCGCGTACCGCTCCCTGCACCGCGGTGTCGCCGAGGACGCCGTCCGCATCCGCCAGGTGGTGATCCTTCTCGAAGCGGCCATGCGCGCCTCGCGCGACGGCTTCACCGAGCAGGAGCTCGACACCCTGGCCCGCATCAGGCGGATGCAGGAGGGCGAGGACGTGTCGGCCGCCGCCCGCGCCCTCACCGTGCCCGACCCGGCGCCCGCGCCGGACGCGGGTCAGCCGAAGAGCCGCATTCTGGACGTCTGAACCACGGGGGATCAGCACTATGCCGGACGAAGACCGGATCACCGTCGACTTCGCTACCCTGCAGCGGCTTTCGGGGGACCTGGAGGACATCCTCCGCACCCTCAACGAGAAGCTGGACACGCTGTACGGGCGGGCCACCAAGGTCGTGCTGACCTGGGACGGCGAGGCCCGCGAGGCATTCATCGACGAACTGGACAAGTGGAGCCGCTCCGCCGACGACCTCAAGGCCGCCCAGGCCTGGCTCCACGAGGTCGTGGTCACGGGACACCTCAACTACGCCGCGGCCAACAGGTCGGTACTCGAAGGCTGGGGAGGCGGCGCCTGATGGCCGGACCGTCCACCCCGACCCAGTCACCGGGCGGCAACGGCACCATCGACGTCAAACCGAGCGACCTCTGGTCGGTCTCCGGCCGGGTCGCTACGCAGCAGGACTTCCTGATACGCGGCGCCAACAAGCTCCTGGAGGAGTTGCGCGAATACCCCGACGCCGGAGGCGCCGGCACCGAGGCCCAGCAGTTCGCCCAGGCGTACAAGAAGATCGGCGACCGCTGGCTGGAGGTCTGGGGCAAGTCCGTACTCAGCGTCGGCGGCGTAGCCGTCGGATTCACCGAGACTGCCAACGCCTACACCCAGGCGGACGCGGCGGCCAACCCCAAGCCGGGGAAAACGGCCGAGCAGCGCCCGCGGCCCGCGGTCGTCGACAAGGCCCCGAAGTTCGACTCGATACCCGACATCAAGTGGGGCGACGACGACGGTGGCGACGACATCATGCGCGGCGCGATGGAGGCCATCCCCGAGATCGTCCGGGACGTGCTCCAGCCGCTGTGCAAGCACGTGTTCCGGGTCGGAAGGGTGGCGGACGTCCACCCCTTCCCACAGCAGCACTACCTCAACTCCCTCTGCCACAGCTGGATGAACGTCTCCATCACGGCGTCGCTGGGGGCGGACCAGCTCACCCAGGCAGTCGGCACCATCACCAACCACCATCAGGCCGACTGGGAAGCCGCCATGCGGACCTTCTGCAGCGCGCTGTGGGGCGGGACGGCCTGGGGGCGGCAGCAAAGCGGCTACCAGTGGGGGCAGACCGCGAACTCCGGCCCGGGCACGCCCCGCGTCCCCACGGGCAGCGAGCCTGTGCTGGCCGTGCTGAAGGACACGGCCGACAACATCGCCACCATCCTGCGCGAGTACGCGGAAGCCGCCGTCGACCTGAACCGCGACGTCGAGGACGAGATCCACCGCGCCATGCTGCAGGCCGCCAAGGAGATCATCGAAGACCTGGCCAAACCGAAGGGCCCCAAGAGCCTGCTCGGCACCGTCACGTCCGCCATCGGCAAGGGTGCGGGCCTGATCCTCTCGTTCGACGTCAAGACCGTGCTCAACATCAACACGGCTAAGCTCAACCGGATCGTCAACACGTACACCGGCATCCTGGGCGGTCTGACCACCCGCATGGAGGCACTGAAGGGGCCGCTGGACGAGGCACATCGGAGCGCCCCCAAGTTCGAAGCCGGCGTCGCCCGTGCCCACGGTTTCGGCGCCCGGGCCCTGGACGAGTTCAAGCACGAGCAGCGGTGGACCGAAGCGGGCGCCACCGGCAATCACGCCTTCGACCTGGCGAGCAACGAGTACCTGGGTGGGGGCCACACCCTGGACAAGCACGTGGGCAAGACCGACGAGCAGCTCGCCCAACGCCTGCGCGACCAGGCCCAGGACCACAGCAACTGGCCGGAGCAGCGCAGGCCCACGATCGGCGGCTCGTCGTCCTTCAAGGACATGGCCAGCGCGCAGCGACTGACGGAACACAATCTGCGGGCCAAACAGTCCGAGATCGACGCGTGGCTGGCCACCAATCCGCCGGAAGGGAAGACCGAAGCGTTCACCAGCCCGGCCCCCAACGGCGAGGCCAGCGGCAAGTACGTGGGTAAGCAGCCCACTCCCGATCCGAACGATCCGAGCAAGAACATCCCGGGGACCGGGTACAGGGATCACGGGCTCGACGCGAAGGCGGTCGACGTCAAGAACGTGAAAACGATCCTGAAGTACGATTCCAGGCTCGATCCGCCTTACATCATCTACACGTCCATGCCCGCCCCATGACCGACCGACCGGAAGCCGAATGCATCCCGACGACAGCACTGCAGGCACTGCCTGGGACGCCGCGCTGGAGCGGCTCCTCGACGACGTCTACACCTTTGCGATGACCGGGCCCCGACGGCACGACGACTGGGGACGGGATGTCCTGGCCGTCATGGACCGGACGGTCACCGACCCCCGGGGCTGGCGGACACTGGAGTGGCAGATCGACAAGGAGGGGCGCGAGAACGTCCGTCCCTCCTACCCGTTCCTGCCGCTCACGGTCGAGGAGGTACACGCGTGGACGTATCCCGTCACGGCCCCCGCTGCTGCTGAGCTGCTCGCCTCCATGACCCAGGAGTGGTTCTTCGAAGTCCGCCCCGTCCGGGCACGCGCCGACCGGGACGATGTGCTGGCCGACGCCTGGACGCTGCTCGGCCGGTTCGGTGCCGACGCCGTCTTCCGTACCTCCTCCGACCTGGCGCGGACGTCCTCCTCGCCGGACTTCCTCGCCGGCGAACTCGCCGGCGGCCGGGCCTTCACCGACCACCTGATGGACCTCGGACTGATCGCCGTGAGCGCGGACGAGGTCGGGGTCTTCTGGTCGTTCAACGCGAACTGAGCACACGCACAAGGCGCCGGTGATCAACCGTTCCCGGCATCCTGGAGGATGGTGACCATGCTGACGCGATCTGCGACGTATCCCGACCGGGAGACCGCCCACTGGGCCACCCAGCAGGTGGTGACCGCCAACGAGCAGGCCATCCACCGCTGGCTCGCGCAGGGCACCCGTGCCCGCCTCACGATCGAGACCGCCTGGCCGTCCCGCGACGCCGTCGGCCGGGTCCAGCTGGAAGCCGAGCTGCTGGCCGGGCGCGGCCCCGTCGACGTCCGCGCGGCGCGCGTGGTGCTGCGCCGCGAGCCGTCGAGCCCGCACGGCTTCGTCGTGCACACGACCATCCCGTTCTACCTGTAGGGGCCGCACGCACATGTCCATGAAGCCCCTCGAACACGACCGCCGGTACGGCGAGCTGGACCAGGTGATGCGCGCGTACCTGGGGCAGCCGGCCGACGACACCCCGGAACGGCGCAGTCGCGCGCTGGACGCCTACCTCCGGCACACCTGGCACACCCGCCCCTCGGCCATCGCGGAGGCGGAACGCCAGCTGCGCGAGTACAGCCGCAACCCTCCGGGCCGCATCCGGCATGGCCTGGGCGAGTTCTACGCGATCCCGGACACCGGGATACACCAGTCGGAGATCGGCGGCTGGCTGATGGTGTTGGCCGACCACCTGAAGAAGAGCATCGAGGAGGGCGACGTACCGGAACCGTCGTCCCCCCAGACGCACTGGGAGTGGCACGCCCGCTTCCCGGAGACCGCGCAACTGCTCGGCGGCTGGTTCTCCCAGGACATCGTCGACGAGTTCCCCGACCACGACGCCGCCCTCGCCGACTATGCCGCCACCACCCACCCCCAGCTGGTCGCACGCCTCGTGGGCGAGCTCCACGAGCTGCTCGCGCTCCCCCTGGACGAGGGCGACTACGCCCTGGCCGCCGCCGAACTCGGCGTGGAGGTCGGCCCGCCCGAGCCTTTCTCCTACGGCGCCTGGCTCCAGTCAGTGGCGACGACGCTGTCCGGCGCCTGATCCGGCCCTCGTGACCGACGGCCGGTTGCGAGAGCCCGTGCCACTACGTGCCAGTAGAGGCGGTCAACAGCGGACAGCAGCAGGGCAGGCGGCGAGTGAGCGGCTCTGAACTGGCGTTCCCGCAGCTCAGCGGCTATGTGCGGCCCCAAGTGCCAGATGATCCCCAAGCTCAGAGCGCGGGTTCGATTCCCGTCACCCGCTCCACGCGAAAGCCCCAGGCCGAAGGCCCGGGGCTTTGTTGTTGTCCAGACCGGCCTGGGCGTCTCGTGCCCGTTCCGTGCCCGATGCCTGATCGTCGGGCACGTCAGCGGCCTTCTCCCGCTCGGCGCGAACGCGGGCGTCGATACCGCCGGCTACTTCCCTCTGCCGCTCCAGGTCGGAGTGCTGGTAGATCAGTGCCGCCCGCTCGAAGGACTGCCCGGCGGTAGCGGGCCTGATAGCGGCCGGATGGGAGCTTGCGAATTCGGCCGAAGCGGCGCTTCTTCGTCGGAGGCATCAGGCAGCCCTCCCGTACCGAACGCGCCGCCGGCGGAGGGCCTGGACGGTGTTGCCGTCGACGTAGGCGTTCAGCGCGCTCTCCGGGATCCGTACGTGGCGCCCGATCTTGACGAAGGCGATCCGGCGTTCGGCGATGAGCCGCCGCGGGAAGCGGGCGGTGGTGCCGAGGCGTTCGGCGGCTTGCTCGACGGTCAGCAGGAGGTCACTCAAGACCGGTCTCCTTCCAAGGCGAGTGCTTCACGGGCGGTTTGGCGGTTGAGCTGGATGTCTCTGGCGATGCACGCGGCGAGGACGGACTCGCCGGGGCTGCGCCCCTGTCCGGCGAACCGCCAGTCGGCCAGGACGAGGACGGTCGGGTCCTGGTCCGGGTCGGGCAGACCGAGTTCGTCGCGTTGCTGGGCGGCGCGGTAGTCGGCGCGGACCTGGCGGAGGGCGCCGAGCGTGGTGGAGTAGCGGCGGGACTTGCTGGAGAAGTGGCCGCGGAAGCCGAGCATGTGGGCCCAGGCCCTCAGCCGCCGGTCGGGGTAGACGGCATCGAGGTCGAAGCAGGCTTCGATGAGTCGGCGCGGATGGTCGGGTACGTCGAGGAGCACCAGGACCTCGCGGTTGCCGACGCGGCGGTCCACGGTGCCGGTCGTCTCGGCCGCTTTGGTCGCGTACTTGGCGACGTGGGAGGCGACGCCCTGTTCGGTGATGGCGGTGCCGGCCTCGAAGGCGCGGACGGGCCGGATGTCGAGTTGAGTGCCCCAGCGCAGTGTGCGGGCGGGGTGGTCGGCGGCAGCCGGGACGGTGATGGTCGTGTAGGAGTGCGCGGCGGCGGCGCGGATGGCATCGGTGAGCAGCTGCACGGTGGCCCACGACGGCGGCGGGGATTCGGGGCCGTCCGGTCCGTCGAGGCGTATGACGGCATGGAAGTGGACGGCGCCGCGCTTCTGGAACTCGGCGACTTTGCCGTAGGAGACCCGGGCGCATTCCTTGAGTTCGCGTTGCGTGATGCCGGCGCGGGCGGCGATCTCGCGGCGGAGCCGGTTGGTGAAGCGCTGCCAGAGCTCCCCGGCGTGGTTGTTGAAGAGGACGGCGGCGGCGTAGTCGTACGTGGCCGGGTCGATCGGCGTGCCGAGTGCGTCGTCGTCCGCCGGGTGCTGGAGGCCGCAGCGGCAGCGGCCGGAGTCGGGGCGGTTGTGGACGCGGCCGAACGACGGTGCGGTGAGCGTGGCGAAGACCCGGGGGTGGTCGCGGACGGTGGCGGGGACGTCCTTGTCCTGGTCTCCCGCGAGTCCGGCGCGGATCAGGTGGTAGGTGTCGGCCGCGTACATCCAGGCGCAGGCAGGGCAGCGGGACGCACGGCGGTTGCCGCAAGCGACGCGCAGCCGGCCGTCGGGCTCGGCCGCACCGAAGGCGAACACCCTCATCCCCGCCAGCAACCTGCTCGTCGTCGACGACAGCGGCGCCATCCTGCTTCAGCGCCGCCGCGACACCGGCCAGTGGGCTCTCCCGGGCGGCGCCCAGGACATCGGCGAGACCGCGGCACAGTGCGCGGTGCGGGAGTGCCTGGAAGAGACCGGCATCGTCGCCGAGATCACCGGATTCCTCGGCGTCTACACCAACCCGAACCACATCGTCGCCTACACCGACGGCGAGATCCGCCAGCAGTACGAGAACACCTACATCGGCCGCCCCGTCGGCGGCGAACCCACCATCAACGACGAGGCCGACGGCGTCCGCTTCATCCAGCCGGCCAGCCTCGATGAGTACGACATCCACCCCAGCATGCGCCAGCAGATCGACGACTACCTCGCCGGCGCCTACCGCCTACCGCCTACCCCTATCTGGGCTGAGCCGCCAACGCCGCCTCCACCCGTTCCACGGCGGCGGCGATTTCCGGCGATGCTCGACGGATGAACCGCCCGACGATGCTCTCGCGCCCGTAGCGGCCGAGGATCTCCGCGACCCGCTCCTGCGCGATGGTCCGGCATCCATCGGGCGTGGTCGTCATATCGCACGGGTCACCATGCGCGGCAACGGCATCTCCGTCCACACGGACGAGCGGGACCGCGACCCCGATGTGTACGACGGCAGGACGACCCTCGTCAGCGGCGACGAGCATCCGTCGTACCTGCTGCTGCCGGTGATCCCTGCGGCCTGAGCGGCCCCATCAGCGGCCCAGGCCCAGCACTGCTCCATCACCAACCCTCGTTGACGAACTCTGCAGCGCTACGGATCAGAAGGTTGCAATGTGTGGGGCCTGGCCACAGGGTCAGGCTCCCCCGTTCGTTCAGGGTCGGCGGCATCATCGGCCGAAAAGGCGACCGTTGAGCGCTCCGGCCGACCTGGGACGCAACTGCGCCGCTGGACGGGTTGTCCAGCGGCGCAGTCCGCCGCACTGCGGGCGGAACAGGGCTCTCTTGGCGAACGTGAGGCTCCGCGCTTCTCAGGAGTTACGGCGCTGCGGTACAGCCACGAGAACGACCTTGTTGTCAGTCCTTGGGACCGCCCTTCTTGGGACCGCCCTTCTTCGGGCCGCCCTTCTTGGGGCCATCCTTCTTCGGGCCGTGGTCGTGGTCACGGCCTGGCTTACCGGACGGTCCAGCAGGTCCCGACGGTCCAGCGGGTCCGGATGGTCCAGCAGGCCCCGTCGGCCCGGTAGGTCCGGGAGGCCCGGACGGCCCTCCGGCAGGTCCGGACGGCCCGGCAGGCCCAGACGGTCCGGCAGGCCCGGACGGCCCGGTGGAACCGATGGGTCCAGCAGGCCCCGTCGGCCCGGTAGGTCCGGGAGGCCCGGACGGCCCTCCGGCAGGTCCGGACGGCCCGGCAGGCCCAGACGGTCCGGCAGGCCCGGACGGCCCGGACGGCCCGGTGGAACCAGACGGTCCGGCAGGCCCGGACGGCCCGGTGGAACCAGTGGGTCCAGCAGGCCCCGTCGGCCCGGTGGGTCCAGGAGGCCCGGGCGGGCCTGTCATGCAGACCGCCCTCGTGATCACGTTGCTGTCCAGCGTGACCGCACCATTACGCGCCAGCGTCCGGCCCTCGACGGCCGTGTTGGTGTTCACCGTGATGGACGTCAGGGCGAGGATGTTGCCCTTGAAGAAGGAATTGACGTCCAGGGTGGCGGAGCTTCCCACCTGCCAGAACACGTTGCACGCCTGCGCTCCGTTGACGAGCAGGACATTGCTCCCCGGAGCGGTGATCAGCGTGGAGCCGATCTGGAAGATGAAGACGGCATTGGGGTCGCCCTGGGCGTCGAGGGTGACGGTCCCGGTGAGATTCTGCGACGACGAAGCGTTGTAGACGCCGGGCGTCAGCGTCAGTCCGCCGAGGTCGCCCGGAGAGGTCAGGCTGGCGGTGGGTGCCCGGCCGGCCGCATCGTTGTAGGCAATGGTCAGGTCGGACTGGGCCTGAGCGGCAGGCACATCGGCTACGTGCTGCACTCCGTTGACGATTCCGGGCGGAAAGCCCGTCACCGAGGACCCAGGGCTGACTCCCAGGTCGCCATTGATGACCGTGGGACCCGTATTGGTGACCCCTGAACCGGCAAGCACCGCGTAACTCGTCGCAGTTCCCAGCCCCACAGGGGCCTCAGCTGCGCGCGCGAGGTTGGAGACCATGGTGATCGCCATCACCAGCGCGGCTGCGGGCAGCAAGAAGAGAGTCGTTCTGAATCTGGCTTTTCGCCTGCCCGGTGGGGCGGAGGGGGTGGCATTCACTGCCATGGGACGAGTCCTTTCTTTCGCCATCGACCTCGGTCGGCACCGCCGCCAACGAGATCTCACGTCCCCACCCGAGCGCAGGGCCAGGAAACGACCGACAGCTAGAGGCAGTGACACCCCGTCACTTAACCAGAGAAATGACTCATATCAAGACAAAACGAATCACAGGAGGCTGAAGGAGTGAGGAATGGTCTGCCATTCGCCCATTCGCCCCACCGGCCGGATCACGAGCACGTCAGGGTGCCGAGTTTCTCCGACTCGCCCGAGTCCCGGAACCAGCCTCGGAATGGACAGATGGTGCGACGTCCCTGCACGTCGGAAAAATGGGTGGTCACATGTACATCCCGTGGACCACCAGCGGAGTAGGCTGAAATCACCGGGAGTACTTCGCACTCCGGCACACCGCCGGATTCGTTCTCGGCGAGCAAAAACACCGGGACGTCGAAGACAGAGCCCGAGACGGGTCCGCGCCATGACCGCGACCATTGACCCCACGATCATCAAAGAACGCGCGCTTTCACCACCCGCCCGCCTGTCCCTGACCCCGCCGGGGTCCGCCCCGGGTCTCCTGGACGGCGCCTGGTGGCCCCGCTCCCGCGACCTGTCCCGCGAACTCCCCGCCCTCGTCGACGTACTGGACGCACGCTGGGGCCGGATCACGCGTGTCACCGTGAACCCTGCCCACTGGCCCGTGATCCCGCACAAAGTGTCTGTACCGGGGCGGATGGTGCACGTGGGCTGGTTCGCCCACGAGCAGGACCCGCACAAGCTGATCCTGCTCTCCTACACCGCCGGCCGCTGGGATCTGCTGGTCATCCCACCCGAGACCGGCGCGGACGCCGCCGCCCGGCTCATGTCCGCCGCAGCCACCCCCGGCGGCCTCCTCACCGCCAGCGGCCTCATGGCGGGCGAAGACACCACACGTGACGCAACGGAGACCCTGAGCCGGGAAGAGGAGTGGGAGACCGACGGCGGACACGCCTCAGCGACCGCCGAGAGCACGGACGCCCCGACCGCCGAACGTCCGGACCCGGCCGGTCCCCTGAGTTCCGCCCCAGGGATGTGAGGACGTGGAGATCGCCATCACGGTGTCCGTGATCATCGCCATGATCATCATCGGAGTGCTGATGATCCATCTGCTCAATGGGCAGCACGACGAACGGATCGCCGCATTCCACTACGGCGACACCAGGCCGGGAATCGGCCGACGGAGCCGGAAGAGTCGACGTACTGCACGACCGGCCGGAGCACCCGTCGCCGCACCTCACCGCAAGCACTCCGACGAGGGCCCCGGATGACGCTGACCTTCTCCTGACCGGGGGCGGTGGGTGTGGTGCTACGGCGCCCCGCCCACCGGCACGTCCTCCCGATGAGCGAGGTCCCCATGAAGCCACCGCAGCCGCCTTCGCTCGGGCGTGCCGAGATCCGTATCGTCCCCCGAGGCCGCCCGTCGGGTCGCAGAGGTGCTCCGCCGTCGCTTCGCACCACCGAAAGACGCAGTACCCACGTCGACAGCGACAGCGAGCCCGCACGCTGTTGTTACGGGGAGCCAGGCGGCACGCCGTACAGAACCACGGCGCACCGACGGGCGAGGTCCAAGGTGAGGCTCTCGACGACGCCCGGCACGAGTGGGCGGCAATCGCACGCCACTCAAAAGTCCCTTATGCCAGAAACGCGGCACCGGCATAGCATGGTCAGTGGGCCGGTGCACTCTCACGTGCGACCGACCCGGAAGGGCGGCTCCGGTGTCTACACACCGGAGCCGTTGCGCGCCATCGGCGCGTGACGGCAGGAATCGACCGGATGCCGATGCGTTTGGCGGCTGTGAAAGGCACGGATATGGCGGAGGGTGATCGGCCGTCCGGCAACGATGCGGTGGACCGGTCGGAGGGGTTCGGTGAGCGGCTGCTGGGGGTGCTGCTGGACCGGGCGCACGAGATGCCGCCGCAGCTGATCGCCCCGCTGATCGCGGAAGAGGTGGCCAGGGTCGGTGGCTGGGGTATCTCGATCCTCCTGCAGGACTACGCACAGCTCCTGCTCGTGCCACTGCCGGGCAGGGGGCTGGACGTCGGTGAACCCGAGCCGATCGGTGACTCCCACGCCGGCACGGCCTTCCTGAACGCGACCCCGGTCGAGGTGTCGCAGGCCGACGGCGTCCGGATGTATCTGCCGTTGCTGGACGGCAGCGACCAGGTGGGAGTGTTGGCCCTCACCCTGGAATCCGTCGACGACGACGACCGGCGCCTGCTGCGCAGGCTCGCCGGCCTGATCGCCGACATACTGGTCACCAAGCACAGCTACACCGACCAGTTCTTCCTCGCCCGGCGCCGCGAACCCATGAGCGTGGCCGCGGAGATCCAGTGGTCTCTGCTGCCGCCGCTGGCGATGTCCGTCCCGCAGGTCGCTGTGGCGGGAATCCTGGAGCCCGCCTACAGCGTCGCCGGTGACAGCTTCGACTACGCGCTCAACGACGACATCCTGCACGTGGCCGTGGTCGATGCGATGGGTCACGGCCTGAATGCCGCCACGATGGCCACTGTCGCCGTCGGCGCCTACCGGCACTCCAGACGTGCCGGCATCGGCCTGTCCGAGATCTACGCGTTCATGGACCGGGCCATCGCCGAGCAGTTCGGGCCCGAACACTTCGTCACCGCGCAGATGATGCGCCTGAACATCACAACGGGCCACCTGCAGTGGGTCAACGCGGGCCACCCCGCACCACTGCTGATCCGCAACCACCAGGTCCTGCGGCAGCTGGAAAGCCCGACCACTTTGCCGGTCGGCTTCGGAGGTGAAGAGCCCCAGGTCAGCGAGCAAATGCTCCAGCGCGGCGACCGGGTGCTGTGCTTCACCGACGGCCTGATCGAGGAGCACGAAGCCGGCGAAGAGCAGTTCGGCGAGGAACAACTCATCCACTGGGTCGACCGCATCGAGCAGACAGAGAAGGGAGTGCGGGCGGTGGTGCGCTCCCTCTCCCACACCCTGAAACAGGAACGGGGCGGAAGCACCAGTGACGACGCGACCCTCTTCCTGATCGAGTGGCGAGGGGGCGCCGCTGATCACTTGGCTGTCCTGTGAAGCGAGCTCCCGCGTGCACGGCCGGGTGCCCGTGGCCCAGGTGCCCGTGGCCCGGTCGTAGCACCGCAGGCAGCGGTTGATGATGGGACTACGGCCGAGCGCGCGGAGCTGATCATGACGGGTTGGCTTGTCAGGGACTACTCCCAGGACGATCTCGAGGCGGTGATCCGCGTCGATACGGAGAGCGGCACGACCGGAGAGCCTCCGGTCTTCCCGCTCTCCGACGCCGTGGCAGCCCTCCAGGCCGCCCATCCGGCCGTGGTGGCGGTGGCGGACGATGTGGTGGTCGGGGCCGCGGTGAGCAGAGTCGAGGGCGAAGGGGCGTGGATCCTGCGGATCTGCATGGCACCGGCCTGGCGGCACATGGGACTGGGCAGTGCCCTGATCACGGCTCTTGAGCACCGGCTGTTCGCCGGCGGCGTGCACACGGTGTACGCGGTCCTGCCCCAGGGGGAGACCGGTGCCGCCGCGCTGCGCAACTGCGACTTCGACGCCCGCTCGGGCCTGGACTTCTTCGAAAAACGCGGGCCGGTGACCCCTCAGGCGATCAGCATGCTGTCCTCGCTCGGCGCGGAGCTGCCGCCTGGAGGGCTGTGGCAGAAAGTCGCGGGCATGCAACAGGAGAAACAGCTCATCGAGCGCCGACTGGTCCTGCCGCTGGCCCACCCCGAAATGGCCGCCCAGCACGGAGTGGAGCTGCCGCGCGCGGTCATGCTGTTCGGTCCGCCCGGAACAGGCAAGAGCACCTTCGCCCATGCGATCGCCAGCCGTCTGGGGTGGCCCTTTCTCGAACTGTTCCCCGCACGCCTGGCTGCCGAGTACGGGCTGGCGGCCGGGCTGAACCGGCGCTTCGACGAGATCGCCCGGCTCGACCACGTCCTGGTCTTTATCGACGAGGTCGAGGAAGTCGCGGGCACCCGGAGCGGCGCGGACGCGGCCGCGGTCGGCGTCGTCAACGAGTTGCTCAAGGCGATCGTCCGGTTCCGGAGCCAGGACGGCCGGCTGCTCGTCTGCGCCACCAACAATGTGACCACACTGGACTCGGCATTCCTGCGCCACGGCCGGTTCGACTACGTACTGCCCATCGGCCCTCCCGACCACAGCGCCAGGACCGCGCTGTGGGAGAGCTACCTTGCCCGAGCGGGCGCGGAGGCCGACAGCACGGCACTCGCGTCAGCCAGTGAGGGGTTCACCCCCGCCGACATCGCTCACGTCGCTCGTACCGTCTCGCAGGATCAGTTCGAGCGTACCTTCGACACCGGAACCCGGGCCCGCCCCACCACGGCCGACTACCTGGGCACCATCCATGAGACCCAGCCCACGGTCAGCAGCGCCATGGCCCAGGAGTTCGCCGACCAGAGCGAGAGGTTCGCCCGTATCTGACGCCCTACCCCGGAACGTCAGCCGCGTCCGGGAGCGTCAGCCGCGCCGGGAGCGTCCGGCCGCCGACAGGGGTCACGTCGGGCGACGTACCGGATCGGTGGTGGTTTCGATGAGGATCTGGTGGGCGTCGGTGATGTTGTCGGCGCGGACCGCCCTGGCCATGGCTGCGCGTGCCGCGTCAGGAGTCGTGTCCGGCGGGATCACCAGCAGGGTGAAGTAGTCCCGATCGCCCCGGGTGATCAGGACGGTGTCGTCACCGACCGGAAAGGAGTCGATGTGCACGACCCGGTCGTCGACAGTCAGCCGTGTCGGCAGTCCCTCCCAGGCAGTGGCGTCCAGTCCGACGCGGGTGACCGGTCCGACGTGATCGGTCAGCGCGCTGACCAGTGAGGGAAGCTCGGCACCGATGTCCCTGGATCGAGGCCACCACGCGCCGTCCAGAATTCCCTCGCGGGCATGCCTCGTCTCCAGCCTGAGCAGGGCCGTCCCCGGTCTCACGGACTGGTGGATCGCGTCAGGCAGGAGCCTGGGGGTGTCGGGGGTGTCGGAGTCGGCCATGACGTCCGCCCGTCCGCGGGGCAGTACACCCGCGATAGGAAGTGACCTCGCCAGCTCAACCGTACTCCGTGCATCCGACCCGCGAGCTTCCCGCTCCGGACGTTCCGGACCCGAAAAGCTCCTGGTCACACGCACATCCCAGGTACGCCAACCGGAGTAGGGTGGAGCTACCGGGAGCACGTCGCACACCGGCTCCCACGCCGGTGTCGTTCTCGGCGAGCGACAACACCGGGACATGAAGATGCGCCCGGGGACAGATCCCCCGCCATGATCGCGACCTCCTGGACGACGCCTGGTGGCCTCGCTCCCACGTTCTTGCCGATGAACTCCCCGCCCTCGCACGTGGGCTCGTTCAAGGATGAGCAGGACCCGCAAAAGCTGATCCTGCTCTCGTACGCCGCAGGCTGCTGGGACTTGCTGATCATCCCGCCGGAAACGGGTGCTGCCGGCGCCCGGCTGCTGTCCACCACGGCCACCCCCGCGAGCCTCACCGCCAGCGGTCTGATGACGAGCGAGGACACCACTCACGACGCAAGGGAGATGCTGAACCGAGAAGAGGAGTGGGAGACCGACGGTGGGGCCGCATCGGCGACGGGGGTGCCGATCGAAGTGCGCAAGGGCATGCAGAGGTGAAGTCGTCGTCGAGAGCGTCATCGCTGTGACCGTGATCATTGCCGTGATCACCGTTGGAACGACCTCCAGCGCCGGCAGCCAGCAGTCGGCCTCACCGGTCCGCCCGGCATCCATGCGCATCGCATGCACAGCTACAGCTACAGCTACAGCTACAGCTACAGCTACAGCTACAGCTACAAGGGTCAGGTCCGTGGTCGCGAGAGGCGGACGGGATCTTGAGGCGTCGCGCCCGGCCGCAGTCCATGTCCACGAGCACACGGAGACCCCAGGATGAATTCCCCGCATCACATGCCCTCTGCCGGACACGCCGAGGTGCGTATTGTCGCGGCGGATCCCGAGATCGCCCGCCGGGTCGCGGAGGTGCTCCGTCGTTGCTTCGCCGCCTCCGAGCAGCGCAGCTACCCGGCCACTCCTGACGGCGGGACCCGCCTCCATCTCACGGTGGACACCACCAATACGTCCGAGGCGGCGCGGTCATGGCTACTGGCCAGCGAGTCCACCCGGGACGACAGCGCGCAGGCCGACGAGGTGTGAGGAGCCATGCCGCAGGCGCCCACGTACGGCCGGGAGAGCAGGTGCCTCTCCGACACTTCGCACCGTATCGGTACCGGAACGAGAGAGCGGCAGTCATGGCAACACTGCACGAGCGACAGAACTACCGCATGACGATCATGAGGGCCCTGTACAACGCCATGGAAGGCAATCGTCCAGGCATGACAGGGGCCAAGCTTCGCGACGACCTCGGCATGCCCGAACAGGACCTGGCCGCTGCCTGCGCCTACCTGGCGGGCGAGGGACTGGTCCTGGTCGACTGGACAACCCGCAACACGCCCGCAACGGTCACGCTGACGCATCAGGGAATCCGGCTCATGGAGTCCGAAGAGGAGGACCGCGACTGACACGACCTGCGGGCTGGGTCCAGGACCTGGGCTGCTACCGCAGCGGAGCGCCTCGGTCTCTGCCGGAAACTCCGGGGCCGCCCAGCGACACCGCGGTGAGGCTCGGCGGGGCGATCGATGACAGCAGCGCGCGGCCCACACCTCGCGCGCAACCGCCCGACTGCCGCCGACGCGGCGCCTTTTACAGTACGCCGTGCCACTACGTGCCATCCGTATGGGCAAACAGCGGTTACCAGTGGCACCGCCCGACCACTGGCCGACATCGCACCAGCGCAGCATTCTCGCTGGTCAAGGCCACCTACGACGAGGAGTACTGGTTGATTCCCAAGCTCAGAGCGCGGGTTCGATTCCCGTCACCCGCTCCAGTAAAGGCCCCAGGCAGACAGCCCGGGGCTTCTTTGTTGTCTGGACCGGCCTGGGCGTCGCGTGCCCGTTCCGTGCCCGATGCCTGATCGTCGGGCACGTCAGCGGCCTTGGTCCGGGCCTTGCGCCACTTCCGCCCGAAGGTCGACCGCCGGAACGGCTTACCCCGCTCCCCCACGAACAGCAGCCCGTCCGGCCCCTTCTCCGCGAACCAATCCAAGTGGCACTCAAGGTCCGCGTGGACGAACCCCGGCAGCAGGAGGACCCGCTTGCCCGCCTCGGACTGGGTCGGGCCCTCGGCACGCTTCCCCGTGCTCAGCTCTGGAGCCGCCTTGAGAACGCGGATCGTCATGGCCAGGTCGACGTCGTTGCGCCGTAGCTCTGCCTGCTCCTCTGGACGCAGCCGGCCGTAAGCCCCGAGGTAGATCATGAGGCGCCAGCGCAGCCCGATCGCGTCCGCGAGGGCGTCCACCTGCTCAACAGTGTCCGGTCACAAACCGCCTGCAACACCATGGGTGTTGCAGCCCGTCGGCGAAGCCGACCCTCAGAGAGCCAGTCGGCCAACGTCACCGGGGTGACCGCCGGATCGGCGGTCACCCCGGCGTCCTTCACTCCGGTGTCGGTCAGCGCCGGCTGCTCTCGAGCCGGTCGTTGACGTCGTCGACCAGCGTCGCCGCCGTGGTGCTCCGTGACGAGCAGGCAAGGAGTGCGTTCAAGGCCGCCCCCGCACCCTGCGGGAACGTGCGCTCCATCTCCTCGCGGCACTCCCGGATGTGGCTGTTGAGGAGCTGGAAGTCCTCGCGCGTGGCCGTGGGGTCCTCCTCGTCCGGGTCGCGCGGCCCGTTCGCGGTCACGACCGCGCTGAAGAGCGAGGAGTCGTTTCGGGCGAGGACCCGGGCCTGGTTGCCGTATTCGTCCTGACTGCCCGTGGCCGCCAGCACATTGTGCAGTCCGACCCGGCCGTCCGGGCCTTGGCCACCGATTTCCCCTTCGGTGTCAAGGCGATTGAATTCCGCTTCGGAAAGGAACCAGCCCGTGGCACGCTCCGCCTCGTTGAGACCGTCCGCGATCCGCTGGATATCGTCGGTCACCACACGGTCGGTATAGAGCTCACCGGCCACCGAGTCGGGATTGGCGACCTCGACCTCTCCTTCGAGCTGATTGCCGCCCACGAGTACGGCGTTCCCGAGGATGAGGATCCGGTCCGCGATGATGCGATTCCCCTCGTAGACGCCACCGGCCAGGGTGACCGAGCCGCCGCGTACATCGATCACGTTGCCGATGTACGTGTGCTGGGCGCGATTGGTCCGGAACGCCTCACCGGTGACGTTGTACGTCACGCGGTCCACCCCGCAGTCGGTGTGCCGTGGACCGCCGAAGGTGGCACTGCCCCGCGCGGTGAAGCAGCTGCCGATGAACTGGGTCTGGTTGTCGCCCGCACGGAACGTGCCGTCGAACACCTGCCCAGGATTCGCCCGCTGATCGCCGCCCGCGCCGTCGGCGTGTACCGCCGGGGCGGCTATCAGCCCGCCACCCGCCACTGCGGCCATGGCGCACGCGGCCACCATGGCGCGCTTGACCCGCCCCTTTCGCGGCGCGGCTCCACCCGTTGCATTCCTCATTGCCCGGCCGTCCCCTTCGTCCAGGCGTAATCCGCGTCCCCAACACAGGGATGCCGCCTGCCAGTTGACGACGCTACTGGCCATATGGCCGCGAATACCGGTCCGAGTGCCTTACGGACTTCTTACGGCGACCCAGCGATCCCCCGACCTCGGCGTTTCCCGGCCGACCGCAAGGAATGCGCAAGACTTGACTTGAGGGAACGGAGAGACGGAGAAACGGAGCACTCAGCCCGGATCCACCGGCCTATGTTTCCGAGGTCCGATTTCTCGCCGAGGGCTGATGGTGGTGTGGGGCACGGGTCCGCATCCGCGACCAGATTCGGCTCGCCGAAGAGTGCGGAGACATGGACGGGCAGCTCCGCTCGCCGCCGACCGCGCGGCTAGAGCGAGCACACCAGATGCAGTGGACGGCAACCCGCTGTGGCTGGGGCCTGCTCACGATCTTCCTGCGAAGTGTCCTCAGAGCAGCAGCAGTGGGACGCGAGCCGACGAAGATCCTCGGCGTCCAGCCACAGTGAGACACGCCCCCTGGCCCTCTCGGCTTCCGGATCTGTCGGCTCGACGTCAGGCATGAGCTGCAGCCTAGCCGTGCCCGTTGTGTGCGCAATCCTTCGGGACCGGAGAACCGGGGCGCCGACCGTGCTCCGGCCCGGGGCAAGGAGTTGCCAGATCAGCCGCCATCCGCGTACGCCGTCTTCCAATCTCGTGCTCCGAGGCCCAAAGCGCCGGCACCGCGTAGCGGTCGCTCCGTTAAGGCGCGCCGCATGCCCGACGATGCCCTGGCCTGTCCCGAGTACAGCCGGCCCATGAAGTCTGGCGGCTTCGTGCTCTCCAGGCGGGAAGACGACGACCTGCGAACCTGCCGGTCGCTGTGGAGGTGTGCCGATCGGCATGTCTGGTGGCGCTGGGCAGACCGGACGGATGAGTCATTGGAGGTCTGCCCGGTCCCGGAGCTGTTCCGCTGACATCAACTTTGACATCAACGACCACGGACGGCGGCGCAATCGGCAGCCACGCCCGCTGGGCACTCGTCGTTCGGGATCACGAGTGTGTCTGCAACCAGCGACGCGCGGCAGCCAGTGTCACTTCTATGTCGTCGCTCCATGAACAGACTTCCAGCCAGGACAGGTAGCCGCCCTGGGTGAAGACCAGGACCTCACCTGGGCACTCGCCGGCTTCGGTGACGAGCTGCGCTTCGGCCGCCACGACCGTGCTGGAGCCGGTGGGTGCAGGGTCCGCCTTGCTGGTGTCGAGCTCGAAGGAGACGGTGCCACACCACATGTGCAGCGGGCTCGCACGCTGAGGTGTGCAACCCGCCTTTGGCGTGCGATATGAACCGGAGTGTCCCCGTTCAGGACTGCCGCAAGCACGTCGGCTACGTCGGCAGGCAGGCTCTCGGTCATCTCGTCACCGTATCTGACCAGCGACTTCAGACTCCGACCGTGCAGGCCTGCCCCTTCCAGACGAGGAGACGGCTGACCGACGTCTCCTCGTGAGCCTCGCGCTCGGTCTGACGCAAGGCGAGCTGAGCCCGAGCGGGGGGCCTTGTGGTGCCCCGCCTGGTCGTTGCCGAGGACGTTGCCCGCTTCGTCGCGGCGCACGCGTACGCACGCATCCACGTGAAGGGCAGAGCGCTCCCTCGCGCCACGAGTTCAGGCATCGGGGCGTTCTACGACCCAGCGGTGTCGCCGCCGAGCCGGGCCGGGGACAGGGCGCCCCGAAGACTGCGAGTGATGCGGGGGCGCGGTGTGGCGCCTGCGGAGCGACTCCCGTAGGCGCGGTCGCGATCGTCCCTTGCAGGCGTGGGCCGACCGGCCGGAACCCCGGGCCGGGGCCTGACGGTCGTCGCGCAGGCGTTCCGGGCCCGAGGCCGGCCTTCCGGTAGTCGGATCAGGACTTGATGTCGACAACCTTCATGTTGTACGGGTAGCCGGAGGAGCCGCAGTTGATCGTCGCCATCTTCTCCACGCCACGGGTTCGGTAGCCGGGGGTGCCCTTGTAGGGGCCCCTCGCGCCTCCCGGGCCGCCGCACCAGGCCTGGACGTTCCAGGTGCCGTTGCCGGACCTGCAGGCGCCCACGGCGACATGGTCGTTGGTGTGCGACACGTATGCCGTGCAGCCGGTCGGCCCGACGGCGGCCTGGGCCGACGGCGCGATGCCGAACGTCATGCCCGCGGTCAGCAGGCCTATCGCCGAGGCGGTCGTCCCGAACTTCTTCAGTGTGCTGGTCATGCACTCTCCCCGTTGGAACGGATCTTCCAACAGGTGAAGATATCCAGGCGTGATCACGGGTTGCGTCCTACCGGGAGACGAGTGAAGTCCACCGCAAGTTGCATTGACATCTCCCAACTGATCGCTCTTTACCGATAGTTGGGTGACATACCTCATCGGCAGCGCTCAGGTGACGGCCACCGACTGAGCGGCCACAGCTGTGGTGATCTTGGCGCCGCCGACGACGGAAAGGAGGCGACCCCCTTGCGTTACTGGCACGACGACCCCTGTCCGAATCGGCTGGCCCGGGAACGTTCACCTGCGGTGGGTGTGGGATTCGAACCCACGGTGCCATCACTGCAACGACGGCCTTCGCGACCGCTGCCGACAACGCGAACCGGGTGGTTCTACGATCTCGCGGTGAGCTACGACATCTACTTTCTGAGCCGACGCGAGGGCCAGTCCTGGGATGAGGTCCTGGAGGCCATGGAGGACGCGGCTGCCGAAGACAGCGAGCCGATCCCCGACGAGCTCCTCGAAGCGTGGCAGCGAATAGAGCCACAGGCCCGAACCCTGCTCGGCGATGTGGACATCACGGAGTACGAGCAGGAGTCGCGGGACCTGAGCCACTCCGGCACCGGTATCAACCTGTCAGTGTTCGGTGACGAGGTCAGCGTCACGGTGCCCTACTGGCACGTCGGCGACGGTGCTGCAACAGTGCTCGGCACGCTCTTTGCTCTCTCCGCGATCGTGGAGAAGGAGACCGGCCTGACTGCCTATGATCCCCAGGTGGAGATGCCGTTGGCGGATACGCCTCCGCAGCAGGCAATGGGCATCATGTCGCGGATCACGACGGACCTACGAAACCGCTACGGAGGTTGAGGTCCGCGTGTACGGAGGTTGAGGTCCGCGGTCGGGGAGCGGGAAACGGGCCTCCAGTGTGTAGTGCCCGGAAGGGTACGGGCCGTGGGTCAGTCGGCCGCCGGCGGCCGTGATGCGTTCGGCGAGGCTGCGCAGTCCCAGGCCCGGCTCCCCGGCAGCCTCGGGAGGGGACGGTTGGTTCGGGGCGCGGACACCGTCGTTTGCCACCGTCAGCAGCACCTCGCCCGGCAGCGTGTCCACCGCCACCCGGCAGGTGCGGGCGCGGCTGTGTCTCAGCACATTGGCGGCCGCCTCCCGGACCGTCGTCGCCAGGACCGTCTGGAGCGGCGCGGGAAGCGGCGCGCTCACCGGTCCCGCCTCGGTGCGGATCCCGGCCGACTCCAGCAGGTTCCGGACGGACTCGATCTCCGTGTCGAGAGACAGGCAGTGGTAGCCGTGCGCCACCCGCCGGGCCTCCTCGTGGATCTCGCGCATCCCGGAGAGCGCCTCGGCCAGCCGGCTCCGGGCCGAGTCCGGTGTGCGGTCCATCAGACGCAGCGCCAGCTCGCACTGGAGCGTGATCGCCAGGAGCCGCGGCCCGAGCAGATCGTGCAGATCGCGGGCGAAGCGCAGCCGCTCCCGTACGACGACACGGCGCTGGGCGGTGTCGGTCACGACGGCGGACACGGTCGTGGCGGTGTCGGCCGTCGTGGCGGTGCCGGCACCGGCCTTGGCCCGTGAGCACAGCGCGGACGGTGCGGGCAGAGCCTGTGACATGTCGCCCCCATTCTGCGTCTGGTACCGCGAGAGCGTCACCGGTCCCGCTATCACTCCGCTATACGAGCCCCGCTGCTGCGACCCTCCCCGGTGGTACACAGGGCGCCTTGACTCGCAGAGGGCCCGTCGTCGGACCAGTCCGGCGGGACACAGGGCGGGCCCCGGACGGACGACGGGGGAACCGATGCAGAGGATCGTGCTGGCCGAGGACATGCACATGATCCGGGTGGCGCTGGCCGCGCTCCTGGAACTGGAGCCGGACATGGAGGTGGTCGCACAGGTCGCGAGCGGCAGCGAGGTCGTACCGGCGGTCATCCGGACGGAGGCGGACACCGCGGTGCTCGACATCGACATGCCCGGCATGGACGGCATCACCGCCGCCGGACTGCTGCGCGACCAGGTCCCCGACTGCCGCACTCTGATCCTCACGGGCGTCGCACTGCCCGGGCAGTTGTGGCGGGCGCTCGACGCGCAGGTGAGCGGCTTCCTCCCCAAACACGCCTCACCGGACGAACTCGTCGAGGGGGTGCGCAGGGTGGGTGCGGGCCGCCGGGTCATCGACCCCGAACTGGCCATGTCCGCCTGGGAGATCGGTGACAATCCGCTCACCAGGCGCGAGGTCGAGGTGCTGGGCCTCATCGCGGCGGGCGCGGAGACCGCGCAGATCGCCACCACCACGAACCTGTCCGTCGGGACGGTCCGCAACTACCTCACGACGATCGTGAACAAACTCGGCGCACGCAACCGCATCGACGCCCTGCGCACCGCGAAGGAGAACGGCTGGCTGCCCTGAGCGCCCCGGGCGGTCCGACGTCGCCGTGCGACGTATAGGGCCTTTATCGGAGCGCGCGCTGTACTCCTGCCATGCCAAGGAGACGACGTGCGCGGAAGCAGAGCCCGGAGCCGCGGGAGGAGGCCCGCTCCGGCGGGCTGCACGCACAGGACCGCACCGCGGCGCACTGGGCCCTCGACTACGCGCGCCGGCTCGCCGACCGCCATCCGCCGGCCCACCGCATCCTGATCCAGACCAGCATGTCGCCGACCGGCTACTTCCACATCGGGAACTTCCGGGACACCGTCTGCGCCCACCTGGTGCACCGTGCCCTCGCCCGCATGGGCCGCCGCTCCGCGATCCTGCTCAGCTTCGACGACTACGACCCCGTACGGGAGAGCCAGGCCGCCCGGGACCCGGAGCTCGCGGACTGCGGAGGGCGGCCGCTCGCCGAACGCCGGGAGCGTGCCGCCCGCATCTGCCGCGCCTACCTCGCGGAGCTCCGGGCAGTGGGCATCCTGCCCGCGGAGGCCGACGACGACGGGCGGACGCCGCCCGGCGGCGACTGGGAGACGCACTACCAGTACGAGCGCTACCGGGCCGGTGCGTACAGGGAGATCCAGCGCCGCTACCAGCGCGACGCCGAACGGCTCGCGACGCTGCTCGGCAAGGGCGACGGGCGGGACCTCTTCGCCGTCTACTGCCTGCAGTGCGGCCGCAACACCACGGAGATCCACCGGCTGGACGGTCATGCCGCGCGCTACCGGTGCCTGTCCTGCGGTGCCGAACTGACCGCCCACGACCCCGCGGACGTCAAACCGTCCTGGGCGCTGGACTGGACGCTGCGCGTCGCGTACGAGGGCATCGACTGCGAGCCGGCGGGTCAGGACCACTGCAGCGCGGGCAGCACCATGGACCGGACGCGGCCGGTGTACGACGGCTATCTCGGCTCCCCGCAGCCGGTCATCGTCCCGTACGGGCTGGTCCGCGGCGAGCGGGGCGGCGGCAAGATCTCCGGGTCGCTCGGCGGCGGCCCGTTCGTACGCGATCTGCTCGCCGTCCATCCCGCGCCGCTGGTGCTGTGGCTGTACGCCCGCCGCAACTGCCTGTCGGATCTGCGGCTGGGCTTCGGCCCGGGCCCGTTCCTGGGCGCGTACGACGAGTTCGACCGGTTCGTCCGGGCCGTCGGCCGGGACGAGCGCGCCCGGATCCTCTGGGAGCTGCTGACCGACGAGGAGCCCGGCGGATACGCGACCCTGCCCCGGATGCGCTCGGTCCTGGGGGCGCTGTACGCGCACGGCTCCTCGGCGGACGCGGCGCGGCGGCACCTCGTCGCCCTGCACCCGGGCGCCGACCGGGCGTTGCTCGACGAACGGCTCGGCCACGCGCTCGCCTGGCTCACGGAGCACGGCCGGGACCACTACTGGGCGCCGACCGGTGACACACCGGCCGGCCCCGCGGTCGACCTGCTGATCGAGCAGTTGAGGCAGCACACCGGAGCCGGCGCGCCGCGGGCCGGCCGCACCCGGGAGGACTTCCGGGAGATCTACGGGGCGCTGTTCGGCACCGCGCACGGTCCCCGGCTGGACACCCTCGCCGACGTCTTCACCCCCGCCCTGGTCGCCGACGCGCTGGCCGCCTACCGCGACCGCGGTGAACGCCCTCTGCGCGCACGGCTGTCCGGCGGATCCGACCGATCCCGTCAGGAGGCCCTGAGCCGTGCGAGCTGAGATCTTCACCCCCGGTGGCGGGCCGGCGCCCGACGGCTGGGACGCCTTCGTCCGGGACCGGCGCGCCTGCGTCCTGTGGGAGGAAGACCTGCTGGAGGCGGCCGGCCGGGGGAACCGGCGGCCGCTGTTCGCCGGACTGGTCCGGGACGCGGGCGAACCGGTGGCGGCATTCTGCGGGCGGCTCGGGGTTCGGCCGCTCGCCCAGCGGTTCCGCCCGCCCGGCCGGGCGGCCGTACCTGGCTGGTTCCAGGTCCATCTGCCGAACAGTTTCAGCGCCGGACGGCTGTACGCCCCCGGTCTCGCAACCGCCGGGCGCCGGGCCGCCACGCGCGCCTTCGAGCGGGCGGTGCGCCGCCGGCTGGGCCCGCGCTGTCTGGGGATCCTGCACCTCGACGTCGAGTCACCCGACCTCGCGTATCTCGACGGCGCGTTGCGGCTGAAGAGGGACACCGCCTCCAACGCCGTGCTGCACAACGGCTGGGAGAGCATGGACGCGTACTTCGCCGGGCTGCCGCGGGGCCGGCGACGCAGACTGTCGGCGCTCCACGAACGGATCGGCGCCGACCCGGATCTGGTCGTGGACGTGGCGGTTCCGACGATCGACCCGGTGCACGCCAGCCGGCTGGACCAACTGACCCGGATGAAGCACACGAGCCGCCCGGGCGGGGTCGTGCCGCTGCTGCCCTCCTACTTCGAGCGGCTCAACCGGTCCTCCGGCGCCTCGTACTTCGTCCACCGCGACAAGAGCTCCGGCCGGCCCGTGTCCTTCGACCTGGTGCTGGACGTGCCCGGCGGCTGGGTGACCACGGTGACCGGATCCGCGGGCGGCCGGGATCTCTATCTCGACCTGTACCTGAGGGAGATCAGCAGGATGATCGACACGGGAGTGCCTGCCGTCGAACTCGGCCCCGGCATGCGGCAGCTGAAGGAGTCCTTCGGCGCCACGGCGATACCGCGCCACGCGGTGGCCGTCCCCTTCTGACCCGCGCACGAACACGATCAACTACCGACCAAGACCACCGACCACCGACCACCGACCACCGACCACCGACCACCGACCACCGACCACCGACCACGAAAGCAGATCCCATGGACTTCACCACCGCGCTCGACCAGCATCTCGCGGCCGTCCGCACCCGCGACCTGGACGCCTACATGGCCACCGTCCACGACGAGGCGACGATCATCCTGCCGAACGGGAAGACCGTGGAGGGCGCCGACGCCATCCGGGCCTTCCACAAGGGCTGGTTCGAGGACCCCGACTGGACGATGGAGACCGAGACCAGCCGCACGGTGGTGCACCAGGACACGGCGGTGGCCGTGCTGACCGTCGACTACCGGGACCTGGACCAGCACGGCAAGCCGTACGAGCTGCGCTATCTGCTCAGCCTGGTCTTCGCCCGCACCGACGGGAACTGGATGCTCGTCCACGACCAGAACACCCACTGCTGAGATGCGCGGCCGACAGCGCTACGCACGGACCGTGCGCCGTGCCGTGGCCACGGTGCCGCACTACAGGGAGCGGTACGCGGCGACCGGGACCCTGCCGCCGCTCACCCGCGACGAGGCCGAGCTGCGGCGGCATCTGCTGATGCCGCTCGGCTCGGCCCTGCTCGCGCGGCGCGACCCCGGCCGGCCGGCCGGCGAGCACATCGCCGAACTGCACGAGGCGCTGCGGCTCGCCGGACACCGGACCGACGGCGGCAGGGACGTGTACGAGATCGCCTCCGCGCTGCGCGATCCCGTGCGGGCGTACGGCACGAACTGGCGGGTGCTGCTCGCGACCACGGCGGACGCCGGACGGTACGCGGAGCGGTACGCCGAACGGTCCGGTACCGATCGCTCCGGCACCGAACGCTCCGGCACCGAACGCTCCGGCGCCGAACGGCCCGGCACCGGCCGCCCGGTGCCGGACGGGCACGCGCTCGTGGTCGGCGACGCCGGGCAGCTCGCGGGCGTGGCGGCGGGTCCGGTGACCGTGGAACGCGTCACCCTGGCGGCGGCCGCCCGGACCCGCCCGGCCGCCGGTTCGGTCTGGTACGAGCCCTGGCTCGGCCACCTCGGCGGGGTCCCCGGCGCCTGCGGGGAGCTGCATCTCAACCCGTCCCGCGTTCATGCGCGGCTGCTCGACGGGGAAACGGTGCTGACGCTGCTGCGCCGACGCCGTCCCACGCTCGTCCATGTCCGGCCCGAGGGTGCCGAGTTCTTCGGTCCCGGGCGGTGCCCCCTGCACGGCGTACCCATCCTCCGGAGACCCCTGTGACCGCGGCCGTCTCACCCGTCATGCGGCTCGTGCCGGTGCTGCGCAATCTCGTACGGACCCACCGGCTGGAGCGGGCCGACCCGGCCCGTCTCGAACCCGAGCGGCGGCGCCGGCTGGTCCGGCTGGTCCGGCACGCGCAGGCCGGTGTGCCGCGCTACCGGGAGCTGATCGCGCCGGAGACCGCGGCCGCCTTCCGGGGGCCGGAGGACCTTCCGTCGCTGCCGACGCTGGACCGCGCCGAACTCCACGACCGGGCGCCCGAGGACCTGCTCGCGGACGGTTTCACCACGGCGAACACCAAGGCGGGCACCACCAGCGGCTCCTCCGGTATCCCGATCACCATCCGCAACTCCGAGCGCGATCTGGGCTATCTGCGGGCGTCGTACCTGTACGACATGCTGGCCACGGGGCTGCGCCCATGGGACCGGATCGCGTACTTCCGGGTCGCTCCCTTCCTGCGGCACCCGCTGGAGCGGTTCGGTCTGCTGCGCACCTTCCACATCGACACCAGCAGGACGCTGGACGAACAGGTCGAGGCGTTCCTGGCGGCCCGGCCGACCTTCCTGGTCGGCTTCCCGCATGTGATCGCCTCCGTGGTGGAGGAGCTGGAGCGACGGGGCCTGCGCTACCGGGGCGCCCGCCGGGTGCTGTTCGGCGGGGAGCGGCTGACGCCGACCGCGCGGGCGCGGGTGGTCGGACATCTGGGCGCGCGCTGCCACGAGGTGTACGCGTCCGTCGAGGTGTTCACCATCGCCCGCACGTGCCGCCTGGGCTCGCTGCATCTGCGGTCCGCGGACGTCGTGGTCGAGCTGGAGCAGGAGGACGGCTCCGTCGTGCCGGTCGACGGGATCCGCGCGGCGGAGGGCGAGATCCTGGTGACCCGGCTGCACAGCGAGGCGATGCCGCTGATCCGCTACCGGCTCGGCGACCGGGTGGCCGTGGGGCCCGCGGACTGCGCCTGCGGGCGGCGCACCCCCGTCGTGCTCCGGGTGCAGGGGCGCAGCCAGGACCGTTTCCGCGGCCAGGACGGCCGTGAGTTCTATGCCGACTTCCTCACCAGCCGAGTGCAGGACTTCCCCGAGGTCTCCCGGATGCAGCTGGTTCAGGAGCGGCCGGCGCAGGTCACCGTCCGTGTGGTCCTCGCGCCCGGGTCCTGCGCCTCGGTGACGGAGCGGATCGGGTCGGCGGTGCGGGAGGCGGTTCCCGGCTTCGACGTGGTCGTCGAGCAGGTGTCCTCCATCGCACCCGAGGCCAACGGCAAGATCAGGGTCGTGAAGGTACTGCCGGCCGGAGCGGCCGACTGACCGGGAGGGTCCGGTCGGCTGAACAGGAGGAGGGACCGCCGTCACGAGCCGTCCCTCCTCCCGGTTTTCCTTGTCCCCTTCATTCCTGTCCTCGCCGTCGGGCGGCGTTCCGCTTCAGATGGCGCGGCGCTCCTCCAGCGCCGCCCGCCAGGACGGCGGCAGGTTCCGGACCACCTCGATACCGGAGAAGACCGAGGGCTCCTGCGGGCCGACCTCCTTGACCCATGCGGCCATGCGGCCGATGCCCTCCTCGAGGCCGACGGGCTGCTCGGGGGTGCCCAGGACCTTGTGGGCCTTCTCGTGGGTGGCGTAGGCGTCGCGCACCTCGTTGCGCTCCGGCAGGTGGTTGACGCGCAGCTCCACGTCCATGGCGTCGCAGACGGCGGCCGCGATGCGGTTGACGCTGTACACCTGGTCGCCACCGACGTTGAAGACCTCGTTGTACGCCTCGGGCGTCTCCACGGAGCGGGCGATGGCGGGCGCCACGTCCTTGATGTAGCTGAAGGCGCGGGTCTGTTCGCCGTCGCCGAAGACCGTGAAGGGCTCGCCGCGCAGCGCCTGGTTCATGAAGATGCCGATGACGTTGCGGTAGCGGTCGCCGATGTTCTGGTACTCGCCGTAGACGTTGTGCGGCCTGAAGATGATGTAGGGCATGCCGAACATCTCGTGCGTGACGCGGAGTTCCTGTTCGACGGAGAACTTCGCGATGCCGTACGGGTCCTCGGGCGCGGGTACGAGGTCCTCGCTCATCGGCAGCTGGTTGGCGCCGTAGACCGCGATGGACGAGGTGAAGACGAAGCACTTGACCGTGCCCGCGTTGACGGCCGCGTTGATGAGGTTGACGCTGCCGACCACGTTGTTCATGTAGTTGAAGCGCTTGATGAAGTGGCTCAGTCCCTCGGCGGCGTACGCGGCGAGGTGGAAGACGTAGTCGACGCGATGGGCGGCGAAGACGGCGTCGACCACCTCGGGATCGCAGACGCTGCCGTGCCGGAACTCGGCGCCGTCGGGGACATTGCCGTGCACGCCTCCGCTGAGGTCGTCGAGGACGATCACCCGGTGGCCGGCGGCGAGCAGTTCACGCGCCACATGGGATCCGATGAAGCCGGCGCCTCCGGTGACGAGGGAGACGGGGGCGGGGGAGTCGAGGTTCATGCGGGTTCCATTTCCTTGGCGGGGGTGGCGGAGGCGGTGTCCGCCGGGGCGGGGGACGCGGGTGTGGTGCCTTCGTGGACGGAGCCGGCGCCGGGCCGGCGGGAGAGCTTCAGCAGATGCAACGCGGGTCCGGTCATCACCGTGGTCAGCACCGCCATCACGACCAGCACGGTGAACGCGTTCTGGTTGATGAGCCCGGCGTCCAGACCGGCACGGAGCACGACGATCTCGGTCACACCGCGGGCGTTCAGCAGCACGCCGAGTCCGAGCGACAGCCGCCAGGGCAGCCCCGCCGCCCGCGCGGTGACGGTGGTCCCGGCGAGCTTGCCCACGACGGCGGTGACGACCGCGACGGCCCCGGCCAGCAGCAGACCGGCGTGTCCGGTCACCTGGGTGAGGTCCACGGTCATGCCGACGGACACGAAGAACAGCGGCAGCAGCAGCCTGCGGTTCACGGAGTCGAGCCGGGTCTGCACGGCGGTGAGCGCGGATCCCTTGCGGTGCGGTACCAGCGTTCCGGCCAGGAAGGCGCCGAATATCGAGTGGACGCCGATCAGGTCGGTGAGCCAGGCCAGCGAGAAGGCGAGCAGCAGCAGGGCGAGCAGCCGGGCCGCGGACGACACCCGGGCCCGGTCCGCCCACTGGTCGGCGGCGCGCACCAGGGGGCGACCGGCGATCAGCACGACGGCGGCGAACCCCGCGGCGAGCAGCACGGTGCCGCCCGCACCCCAGATGCTGCCCGCGCTCGCCACGGCCATGGCGGTGGCGAGGGCGCCCCAGGCGATCACGTCGCAGGCGGCGGCGCAGGTCATGGCCATGGTGCCCAGCGGATGGCGGGCGAGGCCCGACTCCTGGACGATGCGGGCGAGCACGGGGAAGGCGGTGATGCTCATCGCCGTCCCGAGGAAGAGTGCGAAGGGGACGAACCCGATGCCGCCCGCGGCGAACTCCCGGTACACCAGGGCCGCGGACAGCACGCCCAGCACAAAGGGAATGATCATGCTGCCCTGGCTGACCGCGCCCACGATCCGGCCGCTGCGGCGCAGTTGGGAGGCGTCGAACTCGGAACCGACGGCGAACATGAAGAGGATCAGGCCGACCTGGGCGAGCAGCCCGAGGAGCGGCTTCGCCGCCGTGGGGAAGAACAGTTCGACCGAGCCGGGGAGCAGTCCGGCCAGGAAGGACGGTCCGAGCAGCAGGCCCGTGGCGATCTCCCCGATGACCGGGGGCTGGCCCAGCTTGCGGGCCAGCCAGCCGCCCGCGGTGGCGACCGCGGCCACCGCGGCGAGTGCGGCGACGACCCGCAGCACCGTTTCGCTGACGTGCGTGCCTCCGGAGGGCGGCCCGCCGCCCGCACCACCCGCCCCGCCGGGATCCGGCACCCCGAGGCCGAACCCCAGGACGGCGACGAGCACACCGACGGCCACGGCGGAGATCAGCAGGGGATAGACGATGCCGCGCCAGGCGGGCGTTCCCGCGGGGCGCGGCGGAAGGTCGTTCATCATGAGGCTCCAAGGTCGGTCGGCACCGCGGTCGGCGCGGTGGGCATGGTGGGTGCGGGGGTGGTGGACGCGGTCGCGCGAGAGACGGTCGTACGGGACGCGGTCGTACGGGACGCGGTCGTACGGGACGCGCAAGCGCCCGCGGACGGCGTCGCGGGGCCGCGAAGACGGCTCCGGAGCAGGAGGCGCGCCAGCACGGCGTGGGCCACCTCTCCCGAGGCGAGGGCGGTCACCGCGCCGAGCGCGCCCAGGGCCGGTACGAGAACCAGGCCGAGCAGGACGGCGCAGACCAGTCCGCCCAGCGCGCTCACCGCGGTGGCCCGCAGGGTGCGGGAGGTCGCGTTCTCCAGCAGGTAGTTGAGGCTGCCGACGGCGAAGAACAGCGGGACGCACAGCACGTACAGCAGCAGGACGGCCACCGACGACGGTACGAGCGCGGCCTGTTCGGCCGACCGTGCCAGCCACAGGGCCAGTGCGGTCCACACCGCTCCGACGGCGGCGACGGGCAGCAGACGCCGTACCACCCGGCGGTCCAGCGAGGCGGGGTCCACCGACCGGAGGGTCAGGGACACATGCGGCTGGAAGAGCCGCATCAGATAGCCGAAGCCGTTCAGCAGCACGGACGAGGCGAGGACCATCAGATACAGATGGCCGGTCTGTTCGTGGTGCCGTGAGGCGCCGAGCATCGCGAAGAGGAGGCTGACCGTGCCGGCGGCCGCGATGTCACCGCAGGCCATCAGCACGGAGGTGGACACCACGGGCCGGGTGATCCCGCGGCGCACCGGCCGGCGGGTGGCCCGGTACAGGGCCGGCAGGTGGGCCAGGTTGAGCAGGGCGGTGCCGGCGAGTATCCAGCCGGTGAAGGCCACGGGCCCCCAGCCCAGCAGGCTCGCTCCCCCGGCACCGGTGGCGATGACCAGCGACAGGATCGCGAAGTTCAGGACGTCGGCACGGTTCCTGTCCAGTGCCCGGCAGAGCCCGACCAGCACGGTGTTCAGTCCGAGGAGCGCGGCGTAGAGACCTGCGAGCAGCCTCAGCATGCCCGTGTCCCCGGCCGGGAGGAACAGCGCCGCGCAGCCCAGCCAGAGCACGGCCGCGCCGGCGAGCAGCAGCGCGGACACCAGCAGGACGGTGATGAGCTGGGGCCCGGTGCGCCGTGCCCTGGGCACGAGTTTCAGCGCGGACTTCTCGATGCCGAGCGTGGTGAGGGTCGTGAGCACCTGTGCCGTGCCCATGGCCGCGGCGTAGGGCTCGTACGTCCCCTCCCCCCAGCTCGCCAGCAGTGCGGCGTTGGTCCCGAGCAGCGCCAGCCGGAAGGCGGTGCGTCCGGCGAGCAGGGAGGCCAGCGACCGGGCGGTGGGGCGCCGGCCCGGCCCGCCGGACGGCGCCGTCATGCCGGCGCGGAGTGGGCCGGCCGGGGGACCACCGCGTCGGAGGTGACGAAGCGGCCCTTGCCGCCTCCGGTGATCTCGATGCTGTCCGTGCGGACGACCTCCAGGGGGAAGTCGCAGCCGGCCACGGTGAGCAGGCGTTCCCGTACCGCTGCGGTCAGTTCGTCCCATGCGGTGCGGGACAGCGGCGTGGACGGGACCACGTTCAGCCGGACCGCGCCCTCGCGGCTCTGCACGACGCTGCACTCGGCGATGCCGGGGAAGGTCGCGGCCAGATGCAGGAAGGTGTCCGGGTACAGCTGGCGGCCGGTGGGCAGCAGCACCGCGTCGTTGACGCGGCCCGCGGTCAGCCGCAGGGTCCTGAAGCGACGGCCGCAGGGGCACGGGTCGGTGTCGATCCGGCCCACGTCGCCCAGGTCGTAGCGGATCAGCGGCATCGCGCGCTCCATGAACGCGGTCACCACCACCCGCCCCTCGGTGCCGTCCGGCACCGGCTGCCCGTCCGGTCCGAGGATCTCCACGAGCAGCCGGTCCTCGGCGAGATGGGCCCGCTGGTGGACGCACTCGTACGCGATGTTGAGCACCTCGAACGCCGAGTACTCGTCGTGCACGGGTGCCCCGAACTCCCGCTCCAGCAGCGCACGGTGCTCCGGGACGAGGAGTTCGGACTCCGTCATCACCAGCTTCAGCATGCCCCGCAGCGCGGTGAGTTCGGCCGGGGTCAGGGCCCTGAGCAGGGCACGCAGATGCACCGGGTACCCGATGATCACCTGGGGTGCCGCGGCGAGCAGTTCGGCCTTGATCTCGTCCATCGGCCGGTCGGTGAGCAGCACGTGGCGGCGGAAGAGCCCGGCCTTCTGGAAGCCGCGCGAGGGCGGCGCGAACGGCCTGATGTGCGAGAGCCGGTCCGTGGGCCGATAGCGGCCGGTCGCCAGGAACCGGCGTACGCACGAGGCCATGTGGTAGTCGTGGCTGTGCTGGTCGTGGACGACGGTGACCCGGCGTCCGGTGGAGCCGCTGGTGCGGAAGGTCGGTACGGTGCCCGGCACCACCCCGTCCGCGAGGAGTTCCTCCAGAGGCCGGCCCCGCAGGACCTCCTTGTCGATGACCGGCAGCTTCGCCACCTCGTCGAGGGAGCGCAGCGGTCCGGTGCGGTAGTCGGGCTCGTCCCGGTAGTACGGGACCCGCGCCCGGGCGTGTGCCAGCATCCGGTTCAGCGAGGAGAGCTGGCGCCGGCGCAGTGAGCGCCGGGAACCGTACTGCCGGGCGAACGTGACGGGCACGTACCAGGCCTCTCGGAGGAACATCTCGTCAACTCCCCTTCGGGGGGCGGGCCGTCAGGCGGCGGTGCGGGACACGGCGGAGCGGCGCGGGACGAACCGGCCCAGCGCGCTGAACCAGCGGGTCGGGGCGAGCAGCACGAAGAGGGCGAGCACGACGTGCGTGATGATCAGCGCGAACGCCTCGTACTTGCTGGCCGGGTGACCGAGCCGGACCGTCATGTGGGAGGCCCAGGTCCACACCTCGGGGATGGTCTGCCACTGCGGGTCGGTGTGGTCGTTGACCGTGAGATACGCGAGGTCCTCCAGGCCCGAGAGCATGAGCAGGAGCATCGCGTAGGCGAGCCGGCGCACCAGGTGGGCCGCACCGCCGCCGATCCGGAAGCAGAAGGCGAAGGTCAGGATCAGGAACGGCGTCAGCGTCAGGACGTAGTAGTACAGCTCGGGGTGGTTCTCCGCGTAGAAGAAGATCTTCGGTACGAAGTAGATGAAGTAGATCAGGAAGCACAGCGGCACGAAGAGGTGCAGTCTCAGCTTCTTGGCCCACTCCGGGTCGAGCTGGGCGATCGCCTCGGCGGCGAGGACGAAGGGCACCAGCTTGAAGAGCATGACGGCGAGGCTCTTGACCTCGCGGTCGTGCGGCATCGCGAACCAGACGACGCCGGCGAAGGCGAGGCTGAGCGCGGTGAGTATCAGGAAGGGCGCATGGCGCCGGAGCGTGGTCAACGCTTCTCCGTAAGCAGTCGGGGTCGAACGGGGGTCGCGGTCGCGGCCGCCGGCGGTGCGGGGTTGCGCGGAGCGTCGGGCTCCACGTCGAAGCGGAGCAGGGACCTCGCCCTGGCCTGCGCCTCCCGGAGCTCGCCGTAGCTGTCGGCGACCAGCAGCAGGTAGCCGAGCTTGTGACCCGCCTGGGTGTAGCGCCGCACCCGGTTGCCGGGGCCCGCGAAGAGCTTCAGCTCGGCGGTCTGCGGCAGGGCGCGGACCTCGTCGGCGCCCTCGACGGCGCGGAGGATGCCGTCGGTGTCCGTGGTCAGGATCTGCAGCGCCGTCTTCTTGTCGTGGCGGGCCTGCAGGTCGAAGGGGAGCCCGAGGGCGAGGCGGAGCGCGGCCTCGTAGGTGTTGATGCCGTAGGCGTGCCGGACGAGCAGCGGCATTCCGTTGCCGCCGAGCCGGGCACCCATCTCGATGAAGCGGATCTCCTCGGTGCGGTCCACCACGAAGTCGAAGTTGACCGGGCCGTCCGTGTGTCCGAGCGCGCCGCAGATGTCCATGACCATGGAGCGCAGGGCGATCTCGGTGGCCGGCGCCAGCTCGGCCGGGACCATGTGGCCGGTCGTGATCATGTGGGGCGCCCCGGTGGTGCCGCGCTCGGTGACCGCGATGGTCCCCAGCTTGCCGTCGCGCAGGAACGCCTCGGCGGAGAGATGCCGGCCGAGCAGCATCTCCTCGACGATCACCTCGCCCGAGAAGGAGTACGTGCGGGCCTCGGCGACGGCTCCCGACAGCGCGGCCTGGTCGGCGACGACCTGGACGCCCTTGCTGCCGGAGGAGTCGCTCGGCTTCACGATGACGGGCAGCGGCAACGCCGCCGCGGCGAGCCGCAGCTCCACCGGGTCGGCGGACTGGACGTAGGCGTACGTGGGCAGCCCGAGCCGCTCCAGCACCTCGTGGAAGTACCCCTTGTCGACCGAGGCCCGGACCGCGTCGGGTGCCGGCTGGTACGGGGTCTGAAGCAGCCGGCTCAGCTCGGCCACCGACTCCTGGGCCGCGTCGCTCGCCGGTGAGATCACCGCGGCGATGTCGAGGTGGCCGACCATGGCGGCGATCCGCTCCGGGGCCCGGGTGGTCATGCACAGGAACAGATCGGCGGCCGAGGCACCGAGGGCGTCCTGGCGCTGGTCGACGCCGACGACTCCGTACCCGAGGCGGCGCGCCTCGTGGTAGGCGGGCAGCTGGTCCTCGCCTCCGCCCAGCACGAGGATGTGAGGCTTTGTCATGGCAGGTTCCCTGTCTGGAGCAGCGGCGCGGGCGCCGCCCGGCCGGTGGACTCGTTTCGGTAGGCGTAGAGGTCGTCCTGCGGCCGGACGGGCACGTTGGCCTCGCGGATCTGGTAGCGGGGCAGCCCGGCGCTGCCCCGCATGATCCGCACCATGTAGCGGGCGAGCAGGGCGAGCGAGCCCAGTCCTGCCGTGTGCAGCACGACGGAGGCCAGGGCCAGCGGCCGGACGCCGCTGCCCGCCGCCGCCAGCGTCACGGCCGCCGCCGCGGCCCCGAGCGCCGCGAGGTAGATGAGGGCGAGCGGCCGGTAGGAGAAGCCGACGAAGAGATCGGCGGCGTGCCGGAACAGCTTTCCCAGCGACCATTTGGCCCGTCCCGCCGTGCGCGGCGAGTGCGCCGTCTCCACCGTGGTGTAGCGCGCGCCGATCAGCGGCAGGGTGGCGATGAAGTAGGGGGTGCTGACCTTGCATGCGGCGACCTTGCGGGCCACCGAGGTGCGCACCACCCGGAACACCGAGGCGTGGACCGGCAGTTCGATGCCGAGGATGCGGGTGGCGATGGCCTGGTGGGCGACCGTGCCCAGCCGGCGGTACCAGGGGTCCTGCCGGCTGGTGCGGACCGCGAACACCGCGTCGTAGTCCCCCTCCACGGCCCGCCGGGCCAGCTTGTGGAGCTCGGGGGGCGGGGACTGCAGATCGGCGTCGAGTTGTACGGTCCACTCCTTCGACGCGTACGAGAACCCGGCGGTGAAGGCCGATTCGAGTCCGAAATTGCGGGCGAACGAGATGTAGCTGACGCGCGGATCCTCGCGGGCGATCCGCTTGATGATGCCGAGGGTTCCGTCCGTGCTGCCGTCGTCGACGAAGAGGATTTCGGAATCCTCGTACTGGTACACCTCCTCCTTGATGCGCAGGTATGCCTGCTCTATGCATTCCTCCTCGTTGAAACAGGGCACCATCGCGGTGATCGAAAGCGTGGCAGGCATCCTGGCCATCGTCCGTCGCCTTTCTGTCCGCAACCCGGTCCGGGTCAGTCGAACATCGCATTCATCGTCTCGTGCGTGGCGGCCTTCTCCTGGTCCGCGCGGCTGGCCCAGCAGGTGTTGAGGATGATGCGGGTCTTGTCGGCGTTCAGCGGGACGGTGCGGTGCAGCGTGGTGTCCGAACGCAGGAAGTACAGGTCGCCCTTGGCGTGGCCGTAGCTGCGGATCGGGTGCTTCTGCAGGTACTCCTCGACGCGCGGGGCGTCCTTGTCCCAGTCGGTGTGCGGGATGCACTGCAGCATGCCGCCGTACTCCAGCGACGGGGCCTCGATCAGCCAGATGACGGTGAAGCTGAAGTCGCCCCAGTGCCAGCCGTGGGTGTCACCCTTCTGGTGCTGGCGGGTGATGATGTACTTCTCCTCGTCCCACGGGCAGCCCATGACCTCTTCCTTGGCCAGGCGGGACAGGAAGGCCTTGAGCGCGGGGGACTCGTACACGGCCGGGATCAGCGAGCCGTCCGTGGCGATCGCCTTCTGGCCGACCGTGGACATGTAGCGCGGGGAGTCGCCGGTCTCCTTGAGACGGATGTCGATGCGCTTCTGGTGGGTGTCGCTCAGCTGGTGGGTCTCCTCGGCGACCGCGGCGAAGATCTCGGGCGAGACCAGGCCGGGGAGCTTGACGTAGCCCTCGCGGCGGAACTGCTGGGAGAGCCCGAGCACCTCGTGGTCGTCGGCGAACCGTTCCGTGATGTTCTTCGCGATCAGCTCTTCGACATTCGCGGCGGTGATGGTCTTCTCGGACACGGTGAACTTCCCCTCGAATAGGAGCTGCGGAATCCCCGGCATCGCTGCGGCTCTGCACCGGACCGGTTCTCCGCTGTTGACTCCTCGATTCTTGTGAACGCCCCCGCGGTCCGGTAGTGCCGGCCTCACCGATTGCGCATGAGGAAGCCATGCGCCCACCCGGACATGAAGATCTCACCTGCCGTATGAGGAACTCATGGGCCGCTCCGCCATGAAATACACACGCTTGCAGGAGTTGGCTTGTTGCTGTCAAATCCCAAAAGAGGCGGGGGACTCATGGAACTCCGCCACGGAAAATGGCGTGCAAATCCGGAGAGGAAAACAACGATGACGAGAACAGCGGTGGTGGCCGGAGGTGCGGGGTTCCTCGGCTCACATCTGTGCGAACGGCTGCTCGCGGACGGCTGGCAGGTCTTCTGCGTGGACAATTTCGTCACCGGGTCCCCCGAGAACGTGGCTCATCTCGTCGGCGACGCCTTCCGGCTGGTCGAGGCCGATGTCACGGCGGGACCACCGGCGATCGAGGGCCAGGTCGACGCCGTGCTGAACCTGGCCTCACCGGCCTCGCCGGCCGACTACCTCGAACTGCCCCTGGAGACCCTGCGGGTGGGCTCGGAAGGCACCCGGCATCTGCTCGACCTGGCCCGCGAGAAGGGCGCTCGGTTCGTCCTCGCCTCCACCTCGGAGACGTACGGCGACCCCCTGGTGCACCCCCAGCCGGAGACCTACTGGGGCAACGTCAACCCGGTCGGGCCGCGTTCGGTGTACGACGAGGCCAAGCGCTACGCCGAGGCGATCACGATGGCGTACCGCCGCACGCACGGCGTCGACACGGGCATCGTCCGGATCTTCAACACGTACGGGCCGAGGATGCGCGCCCACGACGGCCGCGCCGTGCCCACCTTCATCCGGCAGGCACTCGACCAGCAGCCGATCACCGTGGCCGGCGACGGCTCGCAGACGCGCTCGCTGTGCTACGTGCCCGACCTGATCGACGGCATCGTGCGGATGGCGGAGTCGGAGGTGGCGGGACCGGTCAACCTCGGGAACCAGGAGGAGATATCGGTCCTCAGGCTCGCCGAGTGGATCCGGGAACTCACCGGATCCACCTCCGACATCGTGCATGTGCCGCGCCCCACGGACGATCCGTCGCTGCGCCGGCCCGACACCGCGAAGGCGCGCGAAGAGCTCGGCTGGACGGCGCGGTTCACGACGGAGCGCGGTCTGACCGAGACGATCGACTGGTTCCGCACCCGGCTGGACACCGGCCTTCAGGGCCTGCAGCTCGCCGGTGCAGAGGAAATGTAGAACCCGCTGGCACCGTTCGGCCGAGGGCCAACCGGATCGGGGGCAGGCGTGGTGCGTCGGACGTCGGCGGTCGTGGGACGGCAGCGGTCAGAGGTTCACCCAGCCCTTGCTGGTGGCGAGCACCCCCGCCTCGAACCGGCTGCGCGCTCCCAGGCGTTGCGACAGATCGGCGGTGACGCGCCGTATCGTCCGTACGGAAACGCCCAGTTGGCGGGCGATCGCCTCGTCCGTCATCCCCTCCGTGAGCAGATCGAGCACGGCCCGCTCCGGCGGGGTCAGATCGTTGCCGGTGTCGGCCGCGGCCTCGGCCGCGCTCTCACCGAGCGGCTGCGCCTGCTGCCAGGTCAGATCGAAGAGGGCGAGCAGCGCGGTCAGCGCGCCGGTGCCGTCCAGCACCAGCGCCCCCATGTCGGCCGCGGCCGGGTCCATCGGCACGATCGCCCTGCTGCGGTCGTAGATGAGCATCCGCAGCGGCAGCCGGGGCACGGTGCGCACCAGACCACCGCGCTCCCCCAGCCAGGCCACGTACTCCCTGGTCGCAGGAGAGTTACGACAACTGTCGAGGAAGATGTACCGAAGGCGTACGCCTCGGTCGCTGGTCGAGGTGTCCAGCGGCCGGGCGGCCTCCAGATGCTCCTCGCTCTGGCCTCCGCCCGGAACGAACGCCGCTATCTCGGTGGTACAGGTTTCGGCCAGATGCTCGATCTTCGACTGGATCTGGTCCATGGACCGCAGCTTCTGCACCTCGGTGACGTCATGTCCGCCGGTGGCACGGATGTCGGCGAGCATGCCCGCCACCGCGACCCGGCTCGCCCTGATCTGTCTCTCGCGCTCCAGGAGTTCGGTCTCCTGGCTGGCGAGGAGCGACGTCAGGCCCAGCTCGGGGTCGACGGGACGGTCCGGGCCGCCGTCCGCCGAAGGCCGTACGAGCGACAGTGCGGCCAGCCGGTCCAGGGCCGAACGCGCACGCTCCTCGGTCCACCCCAAAGCCTCGGCAAGGCCGGAAACCGCCCCCGGCCCGTCCTTGAGCATGACGCGATACACCGCTTCCTCATCCGGGCCGATCCCCAATCGACCAAGCATGATTCCCCTCCCCCAGGGCGGCGGTGGGTCGCACCGCACATCATTCCCGCGCCCGCGTCCGTGGTCGGGGACGCGGCCGCACACGATACGCGATGGCGGAATCCGGACGGAGCTGTTTCCGGCCTCGGCGACACGGTTGTTACCGCCGGTGCCGATGACGGAACCACGGGCGGCGCGGAGTTCGGGGAACCGGTCCGGCGCGGCACGGCGGGGCGGTCATGTATCTCGTAGACGTCCGGCTGGAGTCCACCGCGCGCCTCTCCCCGTCGGACGTCCGCATCCTGCTGTCGGAGGCGGCCCGTCCGGACGACGGGGTGGAGCACATCTACGTCCAGCCGGCGCCGTCGCCCACGGGACCGCTCCCCCGGGGCGCCGCGCCGTCCCTCGACGTGGTGCTCTTCCTCTCCCATCGCACGCTGACCGAGTCGGAACGGGCCGCGGACGCGGTGCTGAGGCGCTGCACGGTCCGGGGCCTGCGGTTCAGAAGGCTCTCCACGATGCCGCTGACGCTGCTCGTGGACCTGCTGGCCCTGGAGGGCTGACGAGGGGCGCCCGGGGTGCGCCTCGGGTGCGCCCGGGCCGGCGGGCGTGTCCTCGTCCTGCCATTGCAGGTCCCTGACATGGGAAACCCCTGGGCAAAGCTTCCGGTCCCGAGCAGAGTGGTCTCACCGGGACAGAGCGCCGGTCAAGGGGTGAAGGCGCGCAAACCTGGCCGATGCGGTCGGCCGGGGGACCCGGATGACTCCGCTCAGCCGATGCTTCCAGGGGGACCCATGCAGACTTCCATCCGTGCCAAGCGCAAGACGGCGTTCGCGGCCGCCACGCTCGCCGCCGTCCTCGTGGGGACCGGGACGGTGGCCGGGGCGGTCGCCACCACGGCTGCCGGCGCCCACGGAGGACCCGCGGGGCACCCGGGCACGATCGTGGCCGACGGCACGCACGGCACGCACGGCAAGCACGGCAAGCCGGCTCACGAGTCGAGGAACGGCAACATATGGGGCCCGTGACCGCGGTGGGTTCCGCGGAGACGCTTCATCTGAACCTCCTCGGGCCGGTCGAGGCCCACCGCGGCGGCACTCCGGTCAAGCTGGGCGGGCCCAAGCCCCGCACGATGCTGGCCGCGCTGCTCCTCGCCCGGGGCCGGGTGGTGAGCGACAGCAGACTGACCGCCCTGCTCTGGGACGAGCGCCCGCCCACGACCTGCCCGGCCCAGCTCCACACCTACGCCTCCCGGGTCCGGCATCTGCTCGGCCCCGGCGTCGAGGTGGAGCGCCGCCGCCCGGGCTATCTCCTCGGACTGCCCGACCGGGGCGTACGCGTCGACCTCCTGGAGTTCCAGGAGCGGGCGGCGCGCGGCGCCGAGGCCCTGGCCGCGGGCCGTGCGGCGACCGCGGCCGACGAACTGCGCCGCGCCCTCGCCGTCTGGCGGGGCGTGGCACTGGGCGGGGTCTGCGACGCGCTCGCCGATGTCGAGCGCGACCGGCTGGAGGAGGAGCGCCTCGTCACCCTGGAGCGGCGTATCGACGCCGATCTGGAGCTGGGTCGGCACGCCGCGCTCATCCCCGAACTCATCGCGCTCATCGCCGCCGACCCCCTGCGTGAGGGACTGCGCGGCCAGCTGATGACGGCGCTGTACCGGTCGGGACGGCAGGCCGACGCGCTCGCCGCCTACCGGGCCGCCCGGGCCACGCTCGCCGACGAGTTGGGCCTGGAGCCCTCGGCCGCACTGCGCCGCCTGCACCAGGCGTTGCTGTCCGGCGATCCGGCCCTGCTGCCGCGAGTCCCGCGGGCCTCGCGGGGCGCGGTGCCGAAGGCGTCCGCGAAGCCGGCTCCCGCCGTGGCACCGACGGCGCGGGAGCCGGTCGCGGTGGGAGCGGCGGTGGCGGCGGCGGCCGGGCGAGCGTCCGCTCCGGCAGGGCCGGTGACGGCCACGGCCCCGGCGTCGGCGCCGCACGGGGAGCGCCCCCTCAGGCCGGCCGAACTGCCGCCCCCACCCGCCGATTTCACCGGACGCGACCAGGAAGTGATGCGGCTGGGCACCGCGTTGACCACCCGCCGTCCGCGCCGCCCCGATCAGGCGGTCCACGTGGTGACCGGAATGCCCGGCATCGGCAAGACGGCCGTCGTGCTCCAGACGGCACACCGCGTCAAACCCTCCTACCCGGACGGGCAGATCCACCTCGATCTGCGCGGCTCCGGCCCGCGGCCGCTGGACACGGCGGACGCGCTCGCCGAACTGCTGCGGCTGCTCGGCGTTCCCGCGGCCCGGATACCGGGCACCCTCGACGAGCGCATGCGCGCCTGGCGCACCCGTACCGCGGACAGGCGGGTGCTGCTGGTGCTCGACGACGCGGCCGACGAACGCACGCTGCGCCCGCTGCTGCCCGTCACCGACGGGTGCGCGGTGCTCATCACCAGCCGATCGGGGCTCTACGCGCTGGAGGGTGTGAGCCGCACGGTACTGGGGCCGCTCTCGCCGCCCGAGTCCGGGAGCCTTTTCGACAAGCTGGCGGGGCGCCTGCGCACGGGCGCCGAACCCGCCTCCGCGGCCGCCGTCGTCGACGCCTGCGCCGGGTTGCCGCTCGCCCTGCGCATCGCCGGCGCGAAGGTCGCGGCCCGGGGGCACTGGCCCCTGTCCCGGCACGCCGACCGGCTCACCGACCCCGGCCGGACGCTGGCGGAACTGGCCTTCTCCGACCTGTCGTTGCGCGACCGTCTCATGGAGGCGTACCGCCGCCTCACGCCCTCCGCGCGCCGGGCCCTGCGCTTCCATTCCGAGCTGGGCCCGCATCCGGTGCAGGCCCGCACGGCCGCCCGCGCCCTGGGGACCGGCCACGAGGAGGCCGAGGAACTGCTCGCCGACCTCGCGGCCGCCCACTGGGCCGAGGTGGTCCGGCAGCCCGGCGGCTACGCGTACCGGCTGCACCCGCTGGTCCGGCTCTTCGCCCGCGACATGCTGGCCGATGAGGAAGGCGCCGTCCCCCACGTGTTGCCGGTGCGCTCCTCCTGGGCACTGGCCAGAACAGGCGACACGGCCTGACGTCCGGTCCGCGAGCCCACCGAAGAACCCCCGAGAAACGAGGCAGGTCCGCTCATGCCACGCCCTTCCGGTTTCAGCTACGAAACCCGCGCCGACGGCACCATCGTCATCACCCATCGCGGCCGTAAGGCCACGACACTGCGCGGCGACCGTGCCGAGCAGTTCGCCGCGGAGGTGGAGTCCGGCGACGCGCAGGAGGTGATGGCGCGCTGGACGGGCTCGTACAAGTTCGGCAACGAGCGCACCGCCCGCAACCACCCCAGGAACAAGGGACGTCGCGCCTGAACCGCCCCCGGCGGCGCGGGCGGTCCCACTCGGACAGCGATGTCCCACCGGAACAAGAGAATGGAATCGATTGATGACTGGCACGTCCCGCAGAATCGCCGTCTTCGGTGCGGGCTACATCGGCCTGGTCACGGGAGCGTGCTTCGCGGAGCTGGGTCACCGTGTCGTCGTACGTGACATCCGGCCCGAGCGGATCGGGCTGCTCAACTCCGGCGAAGTGCCCTTCTTCGAACCGGGCCTGGGCGACCTGATCAGCCAGAACAAGGAGCGGCTGGCGTTCACGCTGGACGTGCACGAAGCCGTACGCGACGCCGAGGTGGTCTTCGTCTGTGTCGACACCCCGCCCACCGCCTCCGGTGACGCCGACCTCTCGCGCGTCTGGGCGGTCGTCGACGCCCTCCGTGACGCGTCCCATCTCGTCGCGGTCGTCGTCAAGAGCACCGTGCCGGTCGGTACGGGTGCGCGCGTGCGGGCCGCCCTCGACGAGCGGGGCCTCGGCCACGTGGGATACGCCGCGAACCCCGAGTTCACCGCGGAGGGCAGGGCGGTCGAGGACTTCCTGCGCCCCGACCGCGTGGTGATCGGTGCCTCGGACGCCGGCGTGGCCCGGTGGGTGGCGGACCTCTACGGCGCGGTGGACTCCCCGGTGGAGCTGATGGACGTCGCCTCGGCGGAGATGGTCAAACTCGCCTCCAACGCCCTGCTCGCCACGCGGATCACCTTCATCAACGAGATCGCGACCGTCTGCGAGGCGACCGGCGCGGACATCGGGCACGTGTCCCGCGCCGTGGGCCTCGACCACCGCCTCGGGCCCCACTTCCTGAAGGCGGGGCTCGGCTACGGCGGATCGTGCTTCCCGAAGGACTCACGCGCGCTGCGTGCCATGGCCAGCAACTCCGGCTACCCCTTCCAGTTGCTCAACGCCGTCATCGAGGTGAACGAGCTCCAGCCGAGGCGCGCCATCCAGCGGCTCAAGACCGAGCTCGACGGCCTGAAGGGCCGTCGGATCGCGCTGCTGGGCATGACCTTCAAGCCGGGCACGGACGACATGCGCGAGGCCCCGAGCGCGATCATCGCCTCCCGCCTTCTCGCCGAGGGCGCCACGGTCACCTGCTGGGACCCGATGGCGCCGGGCGCCGACGGCCACCAGGAGCCCTGGTCCTCCACCACCCGCCTGCCGGACCCCCTCGGGGCGATGACCGACGCGGATGCGGCGATCCTGGTCACCGAGTGGCCCGAGCTGACCGACGTCGACTGGCCGGCCGCCGCCCGCCGGATGCGGAACCCTCTGCTCCTCGACGGCCGCAACCTGCTCGACCCCTCCGTCCTCCTGTCGGCGGGCTTCACCCACATGGGCGTGGGGCGGGCCACGCGGTACCCCCGTTGAGAAAGCTGCCGGTACGGACGACGCGATGCTTTCGTCGGTCCTGTGGGAGTGTCGGAGCGGCGTGCGGTCCGGTCGCGCGGTAGACGTCTGAGGGTGAGCGAACCCGAGGCCGGCGGTGAGGCTCCGCGACGCGCGGTCGACTACGAGGCGGTCTTCCGCGCGTCCCCCGGACCCGCGCTGCTGCTCACCCCCGGCCTGGTCATCGTGGACGCCAACCAGGCACTCCTGACGCTGTCCCGGCGCGGTCGGGACGAGTTCGTGGGCCGTTCGGTGTTCGAGGTGTTTCCCACCAACCCTGCCGACCAGGAGGCGCCCGGTACCCGGCTGCGCGCGTCCGTCGACCGGGTGCTCGCCACCGGGGAACCGGACAGCATGGCGCTGCAGAGGTACGACTTCGCGATGCCGTCGGAAGCGGTCGAGAAGCGGTACTGGAGTCCCGTCAACGCACCCGTACTCGGTCCGGACGGGCAGGTGGTGCTGATCCTTTCCCGGGTCGACGACGTCACCGACATGGTCCGGGCCCGTACGGCGCTGCAGGAGTCCGAAGAGGCGCTCAGCGACGAGGAGTCCACGACGGCCGCCCTGCTCGCACGCTTCCAGGGCCTGCAGGAGCTGAACGAACAGCTGCGCCGTGCCCACCGCCGCGATCGCGAGATCGCCGTCGGCCTGCAGCGCGCCATGCTCCCGACCGCCCCGCTGGGACACAGCAATGTCGCGGTGCGCTACCGCCCGGCGACCAGTGCCCTCAACGTCTGCGGTGACTGGTACGACTTCATCGACGTCCCCCCTGACCGGCTGATGGTCGCGGTCGGCGACGTGGTCGGCCACGGTCTGGAGGCCGCCAGTCTCATGGGCCAGCTCCGCAGCGCCCTCAGCACGGCCATCCGTGCCACCGGACAGCCCGCCACCGCGCTCAAGGCCCTCGCCCTGTACGCCCTCACCGTCGAGGGCGCCCTGGCGACGACCGCCGTCCAGACGGTCATCGATCAGCGAGCCCGCACCATCACCTACAGCCGCGCCGGCCACCCGCCCCCGATGCTGCTTCGCCCCGACGGCCGCACCGTCGACGTCCTGGACGAAGCAGCGGATCCGCCCCTCGGCGCCCTGGACGACGACAGCGCCAGGTCCGAGGCCACCCACTGCTACGAGCCCGGCGCCACCCTCGTGCTGTACACGGACGGCCTGATCGAACGCCGCGACGAGGACATCGACGCGGGACTGGAGCGCCTCGCCCGAAGCCTCGCCCGGCACGACGGCCTCGCGCCGGAAAGCCTCGCCGACGCCCTGCTCGTCGACCTCTCTCCCGTCGCCGAAGGCCCTGACGACGACACCGCTCTCGTCGTCGTACGGCTCTGATCAACGGCTCTCAGGGTGTGAAGGACGTCGCCCGGGGGCCGGGGGCCGGGACGGGCACCTCCTCGACGGCGAAGCCGGGTAACTCCGACGGTCGGCGCCGGTGGCGATCGACGGCGATGCGGTGGTTTGCTCGTACTGGTCGGGACGGATGTCCGGCACCGGCGTCCGTGAGGGAGAGCAGGCGTACGTCGTGAGTACTCCGCAGCACTCGTCGGGTCCCGCAGGGCCGCGCCTGGACGAGGCCGTGCTGGCGGCGCTCTTCTCGCAGTCGCCGATCGGCCTGCACATCATGGACACCGGGCTGCGGCTCGTACGGGTCAACGCGGCCGCACGGCTCATCCGGGACTTTCCCCTCGACCGGATGCTCGGCCGGCCGCTGCGGGACGTACTGGACGCCTTCGGCGTCGAGAACGCCCAGGACATCGAGAGCCGCGCCCGCATCGTGCTGGAGACCGGAATGCCCCTGCTCGATCTGCGGTTCCGGGTACGAAGCCCCCGGGTCCCGGCCGTCGAGCGCATGGTCTGCGCGCACTGCTTCCGCATCCAGGACACCGACGGCACCGTGCTCGGTCTGGCCAACGCCATCACCGACATCACCACGCGGACCAGGGCCGAGGGGCGGCTGAAGCTGCTGAACCGCGCCGGAACCTCGATCGGGACGAGCCTGGACGTCTTCCGCACCGCCGCGGAACTGTGCGAGGTGGCCGTGCCGGAGCTGGCCGACTCGGTCGCCGTGGACGTGCTGGACTCCGTCCTGCACGGCCAGGCCCCGACTCCCGGCACGGTGCCCGGGAACCTCACGCTGCGGCGCGCGGGCTTCCGCTCCTGCGCCGACAAGGCCCGGCACGGGGTGCCCAAGGTCGGAGAGGTGAGCGCCTACCCCGTCGGCAGCCCGTTCCGTGACGCCATGTCGAGTCTGCGGCCGCACCTCGACCGCCACCTCGATGCGGACGCCCCCTGGCTGGATCCGAAGCGCGACCGCGACGCACGGCTGCTCGCGGCGCGCGCCCACTCGATGATGGTGGTGCCGATGTGCGCCCGCGGGGTGGTGCTCGGGCTCGCCTGCTTCTACCGATGGCGCAACGCGACGCCGTTCGACGAGCAGGACCTGGCGCTCGCACGGCAGCTGGCCGCCGGCACCGCGCTGTGCCTGGACAACGCCCGCCTCTACAGCCGCGAACGCTCGGTGGCGGGATTCCTCCAGCGGGGCCGGCGGCCCTCGGAGCTCGAGATGTGCACGGCCGTGGAGACCGCGCAGAACTCCCTGCCGGCCGGGGCGGGCAGCACCTGGGCGGACGTGATCCCGCTGTCCGGAGCCCGGGTCGCACTCGCCACGGGCGGCACCGCCGAGCACGGCATCGAGGCCGTCGCGGCCACGGCGGAACTCCGTGCCGTGATCACGGCGCTGTCCGACCTGGAACTGCCGCCGGACGAGCTTCTGGAGCGGCTGCACGACCTGGTGAGCAGACCGACGCGGGGATCCGGGGGCGATCCCGACGACCGGGCCCCGCGTCTCCTCACCTGTCTGTACGCGGTCTACGATCCGGCGACCCGTCGCTGTGCGATGGCCCGGGCCGGGCACCCTTCACCGACCGTCGTCCACCCCGGCGGCGTGGAACTCGCCGACGTCCCCGAAGGCCCGCCCCTGGGTGAGGGGCTCGCCCAGTACACCGTCGCCGAGTGCGCCCTCCCGGAAGGCAGCACCCTGGTCCTCTACAACGAGGCCATGCTCCCGGCAGGCCCTAACGGTGCCCGGCTTCCGCTGGACCGGGTACGCCACGCCGTCCGTTCCACGGCACCCCGGGAGTCACTGCAGCAGACCTGCGACGCGATCTTCGACGAGGTGGCCGCTGCGCACCCCCGGCAGGACGCCTTCCTGCTCCTGGCCCGCACCCGGGCGCTCGACGCCGACCACACCGCCTCCTGGTCGCTGCCCAACACTCCCGAAGTCGTCGCCACGGCACGCAGACTCACCGTCGGCCAACTCGGCCGGTGGGGCCTCGCGGACCGGGCGGACACCACCGCACTGATCGTCAGCGAACTGGTCACCAACGCCGTCCGGTACGCCGACTGCCCCATCGAGCTGAGACTCATCCGCGACCGGGCACTGACCTGCGAGGTCACCGACGACAGCAGCACCGCCCCGCATCTGCGCCGCGCCCTGGACAGCGACGAGGGCGGACGCGGCCTCTACATCACCGCGCAGCTCACCGACCGCTGGGGCATCCGTCCCGGCCGCCGCGGCAAGACCATCTGGGCCGAACAGGCGCTGCCGGGCGCCGCTCCCGGCCGGAGACCGGAGTCATGACCGAAGTGTGAGGGGCCCACGGACGCCGCACCGCCACGTCCGGTGTCCCATCCCGGCATTCGTGACGACATGTCCGGGAGTACGGGATGCCACGGACGGCAAACCTTCGCAGCAGCGTCACAAGCGCTGCGCAACAACGCCGGGGGCCGCCAGTAGCGTTACTGCCCACTCGATCCCGCGTGCGAACGCGAAACAGGTCGTCGGCGTCCCTGGCGACGCAGTCGGACCAGAAGGATTCGCAGATGGACTACTGCTCCACGTGCCGACGGAACCTCAACGGGGCACTCGTGTGTCCGGGGTGCGGCGCATACGCTCCGGACATCGCCCCTGCCGGCGCTCGCCCCCACGGCGGGTTCGCCGCCACCGGAACGGCGCGGCAGGCATGGCGTGCGGAGGAGTTCCCCGCCGCGAACGAGTTCCCCGCTCCGGGGCCCTACGCCGGCACTCGCCGTTCCGGCTCCGCACCGATCGGCGGCAGCGCGTTCGTCGACATGGAGCCGGAGGCGGGGACGGAAGCCGGGGCGGAGGCAGCGGGCACCGACGCGTCCGACGGCCTCGAAGGCACCGCGTCCACCGGGCAGGGCCGGGCGGCTCGGCGCCGGCAGCTGGCCCGTTGGAAGAAGAACCGGCGCCGGGCCCTGGCGGCGACGGCCGTCGCCCTCGTCGGCGGCGGCCTGACCGTGGCCGCACTGCCGTCCGGCAAGCCGTCCACCAGCCACGCGCACGCGGCTCCGCCGCCGGAGCCGGTGACCGCGGAGATGCCCCGGACCGTGCCCACCGGCTCGTCGACGGAGCAGCCGGACACCACGGGGGCGCGGCACCCCGGCAGTCGGCCGCCGACGACGACCGGCCGACAGCAGAACGCCACCGGCACCACCTCGCCTTCCGCCGCGGCGACGAGCCGTCAGCAGGACACCGGCGCCACGGTCCGGTCCACGGCGCCGGCGAGCACCGGGCAGCACACCACACCCCCGCCGGCACAGGGAACGCACGCCGGCGACGCCGAGGCCCCGGCGGCCGTCACGCCCCCGGCTCCCGCGACGACGGCACCGGCGTCCAACGACGCTCCCAGCACCGGCAGCGGCAGCGGCACACCGATCCTGGGCATCCTGCCGACATCGCCGCCGGGGCAGCCGTCCTCACCGGTGCAGGTGTGCCTGATCGGTGTGTGCATCGGCTGAACCGAGGTCCGTCGGGCCGGCCGGCGCCGGACGACCGGACCGGACGTGCGGTGCCAGCAGTTCCAGCGCCTGCTCCCAGCGGAAGTGGCCGACGCCGCCACCTGCCTCGGTCAGGCCGGGCTCATGGTCGCCGATCAGGACGCCCATCTCGCGCAGCCCGTCCAGGCTCCGCCGGTACGCGGGGTGGGCCGCCTGCGCCGCGTTCAGGCTCGGCAGCGCGGCGATGGGGATGCCGACGCCGTACGCCTCGCACAGGATGCCCAGCGCGAGGGTGTCGGAGATGCCGGCCGCCCACTTGTTGATGGTGTTGAACGTGGCCGGTGCCACCGCGATGGCGTCCGCCGGCGGCAGCGGCCGCGGGTCGCCTGGCCTGCGCCAGGCGGAACGGATCGGGTAACCCGTCCGCTCCTCGACGGCGGTCCGGTCGAGGAAGCCGAGACCCTGCGGGGTGGCGACCACGCCGACGTCCCAGCCCTGCTCCTGCGCGGCGGTGATGAGCGTGCCGACGTCCCCGGCGATACCGGCCGCGCACACCACGACGTACAGGAACGGCTTCTTCGGCTGATCACTCACGCGGCAACTCCCCTTCGACGTCCTGAGCGGGCTGTTCGGTTCGGTGCGGGCCGGTCAGGGCCGATGATCCAGCATGCTCGGGCTTCCGCGGTCGGCAGGACGTCGGAACGGAACCGCCGGGGGAGCTATGGGCGCGACTGCGCCATATGTGCGCCCCCGCGGGAATCCCTAACGCTTTCTTGACACCTTCCCGAATCGCGGGATCGGGCGTACGGCGCAGCCACACACGCGCCGATCACCGGCAGCCGCGAGGCGGCGCTATGCCCGAAGTTGAGGCGATTCAGCGGCCGCGCAGCCCTCCTCCTCGCCCTTCTGCGCCGTCTCACGGCCCCTCGCGGGCGCCCCGCATCCGCCCCTCGACCCACGCGGGCTCACGTGGGTCGGCGGGGCCATCCCTGCCTACGCTGATCGGGCCGTCTCCCGCGATGGCCGAAAACATCCGTCGTAGGTCAGGAGCACCGATGGCCACGCCCCTCCCCACTCGTACGAGCCGCTTTCGTGCGTGGATGCTGGAAGGCCTGTCCGACATGGCCAGGCACCAGAAGGGAGTGCCCGCCGGGCCGCCGGCCGCGCACAAGGGGCAGCGCTGGTGGCGGGTCATGTGCCTGACCGGCGTCGACTACTTCTCCACGCTCGGCTACCAGCCAGGCATCGCCGCGCTCGCCGCGGGCCTGCTGTCGCCGATCGCCACCATCGTCCTGGTCATCGTCACCCTGGCGGGCGCACTGCCGGTGTACCGGCGGGTGGCCGAGGAAAGCCCGCACGGCCAGGGCTCGATCGCCATGCTGGAGCGGCTGCTGTCGTTCTGGAAGGGCAAGCTGTTCGTCCTGACCCTGCTCGGCTTCGCCGCCACCGACTTCCTCATCACCATCACCCTGTCGGCCGCCGACTCCTCCATCCACCTGGTGGAGAACCCGCATGTGCCCGGCTTTCTGCACGGGCAGCAACTGCTCGTCACCCTGCTGCTGATCGCGCTGCTCGGGGCGGTGTTCCTCAAGGGCTTCCTGGAGGCGATCGGCGTCGCCGTCGCGCTGGTCGGGGCCTATCTGGCCCTGAACGCGGTCATCGTGGTGGTGGGCCTGTGGCACATCGCCACCGAGTCCCATGTCGTCACCGACTGGTCCACCGCCCTGACCACCCAGCACGGAAACGTTCTGGCCATGATCGGAGTGGCGCTGATCGTCTTCCCCAAGCTGGCGCTGGGCCTTTCCGGCTTCGAGACCGGTGTGGCGGTCATGCCGCACGTCGAGGGCGAGCCCGGCGACACCGAGGAGAAACCCGCGGGACGTATCCGGGGCACGAAGAAGCTGCTGACCACCGCCGCGCTGATCATGAGCGTGTTCCTGATCGCCACCAGCTTCATCACCACCCTGCTCATCCCGGCGAAGGAGTTCGAGCCGGGCGGCCAGGCCAACGGACGTGCGCTCGCGTATCTGGCGCACGACTACCTCGGCAGCGCCTTCGGCACCGTCTACGACGTCGCCACCATCGCCATCCTCTGGTTCGCCGGCGCCTCCGCCATGGCCGGGCTGCTGAACCTGATGCCCCAGTACCTGCCCCGTTACGGCATGGCCCCGCACTGGGCGCGCGCCGTGCGCCCCATGGTGATCGTCTTCATCCTGGTGGCGTTCCTCGTCACCTGGATCTTCGACGCCGACGTCGACGCCCAGGGCGGCGCGTACGCCACCGGTGTGCTCGTGCTGATCTGCTCCGCGTCGATCGCGGTGACCATCGCCGCCCACCGCGCCGGGCAGCGCAACTGGACGATCGCCTTCGCCGTCATCTCGGCGGTCTTCCTCTACACCACCGCACTCAACATCGTCGAACGCCCCGACGGCGTGAAGATCGGCGCCTGCTTCATCGCCGGCATCATCCTGCTCTCCCTGGCGTCGCGGCTCGCACGCGCCTTCGAACTGCGGGTCACGGGCATGACGCTGGACCCCATGGCCGAGCGGTTCGTCCGCGACGTCTCGAATCGCACCGCACGCTTCATCGCCAACGAGCCCGGCCCGCGCGACATCGCCGAGTACCGGGACAAGATCCGCCAGATCCGCGCCGACAACGACATCCCGGCCGAGGACGACCTCGTCTTCGTCGAGGTCACCGTCGTCGACCCCTCGGAGTTCGAGGCGCATCTGGCCGTACGCGGAGAGGTGCTCCACGGCCGCTACCGCGTCCTCACCCTGGAGAGCTCCTCCATCCCCAACGCCCTGGCCGCGCTCCTCCTGCACGTACGCGACGCCACCGGGCGGCGTCCGCACATCTACTTCGAATGGTCCGAGGGCAACCCGTTCACCAACTTCCTCCGCTTCTTCCTCTTCGGCCAGGGCGAGGTCGCCCCCGTCACCCGCGAGGTACTCCGCGAGGCCGAGCCGGACCGCGCGAACCGACCCCGCGTCCACGTCGGCTGACCGGCACACAGCAGCACGACGAGCGGCGTCGGTTATCGTCGGCGGAGGCCTGCATCCACGCACGCAGGCACGCAGGCGGTCAGGCGGTCAGGCGGTCAGGCAGGCAGCGGAGGTGAGCGTGACGGTGCGGCGGTACGGGCGAGCGGTGGGCGTGACGACGCGCCTCCTGCTGGTCGTCGTGCTCGTTCTCGGCGTGTTCGTCATGCACACCGTCGGCCACCCCGGCGAAGGCTCCGGCTCGGGGATGTCCTCCACCACGCACACGACCACGCACACGACTTCGCACACGGCCGGCACTGGTGCGGTGCCGGCGCACGGGCACCCTGCGGACGCCCTGGGCGTCGCCGTCATGGGTCCCGGCACCGGTCCCGTCACGAATCCCGTCACCGACGCGCCGCGGCATGAGCCCGGCGGCATGGCCATGGACATGGCCTCGCTGTGTCTGGCCGTCCTCGGCGCCTGGGCTCTCGCCGCCCTGCTGCACGCCGCGTTCGCGGGCCGGCGCGACCGGCTCGCCGGGCTCGCCTCCGCGGTCGTCGCCCACGTACGGGCCGATCCACCGCCGCGCGCCCCTGACCTCGCACAACTGTCGATTCTGCGGACATAGGCCGGTCTCCCTGCGCGGGCGGTCCCTTGCGGACCGCCCGCCGAGACGCCTTTCCCTCAACTCGTTCGGAATCGACCACGAGGTACACAGTCATGACCGCGTTCAAGCACGCCCCTCTGTCCTGCCGCGCCCACCTTCGGCCACCGCACCGCCGCATGGTGGTGACGGCAGCCGTCGCCGCCGGGGCCCTGCTCCTCGCCGGCTGCGGCGGGGACGGGACCACGGACTCCCGCGCCGCCGCTCCGAAGGCCACCGCGCCGACCGCCGTCGGCGCGTTCAACGACGCGGACGTCGCGTTCGCGCAGGGGATGATCCCGCACCACCAGCAGGCCCTGGAGATGGCCGAACTGGCCGCCGGCCGCGCGTCCGACCAGGAGATCAGGACACTGGCCCGGGCGGTCGAGAAGGCCCAGGACCCCGAGATCAGGACCATGCGGTCCTGGCTCGGCGCCTGGGGTGAGCCCGAGTCGTCCGGCACGGAGCACGGGGACCACGGCGGCGGAGGCACGGCCGGGATGATGTCCGAGCAGGACATGACGGACCTCACCGCCGCCAAGGGCACGGACTTCGACCGCACGTTCGCCCGGATGATGATCGACCACCACAACGGCGCCATCGAGATGGCGAGGACCGAGCAGGCCGACGGCCGCAATGCCGACGCCAGGGAACTCGCCGGCGCTGTCGTGAAGGCCCAGTCCGCCGAGGTCGAGCAGTTGCGGAGCATCCTCGACCGGCTCTGACACCGGTCTCCCGTCGCTGTTCCGGGCCTTCGGTGCGAGGCCCGGGAAACCTGGAAGCCCGGAAACCCGGAAGCCCCGGAAGCCCGGAACAGCGGCACCCCCTCCACACCCGGCCGTCCGACACCGGCCGGGCGTCGCGATCCGCCGCCCCGGTGCCTGACATTCGCCTGATCGGCCGCCTTGGAAAGGGCCGGTACACCTATTGGCTGGCCCGGCAGGCACGGCGCGTACCCGGCTTGTAGCGTCGGGCCACAAGCGGTGAACGATCGAATTCTCCAGTCGGTGGCCACCCGACCGGCAACGGATCGGAACGACCCGGACGTGCTGCGGTGTCCACAGCCTGTGGACCGGAAGCGGAAGGGGAGAGAGTTGACACTCAACAGGGCGACTTCCGCGGCGACTTCTGGGGTAGTTGCCCTGGCGATCTTCGTCAACCCCGTGCTCCCGGTCGCGGTCAAGGCCAATCCCGACCATGCCCGCAGAATCGAGACCGCGACGCAGCGGCTCAAGGGCCGGCTCATCGAATGCACCTCCGGAAAGACCGGCCTGGCCGGGTCCCTCGTGCGGAGCATGGCGAAGTCGTTGAAGAATCGGGAGAGTCGGTCCTCGATCACGCTGTACGACCGGACCACCCGTACGTCGTGCAGCTACCGCGCCGACGCGCACTACGACTCCGCGAGCACGGTCAAGCCGATCGTCCTGGGAGCTCTGCTCCTGGCCAGAGGAACCCGCCTGACCAAGAGCGAGCGGAAGCTCGCCAGGGAAATGATCGTGAGCTCGGACAACGACGCGACGTACCTCCTGTGGAAGGTACTGGGGCGCCACCACATCCAGGAATTCCTGGACGAGGCGGGAATGGACGACACCGACCTGAACAGGGCGGGCGTCATGGGACTGACTCAGATCACCGCGAGGGACCACGCGAAACTGCTTCGCCTGCTCACCGGTGACGACGACTCGGTACTGGATGCCGAAGAGCGCGCCTACATCCTGCGCCTCATGCGTGATGTGCAGGACGACCAGCGGTGGGGGACTCCGGCGGGGGCGCCGACGGACGCCGTCGTCCAGGTCAAGAACGGATGGCTTCAGCGTTCCGAAAGCGGGATCAAGAACCCCTGGGACCGCGGGGACTGGAAAGTCCACAGCATGAGCGCGGTCACCGGCTCCTCGTACGACTACGGCCTCGTGATCCTCACCGAGAACAACAGGGTCCCTGAAGGCGAGTCGCCGGACGTCGGATACGAATACGGCACGAGGACGATCGAGCGCGTGGCGAAGGCCATCCACCACGAGCTGAACCCGGAGCGGTCGCCCGCGCTCCACCAGGCGTCACGGCCGGTGGGAGCAACGCCCTCCGCGCCCGCCCCGGTCAGTCCTGGCCTAGGCCCTGAGCCGGCCAGTCGAGGAAGCGGGCGCCGATGACCGCGGTCTGCAGGGTGTAGCGCTGCATCGGGTCGGCCGGATCGGAGCCGGTGAGGCTGTGGATGCGCGCGAGGCGGTACGTCAACGCCCTGACGCTGAGGTTGAGTCTGCGGGCCGCCTCCGCCGCGACACAGCCGGCGTCGAAGTAGACGTTCAGCGTGTCGAGCAGCGGACCGGCGCCGCCGCGGGCCCGCTGGAGAGGCCCGAGGACGCTGCCTATGAGATCGGTCATCGCCGCCCGGTCGCGGGCGAGGACGGGGAAGACGAGCAGGTCGGCGGCGCGCAGCACGGGTGAGTCCAGGTTCATGCGGGCGGCCAGGTCGAGGGCGTTGAGAGCTTCCTCGTACGAGTGGACCACGCCGCCGGGGCCGGGGTGGGGCCGGCCGATGGCGACCTGGCCGCCGTCCGTGGCGGCGTGCGCGTGCTTGGCGAAGAAGGCCAGGATCTCGTCCTGGTCGCCCGGGGCGATGCAGACCAGCCTACCGTCCTTGGTGGTGAGCAGTATGCGGCGGTCGGCGAAGCGGGTGAAGACGGCCTGCTCCACCCGGCGCAGGACGGAACCGGTCTCGTCGTAGGAGGCCGGGTCGCCGGCCACCGCGACGGCGTGGGCGTGGGAGAGCCACAGTCCGAAGCGCTCCGCGCGCTCGGCGAGGCGGCCCAGGTCGCTGCCGCCGTAGAGGAGGTCGTCGATGAACTCGCGCCGGGCGGCCTCTTCCTGGCGTACGGCGAGACGCTGGGCACGTTCGTAGCCTTCGGCGAAGGCGTCGATGGCCTGTTCCACTGCCACGAGGACCGTGTCGGCGGCGGTGTTCGGCCAGGCGGCGCGGGTGGCGGCGAGGTGTTCGCCGACGAGGGTTCGCAGGCTGTGTCCGGCCTCCGCGGCCTTCTCACCGAGCGCTCGGCGGGACTGCACCTCATCCCGGTTGAGTCGGCGGCCCGTTGCGGCCACCTCGGCCAGGATCCGGGCATAGCCGACGAGATAGTCCTCCGGAACGGACTGCCGTGTCACGCGTCCCCCTGAATCGTGATGCGCCGATGACGAGTTCCTGGCGCGAGGTTTCACCAGGGTGTCAGACGGGCGGAGGCGGGTCCCCGGTGCGACTGCGGCATCAAGAACGCGTAAAGATTGCCGGAACCAGGCAATGTCTGAACCATCCCTTCTGTGTCAGCATCGAGATGGCCTCGGGAGTCCACGAGTACGGGGAGGCGGGGGAAGTGGGCTGGTTTCTTGGTCTCGGCATCGCCGGTCTCGTCCTGCTGGTGCTCGCGCTGATCTTCGACGGGGTGCTCGACGGGATCTTCGACGCGCCGGCCGGTCTCGACGGGCTGCTGTCGCTGCCCGTGATCGCCGGGTTCGTGTCGATGCTCGGTTTCGCCGGCGCCCTCACGCTCGGCACCACGAGCCTGGGGACGGCCGCCGCGTCAGGGATCGGGGCCGTGGCCGGAGCGGGGGCCGGCTGGGCGACGTGGCGGTTCAGCCGGGCGCTGATGAGCGACCGTGGCGCCGACGCGCCACGTGGCGAAGACCTCGTGGGCAGCACGGGCACGGTGGTCACGGGCATCCCTGCCGACGGATACGGCGAGGTGCTGCTGTACCACGGGGGCCGGCCCACGAAGTACGCGGCCAGAAGCTCGGCCCCGGTGGCCCGCGGCGCCGAGGTGTGGGTCGAGTCGACTCCGTCGGCGACGTCCGTCGTGGTGCGACCCGTCGAACACTGACCGGCTCCGAACCCGCCTCCGAAACCGCCTCAGGCCCCGCCGCCGGACCCGCCCCAGGAGCCGGCTTCGACCCGGCTCAAGGGCCTGGGCCAGCGGCCCGGCCCGGCCGACCCGGCCACTGCGGCCTTCTGACCTTCTGGCCTTCTGTCCGAACCGTTCTTCACGCTAGGGGATTTGCATGAGCCCAGTTCTCGCCGCCGTGGTGGGCATCGTCGTACTCGCCGTACTGCTCGCCCTCGTCGTCGTCACCCGCTACAAGGTCGCAGGCCCCAGCGAGGCGTTCATCATCACCGGACGCCGCGGCAAGAAGGCCACCGATCCGGCGACGGGCCGGGTCTTCACCGACAACAGCGGCCAGAAGGTCGTCGTCGGCGGAGGTGTCTTCGTCGTCCCCTTCGTCCAGCAGAAGTTCACGCTCGACCTGTCCAGCCGGCACATCCCCGTCGCCGTGCGGGGAGCGGTCACCCTGCGCGGTGTGAAGGCGAATCTGGAGGGCGTGGCGATCGTCAAGGTCGGCGGGACCGAGGACTCCATCCGGGCCGCCGCCCAGCGCTTCCTGATGCAGCAGAACGGCATCGTCGGCTTCACCCAGGAAGTGCTCTCCGGCGCGCTCCGGTCGATCGTCGGCCGGATGTCGGTCGAGGACATCATCCGTGACCGTGCGGCGTTCGCCGGACAGGTCGCGGAAGAGGCCGAGGCGAGCCTGTCCGGGCAGGGCCTGGTGCTCGACGCCTTCCAGATCCAGGACATCACCACCGAGGGCTCCTACCTCGAGGACCTCGGCCGGCCCGAGGCCGCCCGCGCCAAGCAGGAGGCGGACATCGCCGAGGCCGTCGCGCGGCGGGCCTCGGAACAGGCGCGGCTGAAGGCCGAGGAGGAGATCGCGATCGCGCAGCGGACGTTCGCGCTCAAGCAGGCCGAGATCAAGGCCGAGACGGACGAGGCGGCCGCGAGGGCCGCCGCCGCCGGTCCGCTCGCCGAGGCCGACCGCCGGCAGGAGATCCTGAGCCAGCAGGAGAAGGTCGCCGAGCGGCAGGCCGCGCTGACGGACCGGGAGCTGGACACCCAGGTGCGCAAGCCCGCCGACGCCGCCCGCTACCAGGCGGAGCAGGAGGCGGAGGCCCGTCGTATCGCCCTGGTCAAGGAGGCGGAGGCGGACGCCCAGCGCGCCCGTCTGACCGGTGAGGGCGAGAAGGCCCACCGTGCCGCGCTCGCCGACGCCGTACGCATCGAGGGCGAGGCGCAGGCCTCCGCCATCGCCGCCAAGGGCTCCGCCGAGGCCGAGGCCATGCAGAAGAAGGCCGACGCCTTCGAGCGGTACGGCGACGCGGCCGTCCTCCAGATGCTGGTCGAGGTCCTGCCGCAGGTCGTCGGGAAGGCGGCCGAGCCGCTCGCCGCGATCGACAAGCTGACCGTCATCTCCACCGACGGCGCCGGCCAACTGCCGCGCACGGTCGCCGACAACGTCGCCCAGGGCATGGAACTGCTCGGCGCGACCACCGGTGTCGATCTCGCCGAGTTGCTGAAGGGCCTGACCGCACGGTCGGGCGGCAAGGCCGCCGCTTCGCCCTCGGCGAGCGCGAACGGGTCGATCGAGATCACCGGCTAGTCCGGCCCCACGGGGAACGGGAACGGGGAGCCCGGGGGACGGACATACGGGGGTGGGACGGGGGAAGCCCGGGCCCGTGCGCACGCCGACGCGAGCGCACGGGCCCGGCGCACATCCGTTCCGGCGGCCACCGCCGGGACCACCGTCAGGGGCGCCGCCAGGGGCGCCGCCAGGTCTCGACGTCGGACACGACCTGTTCGCCGGTCGCGAGGTCCTTCACCTCGTGCGGGCGGCCCGGCGCGAACGGAGGGAACCACACGAACGGAATGCCCTTGCGCGAGGCGTACCGCACCTGCTTCGCCACCTTGTCCGGCTGGTGGTACAGCTCCACATTGAGCCCGCGCCCGCGCAGCCGGCCCGCCGCCTCCGCGGCGGCGCCGCGCTGCTCTCCTTGATACCGGGACGAATAGCCATGTTAAGTGCCGGTGTTCCGCCGAACCGGCGCCCAACCGGCCGCCGGACCAGCCGTCGACCGTGCGCCGGATCCCCGTACGGTTTCCGCAACTCCCGCTGGAGTGAGGGAAGCTGGGAGGCGTTTCCCGGCGCTTGAACTGAAACCGCCTGTGAGCCGTACAGGTAACCGCGGCCCCGGCGTCCCGAGCCGCCCGCGCCAACCACCGGGCCCCGCGCGGAAGGACCTTCGGGTGTCGCTCTTGACACGCTCTCGCCAGGTACTGGACACCGATACGGACAGGGACACGGAGGCCGGGAAGGAGAGCCCACCGCCGCGGCGCCGCCTCACGGTGAGGAGCGTGACCACGGCGCTGGCCGTGCTGCTGGTGCTGCTCGCCCTCCTCCTGCCGAACAAGCTCCCCTACATCACGCCCGGCGTCTTCACGCGCATCCCCGTGGAAGCGCTCTTCGGCACCGCCCTCCTGCTCGTCCTGCCACCGCGGGCGCGGCGCGTCGTGGCGGTGCTCGCCGGCGCGGGGCTGGGCGTGGTGACCGTCCTGAAGTTCCTCGACATGGGCTTCTTCTCCGTCCTCGGCCGGCCGTTCGACCTGGTGCTCGACTGGGCGCTGCTCGACGACGCCGAGTCGTTCCTCGAGGACGCCATCGGCCCGGCCGGCGCGATCGGCGCCGAGATCGGGGTCGTGGTCCTCGTCCTCGCCCTGCTCGTCCTCGTCGTGCTGGCGGTCGTCCGGGTGAGCGATCTCGTCGTCCGGCACAGTGCCGTCGCGGCCGGGGGCACGCTCGTACTCGGAACCGTCTGGATGGCTTTGGCCGCACTCGGGCTCCACACGGCGGTCGGGCTGCCGATCGCCTCCGGGAGCACGGCCGGCCAGGTCCAGGACCGTGTGCACCAGGTACGGGCGGGCCTGCGGGACACACAGGAGTTCGCCGAGGAGTCCTCCGCCGACGCCTTCCGCGACACCCCGCCCGACCGGCTGCTGACCGGGCTGCGCGGCAAGGACGTCATCTTCGCCTTCGTCGAGAGCTACGGCCGCAGCGCGATCGAGGACCCGGAGATGGCGCCGGAGGTCGACGCGGTGCTCGCGGACGGGACGCGCCGGCTGCGCTCGGCCGGGTTCTCCTCCCGGAGCGCCTTCCTCACCTCCCCCACGTACGGGGGTCACAGCTGGCTGGCCCACTCCACCTTCAACTCGGGCCTGTGGATAAGCAACCAGCAGCGCTACCGCACCCTGACCTCCAGCGACCGCCTCACCCTCACGAGCGCCTTCCGGCACACGGGCGCCTGGCGGACGGTCGGCATCATGCCGGGTGTGACCCAGTCCTGGCCCGAGGGGAAGTTCTACGGCCTCGACAACGTCTACGACTCCCGGCAGCTCGGGTACGAGGGCCCCAAGTTCAGCTGGACACCCGTACCCGACCAGTTCAGCCTGGCGGCGTTCGAGCGGCTTGAGCACGGCAAGCCGGGACACCGGCCGCTGATGGCCGAGGTCATCCTCACCTCCAGCCACAACCCCTGGGCGCCGATCCCCAGGATGATCGGCTGGGACGAACTCGGGGACGGCTCCGTCTACGACTCCATCAAGGAGGAGGGCAAGGACCCCACGGAGGTGTGGAAGGACGACGCGCAGGTGCGCACCGAGTACCGGCGCTCCATCGAGTACTCGCTGAACAGCCTCATCTCCTACGTGGAGAAGTACGGCGACGAGAACACCGTCCTCGTCTTCCTCGGCGACCACCAGCCCGTCACGACCGTCACCGGCGGCAGGCTCGGGCGGGACGTACCGGTCTCGATCCTCGCGCGCGACCCGGCCGTGCTGGACCGGATCGCCGGATGGGGCTGGCACGACGGCCTGGAGCCCGGCCCGGACGCCCCGGTCTGGCGGATGGACACCTTCCGCGACCGCTTCCTGACCGCGTACGGCCCGGGCGGCGCCACCGGCTCCGGGGTCACACCCGCTCGTGCGTCACGGCCCGGGCCACGGCCGGCCGGACCAGCGGTGCCCCCTCACGGACCCTGAGGCACCACAGCCCCCTGATGTCCCGCCCGAAGGACCAGACGAGTGACGCCAGCGCCATGCCGACCACCGCGTAGGCGGCCGGCATCGGGAGGATCCCGGCGGTGGCCACCAGCAGGACGATCCCCTGCACCGCGGCCACCGTCTTACGGGCCATGCTCGGCGGCAGCGGCCCGTTGAGCCACGGCAGGGCCCGGGCCGCCGCCACGAAGACGTACCGCATGGCGCCGATCAACAGCACCCAGACGCCCAGCGACATGGCGACGTGCACGCTCAGCACCAGGATGAGGAAGGCGTCCGCCTCCATGTCGAAGCGTGCGCCCAGGGAGGACTCCGTCCCGGTGCGCCGGGCGACCTGGCCGTCGACCGCGTCGAGGACCAGCGCCACGGTGGTCAGCGCGACCAGCGTCGCGACCGGGGGCGCGCCGACGAAGGAGTCCGCGACCAGCGCGGTCACACCGCCGACGAGGGTCGTACGGGCCAGGGTCACGCCGTTGGCGGGACCGAACGGCCGGGGCGGCCACGACCGGTGCAGCGCACGCGTGAGCAACGCCCAGGTGCCCACGGTGAACGCCAGCCCCGTGAGCCAGCCCACGGCCCCCAGTCCGGCCGACGCGCCCAGAAGGAGCAGCAGCAGGGCCTGGGCGCCGGCCCCCGCAGCCGTCTCCGTGCGCCACACCCGTGTTTCGAAAGCGCTGCTCAGGGCCACCGTGTACCACCCTCCGGCTGAGTGACAGAGTCCATGACCGCCGCGTAGCGTGTGCGCGGTCTCATGATTTTCAGAACGTAAATCGACACCCGAGCGTTCAGCAGGAGGACGCCGATGGAGCTCACCGCCCGCGCCTTCTGGCTCAGTTCCCCGGGTCACGGCGTGATCCGGGACGTCGTCCTGCCCGAGCCGGGCGATGACGACGTGGTGGTGCGCACGCTCTGTTCCGGGGTGAGCCGGGGCACGGAAAGCCTCGTCTTCCGCGGCGGCGTACCGGAGAGTCAGCACTCGGCCATGCGGGCGCCGTTCCAGGACGGCGAGTTCCCCGGGCCCGTCAAGTACGGCTACCTCAATGTGGGCATCGTCGAGGAGGGGCCGCAACATCTCGTCGGCCGTACGGTCTTCTGCCTCTATCCGCACCAGAGCCGGTACGTCGTGCCGGCGAGCGCCGTGACCCCGGTGCCGGACACCGTCCCCGCCGGGCGGGCCGTGCTGGCCGGGACGGTGGAGACCGCGGTGAACGCCCTGTGGGACGCCGCACCGCTGGTCGGCGACCGGATCGCCGTCGTCGGGGCCGGCATGATCGGCGCTTCCGTCGCCGCGCTGCTGGCCAGGTTCCCCGGCGTCCGCGTCCAGCTGGTCGACGCCGAACCCGCGCGCGCCGCCGTGGCCGCCGCGCTGGGCGTCGACTTCGCGCTGCCCGAGGACGCCCTGGGCGACTGCGACCTCGTCGTCCACGCGAGCGCCACCGAGGCCGGGCTCACGCGTGCACTGGAGCTCCTCGCCCCGGAGGGCACCGTCCTGGAGCTGAGCTGGTACGGCGACCGCCGGATCAGCGTGCCGCTCGGGGAGGCCTTCCACTCCGGGCGGCTGGTGCTCCGCGGCAGCCAGGTGGGCAGGGTGTCCGAGGCCCGCCGCTCGCGCCGCAGCTTCGCCGACCGGCTGGCGCTGTCGCTCGAACTGCTCGCCGACCCCGCCTTCGACGCCCTGGTCACCGGCGAGTGCGCCTTCGAGGACCTGCCGAAGGCCATGGCCAGGATCGCCGCGGGCGAGCTTCCCGGGCTGTGCCACCGCGTGCTGTACGACACGCCCGCCACCGGGGATCGCGCCTGACGCCCACCGGCGGTCACGCCTGACGCTCCACCGCGGATCGGGTCCGACACGCCGCCGTGGATCACGCCTGACACGCGGATGAACACGCGGCATGCTCCAGCCGTAGTGAAGGGCAGGAACCGCAGGCCAGATCCATCGGACCCGGAGGTCACAGCCGTTGTTCAGCGTCACAGTCCGCGAACACCTCATGATCGCTCACAGCTTCCGCGGCGAGGTCTTCGGACCCGCGCAGCGACTGCACGGAGCGACGTTTCTGGTGGACGCCACCTTCCGCCGTCCCGAGCTGGACGCCGACAACATCGTGGTCGACATCGGACTGGCCACCAGTGAACTGAACGGCGTGGTGGGCGCGTTCAACTACCGCAATCTCGACGACGAACCCGCCTTCGCCGGCGTCAACACCTCGACCGAGTACCTGGCGAAGGTCATCGCCGACCGCCTGGCCGACCGGGTGCACGAGGGGGCGCTGGGCGAGGGAGCACGCGGCCTGACCGGCATCACGGTCACGCTGCACGAGTCCCACATCGCCTGGGCCAGTTACGAGCGGACTCTGTGAACGAGGCGGCCGGCACACCGGTGCCCGAGCGTTCGGTCCGGATCGTGATGCCCGGCACCGTCGACGACCCGGCCGCGCCGAGCGGAGGCAACACCTACGACCGCAGGGTGTGCCGGGAGCTGCCCCAGCTCGGCTGGCAGCTCCACGAGCACACCGTCACGGGCGACTGGCCGCGGCCCGGAGACGGCGCGCGCGCCGAACTGGCCCGGGTGCTCCGTGAGTCGGCGGACGGCAGCCTCGTCCTTCTCGACGGACTGGTCGCCTGCGCGGCGCCCGACATCGTCGTCCCCGAGGCCGAACGGCTGCGCCTGACGGTGCTGGTGCATCTGCCGCTGGGCGACGAGACCGGGCTCGCCCCGGAGGCGGCCGCGGCGCTGGAGGCCGGGGAACGCAGGACGCTGCGGGCCGCTGCGGCGGTCGTGGCGACCAGCGAATGGGCGGCGCGCCGGCTCGTGGAGCTCCACGGGCTCGCCCCCGGCCGGGTCCATGTCGCCGCCCCGGGAGCCGATGTCGCGCCCCTGGCGAACAGCACCGCGAACAGCACCGCGAACAGCATCGCGAACGGCGATCCGGCCGGTGCCGCGTACGACGACACGGACAGCGCCGCCCCACGTCTGCTGTGCGTCGCCTCGGTGACCCCGCGCAAGGGACAGCACGAACTGGTGGAGGCCCTGGCGGCCGTCGCCGGCCTGCCGTGGAGCTGCGTCCTCGTCGGCAGCCTGGGCCAAGCCCCCGACTACGTCGCCCGGTTGCGGGAGCTGGTCGAGGAACACGGCCTCGGCGACCGGGTGCACCTCGCCGGCCCCCGGACCGGCCCCGAGCTGAACGCGAGCTACGCCGCCGCCGACCTCCTCGTGCTCGCCTCGCACAACGAGACGTACGGCATGGTCGCGACCGAGGCGCTCGCGCGGGGCGTTCCCGTACTCGCGACGGCCGTCGGCGGACTCCCGGAAGCGGTCGGGCGGACACCCGACGGCAGCGTGCCGGGCGTCCTCGTACCGCCGCAGGACCCGCAGGCCCTCGTGGCGGCACTGCGTCACTGGCTCGCCGAGCCCGGCGAACGCCGCCGTTCGAAAGCGGCCGCGCGCCGGCGGCGCACAGCCCTGGCCGGCTGGGAGACGACGGCGCGGAGCCTGGCCAAGGCGCTGGAACAAGTCCGGCTGAACCCCCTGGAGGCCGTGTGAGCGCGACCGATGTCACCCGTTTCGCCCCCGAATGGCTGGCGCTGCGGGAGGCCGCCGACGCCGCCGCCCGCGCCGCCGAGCTCCTCGATCCGCTGCGGCACGGTCTGCGGGTTCCCGCGGACGCTTCGCGGCTGCCGGACGAGGACGCGACGCTGGTGATCCGCGACCTCGGCTGCGGCACCGGTTCCATGGGGCGCTGGCTCGCTCCCCGGCTGCCCGGCCCTCAGCACTGGATCCTGCACGACCACGACCCGGCGCTGCTCGAACTCGCCGCGACACGGCTGCCCCGTACGGCCGACGACGGCAGCCCCGTGACCGTGTCGACGGACCGCGGTGACGTCGCCCGGCTGACCGCGGAGGGTCTCGCCGGCACGTCGCTGGTGACGGCCTCCGCCCTGCTGGACCTGCTCACCCGCGAGGAGCTGGACGGTCTCGTCGCGGCCTGCGCCGGGGCCGGCTGCCCGGCCCTGCTGGCGCTGTCCGTGGTGGGACGGGTCGATCTCGCCCCGGCGCACCCGATGGACGCCGAGATCGCCGACGCGTTCAACGCACACCAGCGCCGGGTGGACCAGGGCCGCCGGCTCCTCGGACCCGACGCCGTCGCGGCGGCCTCCGTGGCCTTCGCGCGGCGCGGCATGACCGTACAGGTGCAGGCGAGCCCGTGGCGGCTGGGGCCCGGAACGGCGCCGCTGACGGCGGAGTGGCTCCGGGGCTGGGTCGGCGCCGCCGTCGAGCACCGGCCCGACCTCGCGTCGCGCGCCGACGCGTACCTGCGACGCCGTCTGGAGCAGTGCGAGGCGGGCGAGTTGCGGGTCACGCTGCACCACAGCGATGTGCTGGCCCTGCCCCGGCCGGCGGGCGGCGCCTCGTGATCCGGGCGGACGGCGCGGTCCGGGCCGTACGGGCGCTGCGCGCGCGGCTCGGCATGCTGGCCGGGGCGGCCATCCTCGCGGCGATGCTGTGGTGGCAGGGCACCGGCGCCTTCCTGGACGGCCTGCACGGCATCGACGGCCCCACGCTCCTGGCGGCCCTCGGGCTCGGTCTGTTCACCACCGTGCTCAGCGCCTGGCGCTGGTGCCTGGTGTCACGGGCCCTGAGCATGCGGCTGCCGCTGGGCCGGGCCGTCGCGGACTACTACCGTGCCCTGTTCCTGAACGCGGCGCTGCCCGGCGGCGTCCTCGGCGATGTGCACCGTGCCGTTCGGCACGGCCGGAGCACCGGTGCCGTGGGCCGGGGCGTCCGCGCGGTCCTGCTCGAACGGATCGCGGGCCAGGGGGTCCTCGTCGCGGCCGGCGTGGCGCTGCTCGTCGCGCACCCGTCCCGGCCCCTGGTGGAGGCCGGCCGCTTCGCTCGGCACCTCGTCACGACACCGGCCACCGCGGCGGTCCTCACCGTGCTGTGCGGCGCGGCGGCCGCGGCCGTCGTCCGCCTCCGCGGGAGGCGGGACACCTCGCGCTGGCGCCGGGCGGTCCGCACCACGCTGACCGAGGCACGGCTCGGGCTGCTCGGCCGGCGCAGCTGGCCGGGGGTGCTGGTCTCGTCCGTGGCGGTACTCGCCGGCCATCTCGCCATGTTCCTCCTCGCCGCCAGGGCCGCCGGATCGACGGCGCCCGCGGCCGACCTGCTGCCCCTGATGCTGCTGGCACTGCTGGCCATGGCGCTGCCGCTGAACGTCGGCGGCTGGGGGCCCAGGGAGGGCGTCACCGCCTGGGCCTTCGGAGCCGCGGGCCTGGGCGCGGCCCAGGGGCTGACGACCGCCGTCGTGTACGGGCTACTGGCCTTCGCCGCGAGCCTGCCCGGCATCGGGGTTCTCGCCGTCCAGTGGTTCGCCGGGATGCGGCGTCCGCAGATCGAACTCGAAGAGGGTGTCCTCGCCGAGGAAGGCGCGGCGCGTCGGCGGACGGAGCGCGTCCCGCATCAGTTCGGGGCCGGGGAAGCCCAGTCCCGGGACGCCGTCGCCGATCAGGACCGGTGCGACGGTGACGTAGAGCCGGTCCAGCGCGCCCTCGTGGAGGAAACGCGACACGGTGACGCCGCCGCCCTCGACCAGCACCCGGCCGAGGCCGCGCCGCGCGAGCTCGTGCACCAGGCGGCCGGGGGCGAACGCGGCCCTGTCGGGGAGGGTCAGTACGTCGACTCCGGGCATCCGCTCGGCGTCCGGACCGGCCTGCCCGCGCTCGCAGTCGGCGCCCACCACCCACAGGGTGGGGGCCGCGCCGTCGGTGAACACCTGCCGCCGCAGCGGCACCCGGCCGTGCGGGTCGAGGACGACGCGCACCGGGTTGGGGCCGGTACAGGCGCGCACCGTCAGCCGGGGATCGTCCGCGACGGCGGTACCGGCACCGACGACCACCGCGTCGGCGAGCGCGCGCAGCCGGTGCAGATGCTCGCGGTCCTCGGCTCCCGTGACGTAGTCGGCGTCGCCCTTCCGGGTCGCGATGAAGCCGTCCAGGCTCTGGCCCAGCTGGGCGAAGGTGAAGCGGGGGCCGGCCAGGCACAGCGACAGATAGCGGTCGGCGAGGACGTCCGCCTCGGGGGAGGCGTTCCGCCACACGTGCCTGCCGTCCGCGTCGCGGTGCAGTCCGGCGGCGTCGGCCCGCTCCTGGGACCGTATGCCGAGCAACTGCTCCCAGGCGCCCGGCGCGTCCAGCGGTCCGGCGCCGGCACCGTGCCCGGCGGCACGGCCGGTCATCGGGTCACCTGCCGGGCGGGAGCCGGGGAGTCGGCCGCGGCGGCAGGCTCCGCCGCGAACGCGCCCGAGGAGTCCGCCGGAACCATGAGCGAGAAATACCCGGCGAAGGAATCCACGAGTCCTGCCAGCAATTCCTTACCCTTCTCGGCCGATGCCAGGGACGGACGGCCGACCACGCCGGTCTCCGTGTAGGCCCGCAGACCGAGGGTGAGCAAATGCTCCCGGTCGTCGGCGAGGAAATCGGAGGTCATATGTCCGGGGCGAACGAGTTCCGGCTGCTCGTGCAGCAGGATCGACGTCTCCACTTCACCCGCATGCATATCGCTGTGCGACGGCGTCCGTACACCGGCCCGGTCCCGCGCCGCACTCCAGTCGGCCGAACCGGGAAAGAGCGCCATTCGGGTGCCGCTGCCGGCGGATTCCTGAACCACGTTGCGCAGCACGTAGTTTCCACCATGTCCGTTGATCAGAATCAGATTGCCGATTCCGGAGCGGCGAAGGGATTCGGCGATGTCCCGTACGACAGCATGGAGCGTCGTGGCGGAAATGCTGACGGTGCCCGGCCAGGCCGCGTGCTCGTGCGAGCAGGACATCGTCACCGGGGGCAGTCGCAGGACCGGGTACGCGGCGGCGACCTCCCTGGCGATCGCGCAGGCGATGACCGTATCCGTCAACAGAGGGAGGTAGGGACCGTGTTGCTCGAAACTGCCGATGGGCAGGACGGCGACATCGGCACGCCGCGAACCGGCGTCCGCCGTCGTGTCCCACGGCAGCAGTCCCGGCTCCGGCGGTCGCACATGCGGGCCGCTCATGTTCCCGCCCCTTTCCTTCTTCGCTCTTTATTCGTTCCACGAGATACGGCCGGTCCTAACCGGCTGAATCAACACACCGGTTGAGATCTCCTCACCGATTCCGAGTTCCCCACCAGAGGCTACCCGATAGGATCCGGTCATGACAGACAGCGATGGCACGCTCCGCGTAGGCGTGAGTTCAAAAGACACCGAACGCATGGCAACTGTCCAACTCTCCACCAAATACGGTGTTTTCCTTGCCATCGGCTACCTGGATCGCATTCGCGGTGACGAACAAATAGCGTTGGTGTACGGCGACATCGAGGGTGACGACGCGCTTACCCGCCTGCATTCGGAGTGCCTGACCGGGGACGCTTTCGGCTCCCGGCACTGCGAGTGCGGGGACCAGCTGTCCGCCGCGCTGCGGGCCATCGTGAGCGAGGGACGCGGCGTCCTCGTCTACCTCCAGGGCCACGAGGGCCGGGGGATCGGCCTGCTGGCCAAGCTCCGGGCGATGCAGCTGCAGGCGGAGGGGCTGGACACCGTGGAGGCCAACCTCGCGCTCGGGTTGCCGGTCGACGCCCGCGACTACGGGGTGGCGGCGGACATCCTGCACGACCTGGGTGTGCGGTCCGTGCGGCTGATGTCGAACAATCCGCGCAAGCGTGAGGCGCTGCAGCAGCACGGCATCAAGGTCACCGAACAGGTTCCGCTGCTGACGCAGCCGCGCGAGGAGAACATCTTCTATCTGCGGGCCAAGCGGGAGCGCCTGGGCCATCACCTGCCGCACCTGGACCGCGCCGCCGACCAGTCGTGAGCCGGTGCGGCGCCGCCCGTCGCGCCGGGCGGGCCGCCGCGGCGAACGGTTCGGCGGCACGGGCGGCGACACCAGCGGCGGCACGGGGCCGCCGTCGATGATCACTCCGGCGGCCGAACGCCCGGCGGCCGCACCACTCCCGATGACCTTATGGGGTACTTTGTCAATCTATGAGGCGAGTGCGCACATGAGGATCGAGAGTTGACGTGAACATCCTCCCCTCACCGCGCCGGGCCATCGCCCCCGCGGCCCTGGCGGCGGCCGTCGTGCTGGCCGCCGGCGGGTGCGGCGGTGCGGACGCGGGCTCCCAGGGCGGCGGCGACAAGCTCTCCGGCACGATCAGGGTGGACGGCTCCAGCACGGTGGCCCCGCTCTCCACGGCGGCGGCCCAGCTCTTCCAGCAGCAGAATCCCGGCGTCCGGGTCACGGTCGGCACCTCCGGGACGGGCGGCGGCTTCGAGAAGTTCTGCAACGGCGAGACGGAGATCTCCGACGCCTCACGCCCGATACAGCCCGAGGAGAAGGCCCGCTGCGACAGGAACGGCGTGAGGTTCGAGGAGTTCCAGGTCGCCAACGACGGCCTGTCCGTGGTGGTCGACAAGGACAACGACTTCGCCGAGTGCCTGACCGTCGAGCAGCTGAGGAAGATCTGGGAGCCCGGCTCCGAGGTCACCAACTGGAACCAGGTCGACCCCGCCTTCCCCGACGTCGAGCTGGAGCTGTTCGGCGCCGGCACCGACTCGGGCACCTTCGACTACTTCACCCAGGCCGTCAACGGTGAAGAGGGCCGCTCCCGCACCGACTACACACCCAGCGAGGACGACAACGTCACCGTCCAGGGCGTCGCCGGCTCCAAGGGCGGCATGGGCTACTTCGGTCTGTCGTACTACGAGGAGAACCAGGACAAGCTGAAGGTCCTGAAGATCGACGGCGGCGACGGCTGCGTCGCGCCCAGCCGGACCACCGTCCAGAACGGCACGTACAAGCCCCTGTCGCGTCCGCTGTTCATCTACCCGAACGCCGCCGCGCTCGACCGGAGGGAAGTCGAGGCGTTCGTCGAGTACTACGTCGAGAACAACGCCGACATCGCCGAGGCCGCCCAGTTCGTCCCGCTCAACGCCCAGCAGGAGGCCGAGCTGGACAAGGCCCTCCAGAGACTGCGCGAGCAGCACAAGCCATGAGTTCCCCGGCGCCTCGGAAGCGAGCCGCACCGGGAAGCCCCGGCTTCCTGAGGCGGTCCCAGCCCCGCTACGGGGAGAAGGCCGTCAAGGCCCTCCTGGTGATCGCCTCGCTGGTCTCGCTGCTGACCACGGTCGGCATCGTCATCGCGCTGATCCCGCCGGTCGTCGCGTTCTTCGGCAAGGTGAGCTTCGGGGAGTTCATCACCGGAACCGACTGGTCACCGCTGTTCGAGCCACCGCACTTCGGTGTCATCCCGCTGGTGACGGCCACGCTGGTGGTCACATGCATCGCTCTGTTGGTGGCGGTCCCGCTCGGCCTGGGGGCGGCCGTGTATCTGAGCGAGTACGCGAGCCGCCGGGCACGCAGCGTCTTCAAGCCCGTGCTGGAGGTCCTCGCCGGCATCCCGACGGTGGTCTACGGATTCTTCGCCCTCAAGGCCATCACGCCGTTCCTCCAGCAGATCTGGCCCGGCAACGACCCCCCGCAGGTCTTCAACGCCCTCTCGGCGGGCTTCGTCATGGGCATCATGATCATCCCGACGATCGCCTCGCTCGCCGAGGACTCCATGACCGCGGTGCCCCGCTCCCTGCGCGACGGTGCGTACGCCCTCGGCTCCTCGCGCATGCAGGTCTCCACCAAGGTCGTGTTCCCCGCCGCGCTGTCCGGCATCGTCGCCGCCATCGTGCTCGGCATCTCCCGCGCGATCGGCGAGACGATGATCGTGGCCATCGCGGCCGGCGGCCGGCCGAACCTGACCTTCAACCCCCTCGAAGGCATGCAGACGATGACCGCGTTCATCGCCGCGGCCGGTATCGGCGATCTGCCCACCGGCTCCACCGGCTACCAGACGATCTTCGCGGTGGGCCTGCTGCTCTTCGCCATCACGCTGGTGATGAACCTGATCAGCATCCGTCTGGTGCGCAGATACCGGGAGGTGTACGAATGACCACCGGCACCGCCCTCCCGACGGCCACGCCCGGCGCCCCCCGGCTCAAGGGCCGCGGCACGCCCCTGCGGGAGCGGCTCTTCCGGGCCGGCCTGTGGGCCTCGCTGGCCATCGGGGTCGTCTTCCTCGTCGGTCTGCTCACCTACGTGGTCGTCGAAGGCTGGTCCCGGCTCACCCCGAAGCTGTGGACCAACTTCCCCGACATCATCGACCCCTCGAACGCCGGCGCCCAGTCGGCGATCACGGGCACGATCTGGGTCATCGCCTTCACGGCGCTCTACTGTCTGCCCACCGGCGTCCTCACCGCGATCTACCTGGAGGAGTACGCCGACCGCGACCGCTGGTGGAACCGGGCCATCGAGATCAACATCCAGAACCTGGCAGCGGTCCCCTCGATCGTCTACGGCATCCTCGGCCTGGGCGTGATCTCCCGCGGCCTGGGCTTCGGCCAGACCGTGCTGACCGCGTCGCTCACGCTGTCCCTGCTGGTGCTGCCCATCGTGATCATCTCGTCCCGCGAGGCGATCCGGGCCGTTCCGCAGTCCATCCGGCAGGCTTCCCTCGCCCTCGGCGCCACCCGGTGGCAGACCGTATGGCGCCAGGTGCTCCCGGCGGCCGTGCCCGGCATGGCCACCGGGTCGATCCTCGCGCTGTCCCGCGCCATCGGGGAGGCCGCGCCGTTGCTGCTGCTCGGCGGGCTGACGTTCATCACGTTCAACCCGACCGGGGTGCACAGCCAGTTCACCGTCCTGCCGATCCAGATCTTCAACTGGATCAGCCAGTCCCGCGCCGAGTTCACCGCGCTCGCCTCCGCGGCGATCGTCATCCTGCTGGTGATCCTGCTGGCCATGAACTCGCTCGCGATCTGGCTGCGCAACCACTTCTCCCGCCACTGGTGAGCGCCGTGGCACCGCTACCGACCCCGAGGTCCCCGAGGTGGAGAACGCGATGACCCCTCCCCCCAGCCACGCCTCCGGCGGCACCCGGCCGCCGGACGTCGCCCACCGCGACGCCGCGCCGCCGCTGGCCGGCCCGGTCTTCGAGGTCGGCAGCCTGTCCGTCTTCTACGGCGACCACGAGGCCGTGCGCGACGTCAACATGAACATCGGGGCCCGCCAGATCACGGCGATGATCGGCCCCTCGGGCTGCGGCAAGTCCACCGTGCTGCGCTGCTTCAACCGGATGAACGACCTGCTGCCCGACGCCCGGGTGGTCGGCAAGATCCGCTACCACAACGAAGACCTCTACGGCCGCGACGTCGACCCCATCGAGGTCCGCCGGCGCATCGGCATGGTCTTCCAGAAGCCCAACCCGTTCCCGAAGTCCATCTACGACAACATCGCCTACGGCCCCCGGGTGGGCGGCTTCAAGGGCGACATCGACGACCTGGTCGAGGAGACCCTCACCCACGCCGCCCTGTGGGACGAGGTCAAGGACAAGCTCAAGGCCTCCGCGCTCGCCCTCTCCGGCGGCCAGCAGCAACGCCTGTGCATCGCGCGCACCATCGCGGTCAAGCCCGAGGTGATCCTCATGGACGAGCCGTGCTCGTCCCTCGACCCGATCGCCACCGCGAAGATCGAGGACCTGATGGAGAACCTGGCCCAGGAGTTCACGATCATCGTGGTCACGCACAACATGCAGCAGGCGGCCCGGGTGTCCGAGCGCACCGCCTTCTTCTCCGCCGACGTCGACAAGAACGGCGTACGGCACGGGCGTCTGGTCGAGTACGACGAGACGGGCAACCTCTTCAGCAACCCGTCCGACCAGCGCACCGAGGACTACATCTCGGGCAGGTTCGGCTGAGCGCCCTCAGGACAGGGCGGCGATGACCTTCCGCACCTTGGCGGCCACGCCGTCCGGCAGCGGCGCGTAGTGGATCGAGGGCAGCAGCTTCTGCCCCTCCTCGCCGGCGGTGTACGTCAGGAACGACTTCAGCGCCCTCAGGCTCGACGGCTGGTTTCCCGTGTCGCACACGACCTCGTACGTCACGAGGACGATCGGGTACGCGCCGTCGGCGGACGTCCTGTAGTTGAACTTCAGCTTCATGTCGTTGCCCTTGCCGACGTCCTTGGCCTGGGCGATGCCGCGCGAGGCGCTCTCGGCGCTGGGCTCGACGGGCTCGGACGCGCCGGTCGCGATCCGGACCGTGTCGATCTTCTGGGTGGCCGCGAAGGACAGCTCGAAGTAGCCGATCGAACCCTGCGTCCCCGCCACGGCCGACGAGACACCGTCCGAACCGGACGCCGAGTGACCGCCCTTGGCCTGCCACGCCTTCTTCGCCTCGTACGGCCACTCGTCGGCCGCCGCACCCGACAGATAGGCGTTCAGGTTCTGCGTCGTGCCCGAGTCGTCCGAGCGGTGCACCGCGGTGATCGCCAGATCGGGCAGCTTGATCCCGGGGTTGAGGCGCTGGATGTCGCGGTGGTTCCACATGGTGATGCGCGTGTCGAAGATCTTGGCGAGGGTGGGCGCGTCGAGGACCAGGTCGTTGATGCCGGAAAGGCTGTAGCCGACGGCCACGGGGCCACCGACCATCGGCAGGTCGATGGCCCGCCCGCCGGGACAGAACGTCCGGGAGATCTCGACGTCCTGCTCGCCCAGGGCACTGTCCGTTCCGCCGAAGGCGGTGGCTCCCCGCAGGAACTGCGCGACACCGGCGCCGGATCCGATCGGGTTGTAGGCGATCCGCACTCCGGGGCACGCCCGCTGGTACTGGTCGATCCAGCGCTTCATCGCGTTCTGCTGGGCGGTCGATCCGGAGCCCTGCACCATGCCGGCGGCGGCGCAGTCGATGTTCATCGCGACGGGCTTGGGCTCGGGCTTGTCGTCCTGCGGCTCTTCCCCTCCGCACGCGGTCAGCAGCAGCGCGCCCGTGACCATGGCCACGACCGGGCCGGTCCACCGGGTCCAACGGTTGACGCGTCGTGTGCGTCTCGTACCTCTGCTGCCTCTGCGCTGCACCGTCATTCCCTTCACCACGTCCGCTGGCACAGATGCTCGTCAATGTTTCGGGGAGACGGGTGACGCCGAGGCGAACATCAGTCGACGTACGGCCGTCCGCCACGTGAGCGCGGCCCGGCCACCGTGGCGGGAAGCCCGGCGCGTGCGGGCCGCCGGGCGGCCGCATACTGAGAAAGCGAGAGCCGGCCGCGCAGGCCGGTCGTTGTACCGCGCACGGCGGCAGGCCGCACGCAGGGCGGTGGTGGGTGGTGAAGGATGCCGAGTACGGGTCGCTGCTGGCCAGGATCCTGGAGGAGTCCCATCAGACCGAACCGGGTCAGCTGCCGGTGCTCGTCGAACGGGCCGCGGCGGCGCTGGGCCTGCGCAGTGCCCGGATCCTCCTCTCGGACATCCAGCAGCACCGGCTCGTACCGCTGATACCGCCGGGCCGGACGGACGAGCGGGACGACCGGCACCACGAACCGGAGGACGGCGCCCTGGCCGTGGACGGGACCCTGGCCGGATGGGCGTACCGGACGGTGTCGATGCGGCTCAGCCAGTCGGAGGGGGCGCTGAAGGTGTGGCTGCCCCTCGTCGACGGCATCGAGCGCATCGGTGTCCTGGAGATCGTCTCCGACTCCCTGGACCCGGCCCTTCTGGAGCGCTGTAAGGCCCTGGCCGATCTCAGTGCCCTCGTCGTGGTCTCCAGGACGGAGTACAGCGACGCCATCCTGCAGACCGTGCGCAGCCGCCCGATGAGCCTGGCCGCCGAGATGGTGTGGGCGTTCCTGCCGCCCCGCACGCTGGGCACCGGCCGGGTGACGTCCAGCGCGGTGCTGGAGCCCGCGTACGAGATCGGCGGGGACGCCTTCGACCACAGCCTCATGGACGGCCGTCTCCATCTGTCCGTGGTCGACGCCATGGGCCACGACCTGGCCTCGGGGCTGGCGTCCGCCGTCGCCATGGCCGGCTGCCGCTGTGCCCGCCGGGCCGGGCAGTCGCTGGACGGCATCGCGGTCACGGTCGACGAGGCGCTCGGCCGGTGGATCCCGGACCGGCTGCTGACCGCCGTCTTCGCCGATCTCGATCTGGACGGGGGCGTGTTCACGTGGATCAACTGCGGGCACCCGCCGCCCCTGCTGATCCGGGGTCAGCACGTCATCGCCGGCGCCCTCCAGCGGGAGTCCGAGCTGCCGCTGGGCCTCGGGCCCGCGCACGCGGACGCCCCGCGCACCGTGCACACCGCGCATCTGGAGCCGGGCGACCGGGTGCTGATCCACACCGACGGTGTCACCGAGGCCCACTCGCCGGACGGCGACTACTTCGGGGAGCAGCGTCTGGCCGACCACATCGTGCGCGCGACGGCGGCGGGCGAGAAGTCGCCCGAGGCGCTGCGCCGTCTGATCCACACGATCCTCGAGCACCAGCACGGGCGCCTGGACGACGACGCCACGATCGTCCTGGCGGAGTGGCATCCCCCGTGACGGCGTACGGAGCGGCTTCCCGTTCCGGGATCCGCTGTTCGTCGTTCGTCGTTCGTCAGAGACGACTCACGTCCCGACGGAGGTGTCGGGGAACGAGTGGTGCTCGTGCGCGACGACCCAGCCGCCCCGCTCCTTGCGCAGGCCGAGCGTGAGCCGCAGGCGCAGGTCCGGCTGTTCCGCGAGTTCCCGAGGGGTACCGCAGCGCAGCAGGGCGTGGGCGTAGGCGACGTCGTCGCCGGCGGTGATGTCCAGCGACACGATCTCGAACGAGGCGCCCTGCCGCTGCCACGCGAAGAACGGCGGCCATGACGCGCGGTAGGCGTCGATGCCGCGGACGCCTTCGAAGGGCGGCGGCACGTCGAACATCACGATGTCGTCGGAGTGGTGCGCCAGGACGCCTTCGAGCTCGGCCGCGTGCACCGCGGCGGCCCAGTCCTCGATCAGGGTCCTGATCCGTTCCTCGTCGTGGGGCACGGCCGATCACACTCCTCGTCGCTTCGCTCTTGCCACGGCCTCCCGCCACCTGGTTGGGTACCGCGGACCCGAGGACGAGCAGGGAGCGACATGACAGCGGCCGCAGGGCAGGAGAGGCAGGAGACAGAGGGCACTCTGCCCGAAGGTCTCGGTGACGCGATACGCGACACGGCCGAGGAGATCGCCGCGCTGCTGCACGGGAGCGCCGACACGGGTGTCCCGGTGCCCGGGTCGCGCTGGACCCTGGGTGAGGCGGCGGCTCATCTGGCGCAGGCCAACGCGCTGATGGCCGACCTCGCTGCCGGGATCGAGCGCCCCCACGGAGACGGCACCGCGCAGAGCCTGGCCGCCGCGAACGAGCGGGTGCTCGCCGAGTTCGGGGAGCGCGGGGCCGGCCCGCTGGCGCAGATGATCACGGATCGGGCCGGCGCGTTCCTCGACGCGGTGAACGGGACCACGGCGCGGGGAACGCTCAGCACCCCGCTGGGCCCCATGGATCACGCGACGCTCGGTTCGTACCTGCTCACGCACATGCTCGGCCACGGCTACGACCTGGCCCGCGCGCTGCGCCGGCCGCACATGATCGACCGCGGCAGGGTCGAGCTGACCCTGCCCTTCATGACCACGGCCATGCCACGCGTCGTCAGCGCCCCGGCCGCCGCCGGACTGACGGCCCGTTACACGATCAGGCTCCGGGGCGGCGCCGCGTTCGGCGTCGCCTTCGCCGACGGCACACCGACCGTAGGGACGCCGACGGTCGGTACGCCGACCGTGGGTACGCCGCCCGGCCGCCCGGACTGCACCATCCTCATCGAGCCGGTCACGTTCCTGCTCATGGCGCTCGGCCGCCGCGAGCCGTGGGGCGCGATCGCCTCCGGCCGGATTCTGGCCTGGGGCCGCAAGCCCTGGCTCGCGCCCCGGTTCCCCACGCTCTTCACGGCGCCCTGAGATCCGGCGGCGCCGCGTACGGGTGCCACCGGACCGCCACCGCGGTACGTCCCGTCGCCCCCCGGGCACGGATCCGGCCATGCCCTTGCTCGTCGGAACCTCGGGGTGGCAGTACAAGGACTGGCGCGGCGTTCTCTATCCGCCCCGGCAGCCGCAACGGCTGTGGCTGGAGGAGTACGCACACCGGTTCGCCACGGTGGAGAACAACAACGCCTTCTACCGGCTCCCCACCAGGGAGGTCTTCGCCTCCTGGCGGGAGCGCACGCCGGACGGATTCGTCATGGCGGTCAAGGCCAGCCGCTATCTGACGCATCTGAAACGGCTGCACGACCCCGAGGAGCCGGTGGGCCGGCTGATGGACCGGGCCGAGGGCCTCGGCGGCCGCCTGGGACCCGTCCTGCTGCAACTGCCGCCGAACTTCCGCGAGGACACCGCCGCTCTGGACGCATGCCTCCGCTGCTTCCCCGGCCGCGTCCGGGTCGCCGTCGAGCTGCGCCACCCCTCCTGGTGGGACGCCGAGCGGGAGTTGCGTTCGGTGCTCGAACGGCACGGCAGCGCGCTGTGCTGGGCGGACCGGGGGTCGCGTCCCGTGGCACCGCTCTGGCGTACCGCGCCCTGGGGATACGTGCGCTTCCACGGGGGCCTCGCCCAGCCCCCGCCGCGCTACGGCCGCCAGGCCCTGACGTCCTGGGTCGGGCGCATCGCCGAGGCCTGGCCCGACGAGGCCGACGTGCACGTGTACTTCAACAACGACGTGGGCGGTGCGGCCGTCGTGGACGCCGTGGCCTTCGCGCGGGCCGCGGCCACGGCGGGCCGAACGGTGACCCGTACGCCCCCTACCTGACCTTCCGTACTACAGTGCGAAGATCGTGCAACTTCAATGAGTGGGGGGCCTCTCATGGCACTGTTCGGAAACGCGCACACCGTCGATCCGGCAAAGGCACAGCAGGACTTCTCGCGGCTGCTGGGGCAGGGGGAGCAGGTGCACGCCGCGTTCCTGCTGATCCGCGACACCATCCTGTTCACCGACCGCCGGCTCATCCTCGTGGACAAGCAGGGGATCACCGGCAAGAAGGTGGAGTACCACTCGGTGCCGTACCGGAGCATCACGCACTTCGCGGTGGAGACCGCGGGCACGTTCGACATGGACGCGGAGCTCAAGATCTGGATCTCGGGCAGCCCCGCGCCGATCCAGAAGACCTTCACCAAGGGCGTCGACATCTACGAGGTGCAGGCCATCCTCACGCAGTTCGTGGCGCGCTAGCGGTACGGAACGGGCGCCCCGGCCCACCGGCCGGGGCGCCCTCGCCGTACCGTCACGGACGGCCGTCGTGACGTCAGTCGTCGATGCGCTTCACGACCTCGCCGAGGTCGACGAACTTGAAGCCCGTGGCCTCACGGTCGCCGTCGCCCGGGGTGTCGTGCCCGTCCTGGACGACGAGCAGCCCCTTCGGGTACTTCGCGCCGAGGGGCGCGTTGAGCACGGCCGCGCCGTCGGACTCCTCGGAGCCGTCGAGGGCGGCCGAGGCGGCGGTGACGCGGAAGCCGCCCTCGTAGTCGTTGCCGTCGCGCGGGTCGCGGTCGTACACGGCGAAGGTGTCGTCGCCCTGGCTGGAGGCCAGGAGGTAGCCGTCGCCCTCGGGCTCGGTGAGCAGGGTCAGCCCCTCGACGTCGGCCGACAGGCGCGCGCCGCCGAAGCCCGGGTCGGCGCCGGGGACGCACTCCTCGGTCGCCTCGTCGTAGACACCCGGGACGCCGTACTCACGCACCTTGTCGACGAGCTTCGGCGTGCCGGTGAGATCGGCCCGTACGCGCCAGATACCGACGTCCTCCTGACCCGCGTAGAGCATGCCGTTGGCCGGGTCGACGACCATGCCCTCGACCTGGGCCTGCTCGCCGGGTTCGCCGCACGGCGCCCACGTGGTGCCGTTCGGCAGCCGGAAGGAGGCCGGGAGGTCCAGGGTGCGGACCGTGCGGTACGTGACCGTGCCGGCGGCCGTGGGACGCAGCTCCAGCAGGGCGAGGCCGGTGCGGTTGCGGCGGCTGACCAGGGCGTACGCGCGGCCGCTCGCCGGGTCGGTCCAGGTGGCCAGGCCGTAGGCGGTCCGCTGCTCGTTGATCTCGTCCTGACCGGCTGAGAAGACTGGGGGCGCGGCGGGGTCGGTGATGTCGGTGAGCGGCCCGCCGGGGCGCCCGCGGTCGATGCGGTGGAAGCGCAGGCGGTCGTGGCCGCGGTCGGTGGTCACGGCGATGTCCGCCCGTCCGGACGGAAGCCGCAGCCGGTGCACCAGATCCACGTTGTTGAAGCGACCGGGCGCGTCACCCGGACGGGCGGACGGGGGCGCCGGGATCGACTGCACCTGGCGGGCGTCGAGGTCGTAGACGCGCAGTCCGCCTTCCTTGGCCGTCGCGATCACCAGGCTGCGGCCCGGGTCGGCGGTGTTGCGCCAGATCGCGGGGTCGTCCGCGTTGGCGTTGCCGCCCGCCTCGTCGTCGTACAGCGTGGGCGCCTCGGCCCGGGGGGTGACGGCCGGCAGTGGAGCGGGGGTACCCGCCACGGCCGGCATGGCCGCACCGGACGCCACGAGAACCAGGCCCAGGGCGACGGTGACCGCCCGGGCGGGATGGGGCCTGCTCACAGAGCACTCCTCCATGTCGGGAACATGACGACTTCCCGGTGAGCGTGGAAGCGGGAGGTGACCGCCCGGCGTCCGGCACACGGTGACCGCGTGTGCACGTCGTGAACTTGGCCCACTTCCGTCGAGGGGGGCAGTATCGGTGGTGAGGCTCCGACACCTGGCGCACGACCGCCGGAGCACGATCGCCGGGACCCGCGGTCCCGGCTCAGGAGGTGACACCACCATGAAACCCCCCACCGAGCGTGCCCGTCACTCCGGCGGCCCCGGCACGGGCGCCGCACCGGCGGCGCTGAGCGCCACCGACGTCGGGATGCTCCTGCTCCGGCTCACCGTCGGCGTGATCCTGGCAGGCCACGGCGCCCAGAAACTCTTCGGCTGGTTCGGCGGGCCGGGCCTGGACGCCACGGCCAAGGGATTCGACCAGATCGGCTACGACCCCGGCATCTTCTTCGCCGCGCTGGCCGGGATCTCCGAGTTCCTCGGCGGCCTGGGACTGGCCGTGGGTTTCCTGACCCCGCTCGCCGCGGCGGCCGCGGTCGGCGTCATGATCAACGCGATGTCGGTGGCTCCCGCCATCGCGCTGTGGTCCGCCGCCGGCCCCGCCTTCTCGTACCCGATGACCCTGGCCGTCGGCGCGCTCACCATCGCTGCCGTGGGCCCGCGCCGCCTCTCGCTCGACGCCCGCTTCCCATGGCGGGACGGCGGCTGGCTCCCGGCGGGATTCGCCCTGGTCGCCGGAGTCGTCGGCGCCGTCATCGTGCTGGCGCTGAAGTAGCGAGGTGCAGGTGATGTCCGACTGGCGTGCACGCGCGGCACGGGCGGGCAGATGGCCGCTCCGCCCGCCCGCTCACGGGACCGGGCAGCAGACCGACCCGGCCCCCGAGCACTCGATGGATCCATGGACGGAGCACGGCCCCCAGGAGCCCGTACCGCTGGAACGCAGCGTCGTGGACGCCGCGATCTACCGCGACGGGCAGCGGGTGGAGACGCCCTCCTCGCTGGCCGAGATCTACGACCGGCTTCCGGGTGAGCCGGGCACCATGGCCTGGATCGGACTGTTCCGCCCGTCGCCCGCGCAGCTGTGGGAAGCCGCGGAGCAGTTCGGACTGCACGAGCTGGCCGTCGAGGACGCCATCGTGGCCCATCAGCGCCCCAAGCTGGAGCGGTACGGCAAGACGCTCTTCGTGGTGCTGCGCTCGGCCCGCTACATGGACGAGGTCGAGGAGGTGGACTTCGGGGAGATCCACATCTTCGTCGGCCCGGAGTTCGTGCTGACCGTACGGCACAGCCAGGCCCCGGACCTCGCGGACGTCCGCCACCGCCTGGAGGGCGATCCGGAGCTGCTGGCACTCGGCCCCGAGGCCGTGCTCTACGCGATCCTGGACGCGGTGGTCGACGGATACGCGCCCGTCGTCGCCGGTCTCCAGCACGACATCGACGAGATCGAGACCGAGGTGTTCGGCGGCGACCCGAAGGTGTCCCGCCGGATCTACGAGCTGTCGCGCGAGGTCGTCGACTTCCAGCGCGCCACCCGGCCACTCCTGACGATCATGAACGGGCTTCAGGCGGGCTTCCAGAAGTACCGCACCGACGAGGAACTGCAGCGCTATCTGCGGGACGTGGCCGACCACGCCACGACCGTGGTGGAGCGGGTGAACGGCTTCCGGCAGATGCTCGGCGACATCCTCACCGTCAACGCCACGCTGGTCTCCCAGGCGCAGAACGAGGAGATGAAGATGCTGGCGGAGGCCGGCCACGCGCAGAACAACGAGATCAAGAAGATCTCCAGCTGGGCGGCCATCCTCTTCGCGCCCACCCTCATCGGCACCGTCTACGGCATGAACTTCGTCAACATGCCCGAGCTGGACTGGCGGTTCGGCTACCCGTTCGCCCTCGCGCTGATGATCCTCGTGTGCATCAGCCTGTACGTGGTCTTCAAGCACCGGGACTGGCTGTGAGACGGGGCCCGCGATGCCGTACGTAGCCGTCACCGCCCTCAGCGATGTCGGGCTGATCCGCGAGCACAACGAGGACAGCCTGGTCATCGGCCCCTGGACGCTGTGCGGCACCGTGACCGAGAACCCGCAGACGCTGCTGTTCCCTCTCGGCACACCTCTCGTCGTCGCGGTCGCCGACGGGCTCGGCGGACAGCCGGCCGGGGAGGTGGCGAGCGCGCTGGTCGTCCGCCGGCTGGCCTCGCTCGGCGCCTCACTGACCGGCGAGGAGGCGGTCCGCGAGGCCCTGACCCTGTGCAACCGCCTCGTGTACTCGGCCGCCGAGGGCGATCCGGACCTGGTCACGATGGGCACGACGATCGCCGGCACCGTCGTCCTGGGGGACTCGATGCTGACGTTCAACGTCGGCGACAGCAAGGTCTTCCACACGTCGAAGGACGACCTGCGTCAGGTGAGCGTGGACGACAGCCCGCCGCCACGACCGGGACACCGCACCACGTCGGCGGTCACCCAGACGCTCGGCGGCAGCACCGCGTACACGGCCGTCACCCCCCATGTCTCGGCCACCGCGCTGAACACGGGTGACCGCTATCTGGTGTGCACGGACGGCCTGACCGATCCGGTGCCGGACGAGGACATCCACAGCCTGCTGCGGGTGCACGACGACGGCCGGGCCGCCTACGAGCTGTGGAAGGCGGCGATCGAGGCCGGGGGCCCGGACAACATCACCCTCGCGCTGGTCCGCATCGGCGAGTAGCCAAGAAGCCACAGATACCCCGAAATTCACGGGACACCACATCCGGGATGCGTACGTTCGGGTGGTATGTACGGCCCAACTCCCGGGCGACAGGTGACGACATAACGGTCACCTCGTAACTTTGGCGGCAATGGCGGTGGTTCGGACTCCGGTTCACCGTCCCTCCCGACCCCTGAGATGTGACCCAGTGAAACGTAGGCGATTGTGGGCAGGGCTCGGCGCAGCGGCCGTGATTGCCGGCGGAGCTTCCGTCTGGGCGGTCCAGTCCCGGCCGGACGCGACCTCGCTCTCCGGATCCGACTCGGCGCCGACCGGGAAGGCGACGCGGGTGAACGTGCTCCTGGAGACCGGTCTCGCCCAGTCCCGGTACCAGGACCGCGAAGGCGCGGAGAGGACCTTCAGACGCGTGCTGAAGCTGGATCCCCGGAACAAGATCGCCTGGTACAACCTGGGCGTCCTGGCTCACCAGGACGGCAAGGCGACCGACGCCCGCGACGCCTACGACAAGGCGTTGAAGATCGACCCCGCGTACACATCCGCCCTGTTCAACGAGGCGGTGCTGCTCGAATCGAGCGAGCCCGAACGGGCCGTCCAGCTTCTGAGGCGCGCCATTGCCGTCAACCCGAAGGCCTCCACGGCCCATCTGCGCCTCGGGCTGGCACTGGCGAAGAAGGACCAGGACGACGACGCGCGGGACTCGTTCCGCCGCGCCGTCGCGCTCGATCCGTCGCTGCACTCCCAAGTACCGGAACCGTTCAAGGATTCCGCCAGCCCATCACCCTCCACGAGCCAAGCAGGTAGCACCAGATGACGTCGACTGCGACACCGAGGTTCTCCGTCTTCACCCCCAGTCACCGGCCGCGTTTTCTCGACGAGTGCCTGACGACCTTGCAGGCACAGACCTGTTCGGACTGGGAGTGGATCGTCCTGCTCAACAACGGCGCCCGCTGGCGGCCGGAGCAACCCGACGACCGGGTCCGTGTGGAGATCGCGGACGACGTCCGCGGCGTCGGGGCCGCCAAGCGGCGGGCCTGTGAGATCGCTCGCGGCGAGATCCTCGTGGAACTCGACCACGACGACCTCCTGGCGAAGGACTGCCTGGCGGAGCTCGCCGAGGCGTTCGACGAGCACCCGGACACCGTCTTCGTCTACAGCAACACCGCGCAGATCACCGAGGACGGGGACCGGGACGACTCCCGCTTCAACGAGTCGCACGGCTGGCAGTACGAAGAGGTGACGGTCGACGGCCGCAAGCTGCTGGCCGCGATGTCCATGGCCCCGACGCCGCACAACGTCTCCTACATCTGGTACGCGCCCAACCACGTACGGGCGTTCCGCAAGGACGCCTACGAGAAGGTCGGCGGCTACGACGCCACCCGCACGGTCCTGGACGACCAGGACCTGATGTGCCGGCTCTTCCAGGCAGGCGACTTCCACCACATCCCGCGCTGCCTCTACCTGCAGCGGATCCACCCCGCCAACACCCAGCGCGATCCGGAGATCAACGCGCACATCCAGCGCGAGACGGTCGCCCTCTACGACAAGTACATCGAGGCCAACGCACTCGCCTGGACCCAGCGCCGCGGCCTGCTCGCGCTGGACCTCGGTGCGGCCCACCGCAAGCCGCCGGGCTACCTGGGCGTGGACCAGTACCCGGGAGAGGGCGTCGACATCGTCGCGACCCTGCCCGACCAGCTGGACCTGCCCGACAACTCGGTCGGGCTGATGCGGGCGGTGGACTTCCTGGAGCACGTGCCCGCCAAGGTGCCGCTGATCAACGAGCTGTACCGGCTGCTGGCGCCCGGCGGCATGCTCCTCACCATGACGCCCAGCGCGGACGGCCGCGGCGCGTACCAGGACCCGACGCACGTCGCGTTCTACAACGAGAACTCCTTCTGGTACTACACGGACAACCAGTACCGGACCTTCGTCCCCGAGATCGAGGCGAGGTTCCAGAACTCCCGGCTGGTCACCTACTACCCGACCGACTGGCACTCCAAGAACAACATCTCCTACGTGGTGGCGAACCTCATCGCGATGAAGGAGGGCGCGGCCCGCTGCGGCGGCCCGCTGCGGGTCTGATCCCCGATGCCTGACGCAGAGGAGCCCGGCGGAAGCTGACAGCTTCCACCGGGCGCCTCTGCTTGTCGTCGTGGGCCTGGCCGCCGCCGGGTCAGCCGCCGATGCGTGCCGTGGCGGCCAGAGCGGCGAAGGCCGGGGTGTCCAGGGCCGCTGTCAGCTGCTCGTCCCACTGCGGCAGGGGCGCGAGCCCGGTACGCGACCAGCTTTCGTGGCCGAGGACGCCGAACGCCGGGCGGGTGGCGGGGCGCGGGAAAGCCCCGGAGCCCACCGGGCGGATCCGCTCGGGATCGAGGCCGCTCAGCCGGAAGGTCTCCCGGGCCAGGCCGTACCACGTGGTGCGGCCCGCCGCGGTGCCGTGATAGACGCCTGCCGGTGCCCGGCCCGCCAGCGCGGCACGGCCGAGCGCGACCAGTTGCCGGGCGAGCGCGCGGGACCAGGTCGGCTGGCCGTACTGGTCGGCCACCACGTCCAGGGTCTCGCGCCGGGCGGCGAGCTGCAGCATGGTGCTCACGAAGTTGCGGCCGTGCGCGCCGTAGAGCCAGGCGGTGCGCACGGTGTAGCCGGTGCGGGGCAGCAGCTCGGCCACCGCCCGCTCCCCCGCCAGCTTGCCTCGCCCGTAGGCGTTGACGGGGCCGGTCGGCGCGTCCTCGACGTACGGCTGCCGGGCATCGCCGGGGAAGACGTAGTCGGTGGAAACGTGTACCAGGACGGCGCCGCCTCCGGCGCAGGCCCGTGCGAGATGGCGCACGCCGGTGCCGTTCACGGCGGTGGCCGCCGCCTCGGCCGACTCGGCGCCGTCGACGTCCGTCCAGGCCGCGCAGTTGACGACCACATGGTGACCGGCGACGGCGGCGTGCGCGGCCACCGGGTCGGTGATGTCGAGCCGGTCGCGGCCCGCTCCCGTCGCCATCGCGTCCGGATCGGCGGCGAGTTCCGCCAGCACGTCCCGGCCGAGCATTCCGCCCGCGCCCGTCACCAGCCAGCTCGTCGTCATCCGCGCGACGCCGTCCCCTTGAGCGGCTCCCACCACGAGCGGTGCTCGCGGTACCAGGCGACGGTGGCGGCCAGGCCCTCCGCGAAGTCGACCTGCGGGGCGTAGCCGAGCTGTTCACGGATCTTGCTGTCGTCGAGTGAGTAGCGCAGGTCGTGGCCCTTGCGGTCGGCCACGTACTCGACCCGGTCCCAGCCCGCGCCCACCGCGTCCAGCAGCAGGCCGGTCAGCTTGTGGTTGCTCACCTCGGTCCCGCCGCCGATGTTGTAGACCTCCCCGGGCTTCCCGCCACGCAGGACCAGTTCGATGCCCCGGCAGTGGTCGGAGACGTGCAGCCAGTCACGGATGTTGCGGCCGTCCCCGTACAGGGGGACCGTGCTGCCGTCGATCAGGTTGGTGATGAAGAGCGGAATGACCTTTTCCGGGAACTGGTACGGCCCGTAGTTGTTGGAGCAGCGGGTGACCACGACGTCCAGGCCGTGGGTGCGGTGGCAGGCGAGCGCCAGCAGATCGGCCCCGCCCTTGGACGCGGAGTACGGCGAGTTCGGCGCGAGCGGCCACTCCTCGGTCCACGAGCCCTCGCTGATCGAGCCGTACACCTCGTCGGTGGAGACGTGCACGAAGCGTCCGACGCCGTGGCGGTGGGCCGCGTCGAGCAGCACCTGGGTACCGAGCACATTGGTGCGGACGAAGGGGCCGGCTCCCTCGATCGACCGGTCCACGTGCGACTCGGCCGCGAAATGCACCACCGCATCCTGGCCCGCCATGACGTGGTCGACCATGTCGGGGTCGCAGATGTCACCCCGTACGAAGCGGTATCCCGGGTGCCCCGACACCGGTGCCAGATTGGCCTCGACCCCGGAATAGGTGAGTTTGTCGAGGACCGTGATCCGCACCGCCGGGTCCGAATTCAGCTGCCGGCGGACGAATTCCGAACCGATGAAGCCGGCGCCGCCGGTCACGAGGATGCGCATGGTTCTCCGAATTCTCTGTCGTCTTCTGCCTTTTCCCGCTGGAACGGGAAAACGGCGACGGTGCCCCGAAGCCGAAGCCCCGGGGCACCGTCAATCGTTCCGGTACGAGGCGGGCGGCCGGAACCGCACCGCCGCTCACACGGTCACTACACGTCGTGGCAGATCGCGTGGACGGTGAAGGTGCCCTGCACACCGGCCGCGCCGGTGACGCGGGTCTGCCAGCCCGTGGCAACGTCGCCGGCCACCACCGGAGCGCTCTGCTCGACGTTGACGCCGAGGCCGAGGACGTAGTCGATGCTGTGCCCGCCGCCGAGGGCGACGTCGTTGCCGATGCAGTCAACGGTCGCCGTGGCCGGAACGCTCACGAGGGGGAGGTCCTCCGTCGCGGTGACCACGTAGGTGTCGAGCTCGGCCCCGCCCTGGACACCCTGCGGGCCCAGTGCGCCCTGCGGACCCTGGGCACCGTCGAGGCCGTCAACGCCCGAGGTACCCTGCGGGCCCTGGGCACCGTCGAGGCCGTCAACGCCCGAGGTACCCTGCGGGCCCTGGGCACCGTCGTCGCCGTCAACGCCCGAGGTACCCTGCGGGCCCTGGGCACCGTCGTCGCCGTCAAGACCCGCGGTACCCTGCGGGCCCTGGGCACCGTCGTCGCCGTCAAGACCCGGGGCGCCCTGGGGCCCCTGCGGGCCGCCGAACGCACCCTGCGGGCCCTGCGGACCCGGCGTACCGACGCCGTCATCCCCCTGCGGGCCCTGGACGCCCGGCGCACCCGGAACACCCTGGGGGCCCTGGACACCCGGCCTGCCCTGCGGTCCGCGGTCGCGGTCCCTGTCGCGGTCCGCGGTCGTGACACCGTTCGGGCCCGGCAGACCCATACTGTGCCCGGTACCGGACCGGTCGATCGCGTCGGCGATGGCCACCGTGCTCGGGACAACGTTGAGCGCAACGGCAAGGACGCCCGCCGAAACCAGCGTTGCGGATTTCATGCGGGAACTACGGATGGTTTTACGGCTCACCAGAGAACCTTTCCTCACGGAACTTGGAGTGACCACAGCGCAGGCGCACGCGCTCCATCAAGCGCGTTCAATTCGCATGCGGGTCACGTCGCCCATAGCCACGGACAAGGCTCATTCTTCACTCTCCGCGATTTCATGATTACGAGCCGAGCCCGTGTCGCAGTAGAGATCACCCGAGCGGCGGCGATTGCCCGGGCGAACTCAAGACTCGTCGGTGAAATTGCAGTTGCAGAATGAAAGAAAGAACGCCGCACATGCGCTACGCCGGCGTCACCGCCGCCGATCGTCCCGTCGATCCACCGGCCCGCAGATCCCGGCGATGGGCGACGCACTCCTCGTAGGAGGGCAACAATCCCTGTCGCTCGGCCTCCACGAGCGTGGGCGCCGCGGCGTCCTTCTCCGAGAGCTCGGGCACAAGTCCGTCGGGCCAGTCGATGGCCAGCGTCGGATCGAACGGGTGAATCCCGAACTCACGCTGCGGCGCATATCCCCGGGAACACAGATAGACGACGGTGGAGTGCTCCTCCAGAGCCATGAAGGCGTGGCCCAGTCCCTCCGAGAGGTAGACGGAACGGTGGTCCGCATCGTCGAGGCGAACCGCCTCCCAGGCGCCGAAGGTTGGGGAGCCGGTACGGATGTCGACGATCACGTCGAGGACGGCGCCGCTGACGCAGGTGACGTATTTGGCCTGCCCGGGCGGGACCGAGGCGTAGTGAATGCCCCGCAGAGTGCCGCGCACGGAGCGGGAGCAGTTCGCCTGCTCCAGCCGGAGTTCCTGGCCGGTGACCTCACGGAACCGGTCGATCCTGAACCACTCGTGGAAGCGGCCCCTGTGGTCGGGGAAGACTCTGGGTGTGTCCACCCAGGCGCCCTCGATGCCGAGCGGTCTCACGAGACGGGCTCCTTCCACAGGTGGCGCGGCGAACCGCTTCCCCGCTGGGGCGTGACCGTGGACCAGGAGTCGTCCAGCAGACCCAGCAGGTACTGTCCGTACCCGCTCTTGAGCAGTGGCTCGGCCAGTGCCCGGAGCCGGTCGTCGTCGATCAGGCCGGCCCGCCAGACCGCTTCCTCGACACAGCCGACCTTGAAGCCCTGACGCTCCTCGATCACCCGGACGAACTCCGAGGCCTGCACCATCGACGCGAAGGTTCCGGTGTCGAGCCAGGCGGTGCCCCGGTCCAGCCGGGTGACCTGCAGGGTTCCTGACCTCAGATAGACCTGGTTGAGGTCGGTGATCTCCAACTCGCCCCGTGCGCTGGGACGCAGGCTCCGGGCGATGTCCACGACATGATTGTCATAGAAATAGAGTCCGGGCACGGCGTAGCGGGATTTCGGCCGGGCCGGCTTCTCCTCGATGGACAGCGCCCGGCCCAGCTCGTCGAACTCCACCACTCCATAGGCGGAGGGATTGGCGACCTGATAGGCGAACACCCTGCCGCCCGTCATCCCCTCGTGGTGGGCCAGCCGCGTGCCCAGGCCGCTGCCGTGGAAGATGTTGTCGCCCAGGATCAGGGCGACCGACTCGTCACCGATGAAGTCCGCGCCCAGCAGGAACGCCTGGGCGATGCCCTCCGGGCGTTCCTGCGTCAGATAGGAGAGTCGCAGACCCAGTTGGTCGCCGTCCCCGAGAAGCAGCCGGAACTGATGCTGGTCCTCGGGGGTGGTGATGATCAGGATCTCGCTGATCCCGGCCATCACCAGTGTGGAAAGCGGATAATAGACCATGGGTTTGTCGAAGACCGGCAGCAGCTGCTTGGACACCGAGCGGGTCAACGGCCACAGTCGCGAGCCGGTGCCGCCGGCCAACAGAATTCCGCGCATGGCGTCACCATAGGTCCACTGCTGCCGTATAAGGGACCGCCACGCACTACGGCCCGGAATTCCCCTTCATCGCCCCATCAGATCCAGCGCCTGTTTGACCGAAAGCGCACAGATGAAAAGCCGCCGAGAAATCTCGGTCGCAATCAGATTGCACACCGAGCGGGACGGATGGACGAGGACGATATTCCGCCCGTTGCGCTTCCAGGACAGAAATAGTTCGAGCAGCTCCTTGTCGCATTCCGTGATGTCCGCGCAATCCACCACGAGACGCGTGTAGCCGGACTTCACGCCGACCGTCAGCATCAGCCGCAAGGGGTACACGCTGTCCTCGTCGATCACGCCTCGCAGGGCAATGACGAGCGTGCGGTCGATCGTCCGGCAGTCGGAGATCGCCGGCAGGCCGTTCCGCCGGTCGGGCGCGCCGCATCGGCCAGGATCGGTCGGACCTGAATGCACCGCTACCGATTCCGCAACGTTCACACTATTGCACCCCTTCGCGGTATGCGCCCAAATGCCGCTCTACAACTACCGCAAAAGTGCGGTGAACTGCACCCGGGTTCGATCCAAACGGGTGACGTCCGGGCAGTTCCTTTCGGCCCCGCCGCGCGATCTGCTTTCCCTATCAACTGGCCTCGCCAACGACCACCCTATGCTGTGCTCAGGGGGCCGACGTGTCCATCGGCACGGGAAATCGTTTCGTCATTGATGAATTCTTCCAGCACTTCACCGGTCTCTTCCGACGGCCCGAATCCCCTCGCCCCGCCCGCTCCTCAGACGGGGGTGCGCGTCTGGGAACGCCGCCCGGTCCACCCGGAAGCCTCCCTGCCTCGCCCCTACAGCCCGGGCGAACTCACGCAGACACCGCTGTACGTACAGCTGGTGGCCGAATGGCGGGCGCGCGGAGCCATGCTGCCCGGCGCCCGCGATCTGCAGTGGGACAGGCTCGCCTCCAGCAGGGCCTTCGAGGAGGACACCCAGCGGACCCTGTGCATGCTGCGACTCGAACGGGACCCCGCGCCGCCGGTGCCCGGGGACGAGGCGGAGATGGGGTCGGGCAGGCGCGGACGGCCGGTCCCGCCGAACGCCGTCGGGCGCCTCCCGAGGCCCCGGTAGTGCGCCGGCTCCTGTCTACGGCACGGAATCGCGAAAACTTGAGCCATTGGAGCTCTTCGTGTGAATTCTGGCGCAACCGCGAGTCCCGGGGGTAGGAGGAGCGTTTGTGCGTATGTGGAACCGCGTGAGTTGTGGGAAAGAAATACAGTCCTTGCGAATGCCTTCTGCACCAGCGACGACCGGGTGCGACTGGCGCAGAGCGCACTCGACGAGGCCCAGGCCGACCGTACGAGGATGCTGGCCGCATTCGCCGTGGTCGTCGGCGACGACGGCACCGTCGCCGGCATGATGGGCCTGGCCGAACGCGAGGTCAGGGTTGCCCGCAGAACGGTCGGCCGGGAAGGAGCGCGCACCGTGGCGGCTAATCTGCTGACGCGAATGTCGGACTCGTCTGCCGATATGAACGGTGAGCCCGGGCAGCCGGTCCCGGAGGTTCAGGTGCCGTTTCCCCGGACCGACCCGAATCCGGCGCCGGCGTCGCCTCCCTACCCCGCACCGCCGCCCCAGATGGGCACTTCCTATTCTCAGACAGGCAGTTCCTATTCCCCGACGGGCAGTTCATATTCCCAGCCGAGCAGTTCATATCCCACGTCCACCACCTCGTATCCCGCCGCGCCCCCCGAGGAGCCGATCTGGGCCGAGCCGGCTCAGACGACAGGTCCCGTCTGGTCGCCCTCGATGGACTCGGTCCTGGTGTGGAGCTGGCACTCGGGCCTGGATCTGCAGGTCGTCGCGAACGAACTGGGTCTTGAGCTGAGAACGGTTCTCCAGCGCGTGCAGACCCTCGCGGCGGAGGGCCAGCTGGCGAAGGCCGACCAGGTGACCCCGAGGGACTACACGACCACGTCGAGGGACTACCCGACCCCTTCCAGGGAGTACGCGGGGGCGTCTTCCCGGGAGTACGTGGGCGGCACCCGCGAGTACTCGGGCCGCCACCGCCGCAACGACGAACCGATGGAGTTCTCCGACACGGGATCGTTCGGCCTGGGTGGCCTGTTCTCCACCGCGTCCTGGTCATGACTTCTGCCGCGCACGTCCCGGCGGCGCACCATGAAGGCATGGACGTGGACAGGGGCACGGCCCGGGACATCGAGGGCTTCAGCGCCCCGGGGCGCGTCGCCGAACCCGGCGAGGGCATCAGCATGGAGGAGCTGGCGCTCGCGGCCCGCAACCACGGAATGCCGCTGGAGGCGCTGCGGTACGAGCTGACGCCCGCGGGACTGCACTACGTCCTCGTCCACTACGACATTCCCGCGGCCGAGGCCGCCGACTGGCGCCTCACCGTCGGCGGGCGTGTGCGGACACCGCTGCGGCTGGACGTGGTCGCCCTGAGGTCGTACCCCTCCGTCACCCATCGCGTCACGATGGAGTGCGCCGGCAACGGCCGCGCCCGTCTCACCCCGCGGCCGGTGAGCCAGCCCTGGCTGGTGGAGGCGGTCGGCACGGCGGAGTGGACCGGTGTGCCGCTGCGCGTGCTGCTCGAGGAGGCCGAGGTGGAGCCGGACGCCGTCGAAGCGGTCCTCACGGGCGCCGACCACGGAGTGGAGCGCGGCGTCGAGCAGGACTACCGGCGCAGCCTGCCGCTGCCGGTGGCCACCGGTGACGATCCGGAGGTGCTGGTGGCGTACGCGATGAACGGCGCGCCCCTGCCGCCGCAGCACGGCCACCCCGTGCGGCTGGTCGTACCCGGCTGGTACGGCATGGCCCACGTGAAATGGCTGCGGGACATCAGCCTGACCAGCACCCCCTTCACCGGCTTCCAGCAGTCGGTCGCCTACCGCTACAAGCAGTCCGCCGACGACCCCGGTGAGCCCGTCACACGCATCGCGCCCCGCGCCCTCATGATCCCGCCGGGCTTTCCCGACTTCATGACCCGCGCCCGCGCCGTACGCCCCGGCCGGATCGGGCTGGAGGGGCGGGCCTGGTCCGGCCACGCTCCGGTCGTACGGGTGGAGGTCAGCACCGACGACGGCCGCACCTGGCACGACGCCGCACTCGCCGCGCCCGAGGGCCACCCCTGGGCCTGGCGCCACTGGCACACGGCCTGGACGGCCACCCCCGGAAACCATGTGCTGGTGGCCCGCGCCACCGACGGCGACGGCCGCACCCAGCCCGTCGAGCAGCCGTGGAACCGGGGCGGCTTCGGGAACAACCTGGTCCAGCGGGTGCCCGTGCTGTGCGTGCCGGAAGCCGGCTGAGACCGGCTGCGGCCGGGGCACCTCCGATCCTCCCGATCCTCCCTCCCGATCTGGCCTCCCCGATCTTCCCGAGTTGCGAAGCCGCCCCCCATGGGGTTGGTTCGAAGGAGAGCCCCTGTTGGGGGTGAGCCATCGTGCTGTTCACCGATCGCGTCGACGCGGGGCAGCGCCTCGCCGAAGCACTGCGGCATCTGCGGGAGGCCGATCCCGTGGTGCTCGGACTGCCCCGGGGCGGAGTGCCGGTGGCCTTCCAGGTGGCGCGGGCCCTCGGAGCGCCACTGGATGTGATCGTCGTTCGGAAGCTGGGCGTCCCGTACCACCGTGAGCTCGGGTTCGGGGCCATCGGCGAGGGCGGGGTACGGATCATCAGCGACGACATCGTCCGCCGGGGGCATGTCTCGGAGAAGGACATCGCGTCGGTCGAGCGGGCCGAGGCGGCCGAACTCACGCGGCAGGCGGAGCGGTTCCGGGCCGACCGGCCGCGGATCGACATCAAGGGCCGGACCGTGATCGTCGTGGACGACGGGATCGCGACCGGGGCGACGGCCGCGGCGGCCTGCGAGGTCGTACGGGCGCAGGGCGCGGCCCGGGTGGTGCTGGCGGCGCCCGTGGCCCCGCCGGACGCGATCACCTGGCTGGCCACCGAGGCGGACGAGGTGGTGTGTCTGTCGACACCGCGCGCCTTCTCGGCGGTCGGGGAGTGGTACCGGGACTTCTCGCAGACCGCCGACGAGGAGGTCGTCACGCTGCTGGCGCGGTCGGCCGCCGATCCGCCGGGGGCGGCGGAGTCCGAGGAGGTCGCGGTGGACGCGGGCGGGGCCGTACTCGCCGGTGAACTCGCCCTGCCGGACGGGGCGGCCGCGGTAGTGATGTTCGCCCACGGCTCCGGGAGCAGCCGGCACAGCCCGCGCAACCGGGCGGTCGCGACCGCCCTGAACCGGGCGGGCCTCGGCACCCTGCTCTTCGATCTGCTCACCGAGCCCGAGGCCGACGACCGTGCGAACGTCTTCGACATCGAGGTCCTCGCCCGCAGGCTCGCGGACGCCACCCAGTGGCTGCGCACCCGTACCCCCGTTCCGATCGGCTACTTCGGGGCGTCCACCGGGGCGGCCGCCGCGCTGTGGGCGGCATCGGGCGCCGGCCCGGAGGTCGGCGCCGTCGTCTCGCGCGGAGGCCGCCCCGATCTGGCCGGGCCCCGGCTGCCCGGCGTACGTGCGCCGACGCTGCTGATCGTCGGGGGCCGTGACACCACGGTCCTGGACCTCAACCGCCAGGCGCGGTCGGCGCTGCGCTGCGAGTGCCGCCTGGAGGTCGTGCCGGGAGCGACGCATCTCTTCGAGGAGCCGGGAGCCCTGGACGAGGTCTCCGTGCTCGCCCGCGACTGGTTCACGATGCACCTGACGCCGCAGGAGCCGTAGTGCGGGCCGGGCGGCCGCCGCGCCCGCCGCCCCGCCGGGTCAGCGGGGCAGTGGCAACCCTGTGTAGTTCTCGGCCAGTTCGGCTGCCGCGTGGGGCGAGGTGGCGATCCGCTCCAGCTGCGACAGCTGGAGCTTCGTCTCGAAGGGCGACTGAGCCGGACCGGTGTGCAGCATCGTCGTCATGGCGTACGAGAAGTGCTCCGCCCGCCAGACCCGCCGCAGGCACGTGTCCGAGTAGGCGTCCAGCAGTTCCGTCCCGCCGGTCTCGCGCCACCGGGCCAGGGCACGGGCCAGTACGACCACATCGGCGACGGCCAGGTTGAGCCCCTTCGCCCCGGTCGGCGGGACGATGTGCGCCGCGTCGCCCGCGAGGAGGACCCGGCCGTACCGCATCGGTTCGGTGACATGGCTGCGCATCGGGAGCACCGCCTTGGACGTCACCCTGCCGCGCTCCAGCTTCCAGCCCGGGTCGCCGTCGAGGGCGAAACGGGCGTCGAGCTCGTCCCAGATCCGCTCGCTCGACCAGTCGGCGGGGTCGGTGCCGTTCGGCACCTGGAGGTAGAGGCGGCTCACGGTGGCCGAGCGCATGCTGGCGAGGGCGAAGCCGCGCTCCGAATGGGCGTAGACCAACTCGTCGTACACGGGCGGCGCTTCGGCGAGGACGCCCAGCCAGGAGTACGGGTACGTCCGCTCGTACGTGGTGCGCAGGGACTCGGGGACGGAGTCCCTGGTCACGCCATGGAATCCGTCGCAGCCGACGACGTAGTCGCAGCTCAGGGTCTGCTCGCGGCCTTCGTGTACGAAACGGACGACCGGGGTGTCGCTGTCGGCGCCCTCGACGGACGTGACCTCGGCCCCGAAGAGGAGCCGGTCGCCCTCGGCGAGCTGAAGGGCGACGAGGTCCTTCACGACCTCGGTCTGCGCGTACACCATGACGCTCCGGCCGCCGGTGAGGGAGGGGAAGTCGATCCGGTGCGCGCGTCGGCCGAAGCGCAGCTCGATGCCGTCGTGCGGGATGCCCTCGGCGTCCATGCGCGCCCCGGCGCCGGCGGCGCGCAGCGCGTCCACGGTGGCCTGTTCGAGGATCCCCGCGCGCTGGCGCTGTTCGACGTAGGCGCGGTCGCGGAGCTCCAGGACCACGCTGTCGATGCCCGCGTTGTGCAGGAGCCGGGCCAGGAGCAGCCCGGCAGGGCCGCCGCCGATGATGCCGACGGTGGTGGTGTGCATCAGTGTTCCTCGCTCCTCCGCCCGGGTGGGCGACTACCCGAAGTGGGCCTGCATGGCCGTGAGTACGGATTGTGGCTGCTCGACTCCCGCGAGGTGTCCGGCGCGTGGCAGTTCGAGGAGCTGGGCGTCCCTGATGCCGTCGGCGAGTTCACGGGCGTGGGCGGGCGGCGTCGCCCGGTCGTCGCGGCCGGCGACGACGAGGGTGGGTGCGCTGATCCGGGGCAGCTCGGGCCGCAGATCGAGACCCGCCAGGATCTCGCAGCAGGCCGCGTAGGCGGCCGGGTCGGCGGACCGCAGATCGGCGACGAGGGCGTGGTGCTCCGTGAAGGCCGGGGTGAACCAGCGGGCGGGGGCGCTCTCGGCGAGCGGTGCCATGCCCTGCGTACGGACGAGTCGGGCCCGCTCCAGCCAGGGGCCGGGTGCGCCGAAGCGCGCGGAGGAGCACACCAGGGCGAGGCCCGTCACCCGGGCGGGACGGTGCGCGGCCAGCCACGTGCCGACGGCACCGCCGAGGGAGACCCCGGCGTAGGCGAAGGTCTCGGCGCCGGCGGCGTCGGCGAGCCGGAGGACGTGCCGGCCGAGGTCGGCGACGGTCGCTCCTTCGGCGGGGAGCAGGCCGGGGCGGGACCCGCCGTGGCCGGGGAGGTCCCAGCGGATGACGCGGTGGTCGCGGGCGAGGGCGGACGCCTGGGGTTCCCAGACGCGCAGCGAGGTGCCGAGGGACGGCCCGAGGATGAGGACGGGGGCGTCCTTCGGGCCCTCGGCACGGTGGTGGAGCAGGTGGTCGGCACCGGTGGTGGTGGTCCGGGTGCGGCCCGCTGGGTGGGTCTGCGGTGGGTGGGTCCGGGCCCGCCCCTCCTGCCCGTCCAGCCCCTCGGACCCCTCCGGCCCCTCGCCCCCGTCCGTTCCTGTGGGACGCCCGGTCTTGGGATCGGCGTGGATTGCTCCGCGTGACAGGGCCCGGTCCACCAGCGCGGGCGCGCAGCCCAGGTACGCCGTCGGATCGGCGAGCGGTGCCAGGGCCGGGACCTGGAAGAGGGCCGTGCCCTGCTCCGTCATCCTCCGCCGTGCCGCCGCCCGGCCCATCGTCGGCGCGAGCTCCTCCACCACCCGCTCCGAGACCACCAGCCCGCCGGTCAGTTCGAGGTTCTCCCGCATCCGGTCACCGCGTACCACCAGCCCCTCGCACAGTTCGGCCGCGACCCGCACCGCGCCCCCCACCAGCCGGAGTGCCTCCCGCAGCGGCTGCCACTCCGCGTGCCAGGCACCTGCCGGGCGTTCGTCCTCGGCGACGAGCGAGCCGAGGAGGACCGCCGCGAGGGCCGGGACCTGACGGGCCGTGGAGGCGATCAGCGTCGCCCGCACCGGGTTGCTCTTGTGCGGCATGGCGGACGAACCGCCGCCCGTGCCCTCCGCCAGCTCCCCCACCTCCGTGCGGGACAGCACCAGCACGTCCGCCGCGAGCTTCCCCAGCGCTCCCGCGCCGAACGCCAGCGCCGCGCCCAGGTCGGCGACCGGTGTACGCAGCACATGCCAGGGCAGCTGCGGTGCGGCGAGGCCGAGTTCGCGCGCGTACGCCGATGCCACGGACAGGCCGTCCGCACCGAACGCCGCCAGGGTGCCCGCCGCGCCGCCGAGCTGGGCCGGCAGCGAGTGCCGTACCCGGGTCAGCCGTTCGCGCGCGTCCAGGACGAGCGCCCGCCAGCCCGCCGCCTTGAGACCGAAGGTGGTCGGCACGGCGTGCTGGGTGAGGGTGCGGCCCGGCATCGGGGTCGTGCGATGCGCGGTGGCGAGTGTGCCGAGCGCCGCCGCGGTCCGTTCCAGATCGGCGGTCATCATGTCCAGTGCCCGCGCGGCCACCAGCATCAGGGCGCTGTCGAGGATGTCCTGGCTGGTCGCGCCGCGGTGCACGAACTCCGCATGCCCCGGATCCCGTTCGGCCACCGCCGCCGTGAGGTCGGCGACCAGCGGGATCACGGGGTTCCCGCCCTCCCGTGCCCGCAGCGCCAGCGACCGGGCGTCGAACCGCTCGGCCCGTGCCACGGCCGTGACGGTCCCCCCGGCCGCCGCGTCGAGGACGCGCGCCAGCGCCGCCTCGGCGTCCAGCAGGGCCTGGAGGAAGGCCGCGTCGCCGGTCGCGGCCTCGACGGGGCTGCCCGCCCGTACCGGCGAGAACAGCCCCGCGTCGTCACCCGGAGGAGTCCCCGGTATCCCCGATGCCGCCGATGTCGTCGGAGTCGCCGGAGTCTTCGGCGTCGTCGAAGTCAAGGAAGACCGTCTCCTTCTCCCCCTGCAGATGGATGTCGAAGCGGTACGTCCGTTCCCCGTCGGGCCGGGCCAGCAGCGTCGGCCGGCGCTCCTGCGGCACCGCGGAGAGCAGCGCGTCGTCCCCGGCCTCGCCCACGTACACCCGGGTGAACAGATGGTGCGTCAGCCCGCGGGCGAACACGCACACCGACAGGTACGGCCTCGAGGCGGCCGGCGGCAGCGTCCGCAGCGACCACCGCCCGTCCGGGCCGGTCGCGACCCGCCCGAACCCGGTACCGGGCTGCCAGAACTCCAGCAGCGCGTCGGGCACCGGATCGCCGTTCCCGTCGCGTACGTGGCCGTGCACGGTGATCGCCTCGGGATGCCCGGCCGGGGCGATGTCGCCTCCGCCCTCGTACGGCAGTGCGTGGCCGAAGAACGGGCCCACGGTCTGGGAGGGCGTGGGAGGAAGGCCGGGCGGCGGCGTCACACGTCCTCCCCGGGATCCGGAAGCGTCGCCGCAGGGCCGTCCAGCACGATGTCCCAGCGATAGCCGAGCGACCACTCCGGCCGCGACAGCCCGTGGTCGTAGGCGGCGACGAGCCGTTCGCGGGCCGCCGGGTGGGTCACCGACTGGAGGATCGGGTCGTACGGGAAGAGCGGGTCGCCCGGGAAGTACATCTGGGTCACCAGGCGCTGGGTGAACGCCGTCCCGAACAGCGAGAAGTGGATGTGCGCGGGCCGCCAGGCGCCCACGTGGTTCCGCCACGGGTACGCGCCGGGCCGGATCGTCGTGAACGCGTACCGTCCCTCGTCGTCCGTCACGCAGCGGCCCACCCCGGTGAAGTTCGGGTCGAGCGGCGCCGGATGCCGGTCGCGCTCGTGTGCGTAACGGCCCGCCGCGTTGGCCTGCCAGACCTCCACGAGCTGGCCGCGCACCGGCCGTCCGGCCCGGTCGAGCACCCGCCCGGTGACGGTGATCCGCTCGCCCAGCGGCTCCCCCGTGTGCTGCCGCGTCAGATCCGCGTCCCCTGCGCCCGCGCTCCGGGCGCCGAGGACCGGCCCGTGCCGTTCGGCGGCCTCCGGGTCGCCGACGGGGACGAGAGGCAGGCGCGGATGCCGCAGGACGGTGCTGCGGTACGGGGCGAAGTCGCGCCGCGGATGGTGCGCGGGCTTCACCGCCTCCTCGTGCGCCGCGGCGATCTCCGCGCTGATCCGCTCCTGACCCGGAATCCCCCCGGCCGTCATCGGCCCCGTCACCTCTCCAGGACCAGGGCCAGCCCCTGCCCGACGCCGATGCACAGCGTGGCCAGGCCGGTGCCGGAACCCGCGGCGGCGAGCTGGTGGGCGACGGCGCCGGTGAGCCGCGCTCCGGAGGCGCCGAGCGGATGACCGATGGCGATGGCGCCGCCGCGCGGGTTGACGACGGCCGGATCGAGTCCCGGCCATTGGCGCAGACACGCCAACGACTGGGCGGCGAAGGCCTCGTTGAGCTCGACGGTGCGCAGGTCGCCGAGCTCCCGACCGGCCTTCTTCAGGGCGCGGTGGACGGCCTCGACCGGCCCGGCGCCGAAGTACTGCGGCTCGATGCCGGTGACGGCGGAGGCGCCGATGCGGGCGAGGGGTTCGCGGCCGGTGGCGCGCAGCCCGTCCTCGTCGACGAGCAGCAGCGCGGCGGCGCCGTCGTTGAGCGGGGAGGAGTTGCCCGCGGTGACCGTCCCGTCCTTGCGGAAGACCGGCTTCAGCTTGGCCAGGGCCTCCGTGGACGTGCTGTCGCGGATGCACTCGTCCCGCGCCAGGTCCACGCCGTCGACGGGCACGACCTCTCCGTCGTACAGCCCCTCGGCCCAGGCCCGGGCCGCGTTCCGGTGGCTGGCGAGGGCGAACGCGTCCTGCTCGTCCCGCCCGATCCCGTACCGGTCGGCGAGCAGCTCGGCGCCCTCGCCGAGTCCGACCGTCCACTCGTCGGGCAGCCGCGGATTGACCATGCGCCAGCCGAGCGTCGTCGAGTACATCTGCTGGTGCCCGGCAGGAAAGCCGCGCGCCGGCTTCTGCAGCACCCAGGGCGCCCGGCTCATCGACTCGACGCCGCCGGCGACGGCGATCGACGCGTCGCCGACGGCGATGGCGCGGGCGGCCTGGATGACGGCCTCCATACCGGAGCCGCACAGCCGGTTCACCGTCGTGCCCGGCACGGTCACCGGCAGCCCGGCGAGCAGCACGGCCATCCGGGCCACGTCGCGGTTGTCCTCGCCGGCGCCGTTGGCGTCGCCGAAGAAGACGTCGTCGATACGGGCCGGGTCGAGGTCGGGCGTCCGGGAGACGAGGGCGCCGAGCACTCCGGCGGCGAGGTCGTCGGGACGCACCCCGGAAAGGGCGCCGCCGTACTTGCCGATGGGGGTGCGGACGGCGTCCACGACATAGACGTCACGAAGGCGGTCGGTCATACCGGCTCAGCTCCTGTTTTCTCTCGTACCTCGGCGGGGGTGACGCCCGGTGCCGTCTCGACGAGCACGAACCCGTCGGCGGTCACGTCGAGCACCCCGAGATCGGTGATGACGCGGTGCACACACGCCTTGCCCGTGAGCGGCAGCGTGCACTCCTGGACGAGCTTCGGGGAGCCGTCCCTGGTGGTGTGCTCGGTCAGGACGACGACCCGGCGGGCACCGTGGACGAGGTCCATGGCGCCTCCCATGCCCTTGACCGTCCTCCCCGGGACGGACCAGTTGGCGAGGTCGCCGCCCGCGGAGACCTGCATGGCTCCCAGGACGGCGATGTCGATGTGGCCGCCGCGGATCATGCCGAAGGAGAGGGCGGAGTCGAAGAACGCGGCACCGGGAAGCGTGGTGACGGTCTCCTTGCCCGCGTTGACCAGGTCCGGGTCGACGTCTTCCTCGTACGGGTACGGTCCGACGCCGAGGATGCCGTTCTCCGAGTGGAGGACGACGTCCACGCCGGGCGGGAGGAAGTTCGGTACGAGCGTGGGCAGACCGATGCCGAGGTTCACGTACGAGCCGTCGGCCAGCTCGGCGGCCGCGCGGGCGGCCATCTCGTCGCGCGTCCAGCTCATCGGCCCCGTACCGTCCTCTTCTCGATCCCCTTCGCCGCCGCCTGTCCGGGGGTGAGCGGGACCACCCGCTGGACGAAGATGCCGGGCACATGGACCGCGTCGGGGTCCAGTTCGCCGGGCTCGACCAGCTCTTCCACCTCGGCGATCGTCACCCGGCCCGCCATCGCGGCGAGCGGGTTGAAGTTGCGGGCGGCCTTGTTCAGGACGAGGTTTCCGAGGCGGTCGCCGCGGGCGGCGCGTACGAGCGCGAAGTCGGTGGTGATGCCGTGTTCGAGCACGTGGTCGCGGCCGTCGAAGGTCCGGATCTCCTTGGCGGGCGAGGCCACGACGACCGTGCCTCCCGGCCCGTGGCGCCGGGGCAGTCCGCCGTCGGCGACCTGGGTGCCGACCCCGGCCGGGGTGTAGAAGGCGGGGATGCCGCAGCCTCCGGCACGCAGGCGTTCGGCGAGCGTGCCCTGGGGGACGAGCTCCACCTCGATCTCACCGGCGAGGTACTGGCGGGCGAACTCCTTGTTGTCGCCGATGTAGGAGCCGGTGACCCGGGCGATACGGCCCGCTGCGAGGAGGACGCCCAGTCCGCCGCCGTCGACCCCGCAGTTGTTGGAGACCACGTGGAGCGCGCTCGCTCCGGTCGCGTGCACCGCCTCGATCAGCACGTTCGGCACACCGCTGAGACCGAAGCCGCCGACGGCGAGCGACGCGTGATCCGCGATGCCGCCGACCGCCTCGGCGGCGGACCGCTCGACTTTGTCCATGGAGACTTCCGCCCGATTCGTTCGCCAGATGAACTACAGTTCATCTACGACTCGCCATGAGTCTGCGTGCACCTGGCACACATGTCAACGCCCTGGAGAACCGATGCCGGCCGCTCCCCCCGCCGAGGCCGTGGCTCCGCTGATGCGCGGTATCGCCGTGCTGCGCGAGCTCACCGACGCGGGCGGCCGGATGGACCTCAGCGACCTCGTGCGCGCGACGGGGCTGGCGCGCTCGACCGTCGACCGGATCGCGGCCACGCTCGCGCGCATGGGCTACGTACGCCTCCAGGGCCACGAGGCACGGCTCGCGCCCCGGCTCATGGAACTGGGCAACGCCTATCTCGCCTCGCTCGGACTCCCGGGACGGCTCGGTCCGCTCGCCGAGCGCCTCGCCGAGGAGCTGGACGAATCGGTGTCGCTGGCCGTACCCGACCGCGACGGCATCCGCTTCGTGCACCAGACGACCCGGCGCCGCGCCATGTCGCTGACCTTCCGGATCGGCGATCTGCTGCCGTACGAACGCACGGCGGCGGGCGCGGTGTTCGCGACCACCTGGACGGATGAGGAATGGGCGGCCCGGCGCGGTCGTGACGCCTCCGCCGGGGACACCGGACGGGCCGCTCACGGCGCTCACGGCGCTCACGCCGACGACGCCTTCCGGCAGCGGACGGCACGGGCCCGGGAGGCCGGCTGGGCCGTCGACGACCAGCTGATGGAGCCCGGGCTGGTCGCCGTCGCCATGCCCGTACGCGACCCGCAGGGCGCGGTGGTCTGCGCGGTGAGCGTGGTCAGCCACACCAGCCGCCACACGGCGCGGTCGCTGGGTGAGGCCGTGCTGCCCCGGCTACGGGAGACCGTCGCCGCGATGGAGGCGGAGCTTGCCCGGCCCCGGCCGGCCGGCGAGAGGCCCGTCCCGAGCGGCCTCGCCCACTGGACCACGGCGTCCAAGCGGGAACTCGGCGCCGGCTTCGTGGAGTCCCTGGCCCGCGGCCTGACCGTCGTCACCGCCTTCGGCGAGGGCCGCGCGGAACTCCCCCTCACCTCCGTCGCCGAGGCCACCGGCCTGGCCCGCGCCACCGCCCGACGCGCGCTCATCACCCTGGAGCACCTCGGCTACGTCACCTCACGGGAGCGCCTCTTCCGGCTCACCCCCGGCGTCCTCTCCCTCGGCTGCCCCGCGCTCTCCCGGACGCCGCTCCCCGACATCGCCGTACCGCACATGGCGGAACTGGTCGGCCGGGTCCACGACTCCGCCTCCCTCGCGGTCCTCGACGGCGACGACATCCGCTACACGGCGCGCGTCGCCACCGAGCGGATCATGAGCGTCAACATCACCATCGGCACCCGCTTCCCCGCGTACGCCGCGTCCATGGGCCGGGTCCTGCTCGCCGGCCTGCCCGCCGAGGAGCGCGAGGACCGGATCGGCCGTACCGAGCTGCGGCCCCTGACCCGTCGTACCGTCATCGACCCCGCCCATCTCGCCGCACTCCTCGACGGGGTCCGCGACGACGGCTTCGCGCTGGTCGACGAGGAACTCGAAGAGGGGCTGCGCTCGCTGGCGGTCCCCGTCCGCGACCACACGGGCCGGACCGTCGCGGCTCTCAACGTCGCCATGCACACCACACGGCGCACCGCCGACGAGTGCCTGGCCCAGCTGCTGCCCCAACTCCGGGCCACCGCGGCCCACATCGAGTCCGACCTCCATGTCGCGGGCCGCTTCGCCCGTGTCCCGGAGGTGTGAGGACGCAGTCCCGGAGGTGTGAGGACGGAGTGCGGCGTCAGCTCGTCCAGAAGTCCCACCAGCGCGTCATGATCAGCATTCCGATGATCCCGGCCCAGAGCACCGGCGGCACCCAGCCGAATTCGCGCAGACCTCTGCGCAGGCCGGCCGGCGCCGGGAGCATCCGGTGTTCCACGGTGTGCCGGGTGACGTAGCAGAACAGCAGGATCGTGGCGGCCCAGGCGAGACAGCACCACAGGCACAGCGCGCCGATGCGGTACAGCGACTGGAACTGGAGCCAGGTGCAGAACACGACGCCGAAGAGGGTGCCCGCGTTGAGGGCGAGCCAGAACCAGCGGCGGTAGCGGGCGCCCGCCAGCAGCCCGGCCCCGACGCCGATCACGACGGCGTACGACACGAGGCCCAGCATCGGGTTGGGGAATCCGAAGGCCGCGGCCTGCTCGCTCTTCATGATGTTGCCGCAGGACACCACCGGGTTGAGGCTGCACCCCGGGGTGAAGCCCGGATCCTCCAGCAGTCTGAACTTGTCCATCGTGATGACCCAGGAGGCGAGCAGTCCCGCCGCCCCCGCGAGGACGAGCAGCAGGGCGAAGCCCCGGCTGCCGCCGGCCTCCACCGCCGTGGTGTCGTCCGCTGCCGTCGCCGGGCGCGGGACGCGCGTCCTTGCTCGTGTCCCCATGTCTCTCCCCTGTTTCCTTTCCGCCGACCGGTTCCGCGGGTCCGTACCCCCGGCCCGTCGTCACCTGGGCCGATGCGCACACGCAGTAATCGCCGTCCCGCTCAACACGACGGATCGTCAGATTCCGATTAGCGTCGCGGATGTCCCTGACCCTTGTTGACAAGGAGACCGACCATGAAGCTGACGCTTCGCCACCCGGGGGCGGCCGCCGCCCCGGCCGCCTGGATACCACTCGAGCTCGCCGGGACCATCCGGCCGGTCGCGACCCCCGCGGCCGACCGCCCGGCGAGCGGGCCCCGGCACCTTTGATCCGCAAGGCGTAATCAAGGCCCGGCAGGCGGTCATACAGCCGCCCGCCGGGCCTTTTGCCGTCCCGACGTCATGAGCCGTCCGGGCCGGCGTCACCCACGCAGCTGACGCACCGGCAGCAAGCAGTGCGCGGCGGTCGACAGCACCGCCTCGTCGCCGACGAACTCCCGCAGCGTGTCCTCCGAGACCGGCACCCCGGGCGCCGCCTCCGGCCAGGGCCGGGTGGCGAAGATGAAGTACACGTGACCCCGGTCGCGTACCGCGGCCAGCCACTCCTGCGGGACCGGGCACTGGGCGCTGAGATGAGGCATCGTCAGGACCGCCTGGCCCGCCTCGACGAGCAGCGTGACGGGCAGACCGACGGCCTCCGCGGCGTCCACGTACTCGCTCCCGACCGGCAGCCCCACCTCTTCGAGCAGCTGCCGGGCGGCCGCCCCCGCCGCCTCGGGGCCGCCGGTGCCGTCCCCGAGTGCGTAGGCCAGCAGGAAGGGCATGTCGCGCTCGTCGTCGGGATGTTCGCCGCTCCAGGCGATGACGACGAGAGTGCCCAGTTGGGCCGGGCGGAAGGCGCGTACAGCGCTGGGGGTTGAGGTCACGGTCGGACCTTAGCGACTTATCTGGATACTCCGGGCGCCCATGTCACACTCGCGGGGGAGCCGGCCCGCTGATTACCCCGAAGGGGTCGCGCCCGCTCACTCGTACGCACCGGCACGGCGGCCCGGCAGCGGCGCACAGGACGCGCCACGGGGCGGTCAGGAGCCCAGCGGAAGTCCGCCGAGGAGCTGGCCCGCGCCGCCCTTGCCCTGCTTGTTGATGTCGTTCGTGGCGCCCTGGACGGAGTTGAGCAGCGAGCCCTTCTGCTCCGTGTCCAGCGTCCGGTTCGTGATCGGCTCCACGGCGGAGGTGGTCTGGCTCGCGACCGTCCCCACGGCCCCGTTGAGGCTGGTCGGAGTGAGCTCGGAAGCGGCGAAAGCCGGGGCCGAGGCACCCGCGGCGACCAGGGAACCGGCGACGACCGCGGCGACCTTCATGGGCTTCATCAGTGAATCTCTCCTTCGGCAACGCGTGTCGCGCGCACATGTGACGTACCTTCAGGCACATTGCGGATGCTGAGCATGCCTGTCGTGCGTGCCTGTCGTGCTGTTACATGCTCTGTAACGATCCGACATCAGGTCAGAAACTCCGAATCCCCGGGATTCTCCTATCCCCACCCGAATGAAGTTCTCCGTTCGGATGTTCGTATCAAAAGCGGGGACGGCGGCGGCGCAAGGAAAAGGCCGCTCCCCCCGCCGTGGCGGGGGGAGCGGCCCGGGGACGACGCGCCGGACGGTCAGTCGTTGACGCAGGCGTTGCCGAAGGCCGGGTTGAGCAGGCCGATGACGTTCACGGTGTTGCCGCAGACGTTGACCGGCACGTGGACCGGAACCTGGACGACATTGCCCGAGAGCACGCCCGGCGAGCCCGCCGCAGCGCCCTCCGCGCCGGCGTCGGCAGAGGCAATGCCGGTGGAGCCCGCAACAGCGGCAGCGGCGAGGGTGGACAGAACGAAAGCCTTCGCGGTACGCGACATGGAGAAGCACTCCTTGGTCAAAATGTTCAGTGGCCGTGCATGACTGCCCGGTCCTTGGTTCAACGGCAGCGGGGACTGCCAGGTTGTGCGGCCGAAGGAGTGAATACCGGTCGGCCGGTACGAATGCCCCGCGTCCGGCGGCGGGTCGCCGCCGGACGCCTGGGCACGCGTCAGTCGTTGGCGCAGGCGTTGCCGAACGCGGGGTTCAGCAGGGCGACGACGTCGACGGTGTTGCCGCAGACGTTGACCGGGACGTGGACCGGAACCTGGACCACGTTGCCGGACCCGACACCGGGCGACTCCGTGGCGGCACCGTTGGCCCCGCTGTCGGCCACGGCCGCGCCCGCGCCGCCCATCATCAGGGCGGCACCCGTGCCCACGAACATGACCGACTTGGCGATTCGCTTCATCATTCTTCCTTCCGGGTAACCGATGAGGCGCAACCATCAACGACGACATGGGAACTCCGGACACGGATGCGCGCCAAAAGGATTAATCCGGCCTCTGACTTCCCGTGCGGTTCCGGAAAGAAAAAGGGGCTAGAGTCGCCTCGCGTCCCGCACAGGCAAAGAGCACACGAAGCAAACTGCTCACCGGCCCGCTCATGTGAATACCCTTGGATATGAACCGGAATCGACGATCTGCGCAGCATGCTGAGTTCCGGCAGCAGCCGGATCGATTCCCGATGCGCGACGGTCCGAAATCCTTTCCGGAAGTGCTCCATGTCGTGCAGCCCGTCGACGGCGGGGTGGCCCGGATCGTCACGGATCTGGTGACCGACCAGGTGCGCACCGGACTCCGGGTGGCCGTGGCCTGCCCCGGCGGCGGGGTCCTCGGGGACACCGCACGCGCGCTCGGCGCCGACGTGCACCGGTGGCGGGCCGGGCGGGCGGCCGGGCCGCTGCTGCTCCCGCAGGTGGGGCAACTCGCGGGGATCCTGGAACGGGTACGCCCGCGGGTCGTTCACGCGCACGGCGCCAAGGCCGGACTGGCCGCCCGTCTCGCCGTGCGCGGCCGGATCCCCACCGTGTTCCAGCCGCACGCCTGGGCCTTCGAGGCGGCCGACGGCATCGGCGCCCGGCTCGCACGCCACTGGGAGCGCTACGGCGCACGCTGGACGGACCGGATCGTCTGTGTCAGTGAGGCGGAGCAGCACGCCGGCGCACGGGCGGGCATCGACGCCCGGTGGACCGTCGTCCCCAACGGCGTGGACACCGAGCGGTTCCGGCCCGCCCCGGAGGACCGGCCGCGTGCCCTGCCGCCCCTGGTCGCCGATCTGCCCGAGTCCGCGCCCCTCGTGGTGTGCGTGGGACGGCTGTGCCGGCGCAAGGGCCAGGACGTGCTGCTCGCGGCCTGGGAGCACGTCCTGCGCCGACTGCCCAACGCCTGTCTCGTCCTGGTCGGCGACGGACCCGGGGCCGAGGCCCTGCGCGTGGAGGCGCCCGCGTCCGTACGGTTCGCGGGCGCCGAGGCGGACGTGGCGCCCTGGTACCGGGCGGCCGACCTCGTGGTCCTCCCGTCCCGCCGGGAGAGCATGGCACTGGCGCCGCTCGAGGCCATGGCCTGCGGCCGTGCCGTCGTCGTCACCGATGTCGACGGGGCCAGGGAGAGCCTGCCCCCGGGGCACGCGCTCTTCTGCCTGACGCCTTCTCAGGATCCCTACGCGCTGGCCACGGCCGTCGGAGACCTGCTGCTCAACGCCCCGCTGCGGACCACGCTGGGCCACCAGGGCCATCAGCACGTCCTGTGCGCGCATGACGTGCGGCACACCGCGGGCGCGGTCGCGGACGTGTACCGCGACGTGACGGCCGTACGGTCCCGCAGCGGGAGTCCCGTCGGCGGCTGAGCGCGGTGCGCCCGGTGGGCGTACGAGGACCCACGCAGGAGGACCCGGTACGAGGACCCGCTGACGAGCTCGCGCGTACGAGCGCGGCCGTACACGACGCACCGGCCGGGAGAGTCCGATGAGAGGACTCTCCCGGCCGGGAATCAGGCGGGGATCGCGGTCACTCAGCGCCGCGCGGCAGCCGCCCCGCGCCGGTACAGCAGCGCGCCACCGGCCAGCAGCGCGACCGCGGCGGCACCGGTGGCCAGCATGCCGGCGTCGCCGCCGGTCTGCGCCAGCTGACCGGACGTACCGGTCGTGTCGACGATCTGGCCGTCGTCCGGGGTGTCCACGACGGGCACCAGGACCTCGGGCACCTCGGGAAGCTCCGGCAGGTCGGGGATCTCCGGCACCTCGGGGACGTTCGGAGTGTCCGGGGTGTCGGGCGTCTCCGGCGTGTTCGGAGTGACCGGGGTGTCAGGCGTGTCCGGGGTGTCGGGCGTGTCCGGGGTGTTCGGCGTCACCGGAGGCTCGACCGCGCCGTTGGCGCAGGCGTTGCCGCCTGCCGGGTTCAGCAGACCGACGACGTCGACGGTGTTCCCGCAGGCGTTGACCGGGACGCTGACCGGGACCTGGACGCTGTTGCCGGACGCCACACCCGGCGAGTCCGTGACGGAGCTCTCGGCGCTCGCGCCGGACCCTCCTCCCGCCGCGTCGCCCCCGCCGTTGGCGCAGGCGTTGCCGCCGGCCGGGTTCAGCAGACCGACGACGTTGACGGTGTTGCCGCAGAGGTTGACCGGCACGTCCACGGGTACCTGGACGTTGTTACCCGACAGCACGCCGGGCGAGTTCGCGGCCTCCGCGTCGGCGCTGGAGTCAGCGCTGGCGTACACACTTGTCAAGGAAAGAATGCCGGTGGCCGCAGCGGCCGTCAGAATTCCCTTGGTCATGACCTGTCGCATCTTATTTCTTTCCCGCTTCCGCTTCGCGAGCCGGTCCTGGGGTGCACCGGGCGGCACACCCCAGGACCGGCGGAAAACGACCCTTCAGGGCTGCGTGCGAGGGCTGATCGTCAGCCGTTCACACAGGTGTTGCCGAACGCAGGGTTCAGCAGGGCGAGGAGGTTGACGGAGTTGCCGCACGCATTGACCGGAATGTGTACGGGAATCTGAATGACGTTCCCGGACAGCACTCCCGGCGAACCGGTTGCGACACCGGTCGCACCGGAGTCCGCAAAGGCGGGAGCGGCCATGCCCATGGCCAACACCAGCCCCGCCAGCACCGTCGTGGTCTTCCTCAACTTCATTTCGGGTTCCTTCTGTTTGGCGGTCATCTCGGCGCCGTGGTAATGCACGGGGCAATACCACTGACGCCTTGACAACGAAGAGTGCCCGCCGAAGAAACCGTCAGGCTATACAGACTCCGCGCATTCACTCGGATGCCCGTCCGGCAATTCCCGGTATTGGGGGTGGAGATGACCTCAGCCGTTGCCCTCGCCGTTCCCGGACAGCACCGGGATGTCGGACAGAATGTGCGACAGCGGCTCGTCGCCCTTGGCCTGGGTCGAGTTCTCCGTGCACTGCTGGTTCTGCGGGTTCGACAGGACGTTGACGTCCTGGACACCCACCGGCACGAGGCCGACCAGCGAACCCGCGTTGACCTTGGCGGGCAGACCGACACAGGGCTTGTTCAGCGAACCCTGGACCAGGGCGAGCTGCGGGCTCTGGTTTCCGTAGGTGGCGGAGTTCCCGAACACCTGCGAGGCGCCGACGCCGCTGGCGGACGTGGTGCCGGTGTCGTCACCGATCGCGAGGGCCTGGGGCGCTGCGGCGGCCGAGACACCGATTACGGAGGCCGTGACCGCAGCTGCAGCCATAACCTTCTTGATCATCACTTGATTGCCTTTCTGCAGGAACACACGAGCTCGTCTGCGCACCGACTCAAACTGAACGGCAGCCGTTTGGTTTCGGGACTTCACCCGAACAGCCCTCATGGCGCCGCCTGCGCGACATGGGCTCGACCGGATCGGCGAATCATTTCCGCACGCTCCGGGCGGGCGTTGCGGACAGCCCTTTGGAGTGAAGCGGAAGAACCAAGTCCGGGGCCCGGAGTTGGTCAGGAGGCTTCGGGAACGGGCTCTCGGTCGGGCTCTCAGTCCCCTCTCAGAACCCCCAGAAAGGGATCAGTCGTGATCAAGAAGGCTATGGCGGCCGTCGCCGTCACCGCGTCCGTCGTCGGCGTCTCGGCCGCGGCGGCACCGCAGGCCCTGGCCATCGGCAACGACACGGGTACCACCTCGGCCAGCGGCGTCGGCGCCTCGCAGGTGTTCGGCAACTCGGCCACGTACGGCAACCAGAGCCCGCAGATGGCGCTCATCCAGGGCTCGCTGAACAAGCCCTGCATCGGCCTGCCCGCCAAGGCCAACGCCGGCTCGCTCGTCGGCCTCGTGCCGGTGGCCGTCCAGGACGTCAACGTCCTGTCGAACCCGCAGAACCAGCAGTGCACGGAGAACTCGACCCAGGCCAAGGGCGACGAGTCCCTGTCGCACATCCTGAACGACATCCCGGTGCTGTCCGGCAACGGCCAGGGCAACGGCTGACCGCTCTCGCGCAGTCCAGGGCCGGGCCGTCGCGGTACGCCGCGGCGGCCCGGCCTCGTGCTGTCCGGCCTCGTGCTGTCCGGCCTCGTGCGGTCATGGGGCGCGGCGCCTCACCAGCGCGGCCAGGACCAGGAGACGAGCGCGGCCCATTCCCGGTCCTGGACGCCGGGGAGGGTTCTGCCCTGGGCGTACCAACTGGTCATGAGAGACGCGTAGATGGGCTCCGCCGAACGGTCCGCGAACGGCCTGGGCGCCGGCCTCCCACGATCCGCCGGCGCCGTGGGGCTCTCCGGTTCTCTACGGCTCGCCGGAATCAGCCCCTGCCGTTCCCAACGGCCCTTGTGCTCCGCCATGCCCCCAATATCCCGTACCGCTCCTGTTCTGGGTGCAAAAGAACCGAACCGCTCCGTCCGGCGCCGTTCCGCGCTCCGCTGTTCGGGTTACAGGCCGCAACCGCCACCCGGACGGCGCTGTTGATCATTGCGTCACTTCATCGGTGGAGTGCGCGTCCTGAAGAAGCCCTGAAGGGAATCATCATGAAGAAGCTGTGGGCAGCCGCGGCCGTGACCGCGTCTGTGGCCGGAGTCTCGCTGACTGCCGCCCCGCAGGCACTCGCCATCGGTGACGACGCCGGCACCACGTCGCTGAGCGGCAACGACGCCTCTCAGGTCTTCGGCAACTCGGCCACGTACGGCAACCAGAGCCCGCAGCTCAGCGCGGTTCAGGGCTCGCTGAACAAGCTCTGCGTCGGTGTGCCCGCCAAGGCCAACGCCGGCTCGCTCGTCGGCCTCGTGCCGGTGGCCGTCCAGGACGTCAACGTGCTGTCGAACCCGCAGAGCCAGCAGTGCGCGGAGAACTCGACCCAGGCCAAGGGCGACGAGCCGCTGTCGCACGTCCTGGACGACATCCCGGTGCTGTCCGGCAACGGCGTCAACAACCACTGAGAACCACTGAGCCAGCCCTGCCACGGCCCGGCCCAGGGGCCCGGTTCGAAGGATCGCTCGTCGATCGCCGGACCGGGCCCTTCGCCGTGGGTGCTCAGCGCCGCTTCACCGCGCGCAGGACCACGAACTTCGGGTTGCTCGCCACGGTCTCGCAGTTGCCGAAGAGCCGCCGCAGCTTGACGTGGTAGCCGAGGTGCCGGTTGCCGATCACCCACAGCTCACCTCCGGGGCGCAGTGCTCTGCGCGAGCCGCTGAACATGCGCCAGGACGTGCTGTCGGTCAGGGCGCGATGGGTGTGGAACGGCGGATTGTTCAGGACGAGGTCCACCGACTCGCGCTCCACTCCCGACAGCGCGTCACCGACCAGGAATCCGGCCTTGGCCGCCGGTCCCGCGTTCTCCCGGAACGTCGCCTCGGCGGAGGCGACGGCCTGGAACGACTCGTCCGTGAACACCACCTCGGCGTCCGGGTTCGCGACCGCCATCGCCGTACCGACCACACCGTTTCCGCAGCCCAGGTCCACGACCCGGAGCGGGCCGCGGCGGTGCGGAAGGTGCTGGAGGAGGAAGCGGGTGCCGATGTCGAGGTGCTCGGCGCAGAAGATGCCCGCGTGGTTGGTCACCGGCCGTCCCGACATCACCCCGATGTCGGTGGGCAGGTCGTAGCGGCGCGGCCAGGGATCGCCGGCGGGGGCGGATCCGAGCAGCGCGGGATCCGGGGTGCAGAAGATCAGCCGGGCCTTCTTCACGGCCAGCGAGGTCCGGGTCGGCCCGACGATCCGCTCGAACAGCTTCAGCGTGGAGGTGTGGATCTCCGTCACCATGCCCGTGCCGACGACGAGCGTGTCCGCGGTCAGCCGCGGCGCGAGGCGCCGCAGCTGGTCCTCCAGCAGCGCCAGGTTCTTGGGGACCCGGACCAGCAGGACGTCGATCCGGTCGGGCGGTGTGTCCTGCGTCGACAGCAGCCGTACGCCGGCGGCCTCGGCGGGGGTGCGGTTGCGGGCGAGATTGGCGCGGGTCGCCTGCTGGGTCAGATACGAGTCGCTGATCTGCGCGGGCCGGTGCTCGGCGGCGAGCGCCGTGACCAGGGCGCCCCAGCGGTCGCCGAGGACGACGACCGTGCCCGCGACGGCCTCGCCCTCCAGGTGGCGCAGCAGGTACTCGTCGGAGGCGTCCCAGGCACGGAGCTGGTCACGGGGGTCCTCGGGGAAGCGGGTGAGCCCGAGGTCGCCCCATGACGTGGTGAAGATGTTCATCGTGCTCTCAGGCTACGCGGCCGCCCCGGACAGCTCGGCCGCGCCGAAGGAGACGTCGAAGCGGTCGCACCAGATGCTGACGCTGGTGTACCTGTTCAGGTCGACACCGGCGGGCAGGGCGTAGTTCTGGTCGCCCTTGTTGCCCTTCAGCTCGCCGAGGCTGACGTACGCGCCGTCGTCGAAGACGTGCCAGCCGTCCTTGCCTTCCTTCACGGGCGCGTCGGTGAGCCAGACCCGCAGGGCGGGGCCGCTGCTGGTGTCCAGGCCCTCCAGCCGCAGGGTGCGGGAGCCGTCGGGCAGCTCGACGATCCTGACCTTGCCCTCGGTGGGGTGCTCATGGCTGATAAAGGTGCCCGAGGCCAGGACCTTCGGTCCGGCGGGAGAAGCCGGGGAATCCGGGGACGCAGGAGAGGACGGGGACACGGCCGCCGCCGGAAGCTCCTCCCGTACGGTCTCGTCCACCCACAGTTTCCAGGGCTGGAACCAGTACAGCCCGGCCGCGACGAGTAGCGTGCCGACGGCCAGACCGACGGAGATCGCTGATTTCTTCCTCATGGGTCCATTGAAGTCCAGCTGACGGGCTTCATGGGCGTTCGGGCCGGTGACGGAATCCTTACGGCGCGGCCGGCGCGGCCGGCGCGCCGGGGCCGCAGACGCCCTCGATGAGCACCGCGAGCTCGTCGTGCTCGTCCGCGGTGAGGTCGGTCAGCGGCGGGCGGACCGGTCCCGCGCCGTGTCCGGTGACGGTCATGCCCGCCTTCACGATGCTCACGGCGTATCCCGGCTGCCGGTTGCGGAGGGTGGTGTAGGGCAGGACGAAGTCGCCGAGCAGCTTGACGACGGTGTCGTGGCGGCGCTCGCGCACGGCGCGGTGGAAGTCCAGGGCGAGGTCGGGCAGGAAGTTGAAGATGGCGGACGAGTAGGTCGTGACGCCGAGTTCGAGATACGGCAGGGCGAAGGTCTCGGCGGTGGGCAGGCCGCCGATGTAGGTGAGCCGTTCGCCGAGGCGGGTGTAGATCCGGGTCATGGTGTCGATGTCGCCGACGCCGTCCTTGTAGCCGATGAGGTTCGGGCAGCTGTCGGCGAGCCGGGCGAGGGTGTCGGCGGTGTAGACGGCGTTGGCACGGCTGTAGACGATGACGCCGAGCGAGGTGGCGCGGCAGACGGCCTCGACATGGCGGGCCAGGCCCTCCTGTCCGGTCTCGGTGAGATACGGCGGGAAGAGCAGGATCCCGTCGGCGCCGGCGCGCTCCGCGGCGGCGGCGAACTCGACCGCGGTGCGGGTGCCGTAGCCGGCCGGGGCGAGGACCGGGGTGGACTCGGGCGCGGTCCGGGCCGCGGCGCGGACGACCTGCTCCACCTCGCCGGGGGTGAGCGAGAAGAACTCGCCGGTGCCGCCCGCGGCGAACAGGCCGCCGGTCTCGTACGCGGAGAGCCGGGCGATGTGGTCGCGGTAGGCGCTCTCGTCGAAGGCCAGGTCGGACGGTCTGAAGTGGGTCACCGGGAAGGACAGCAGCCCGGACCCGATGCGACGGCCGAGTTCGGCCGGGGTGAAGGACGTCATCTGCGTACTGCTCCAGAGGTGAAGGGGAAGGCGGCGGGTGGCTGAAGCGCTCCGGTGGAGAACCGGGCCGCGGTGGGCGGCGCGTCAGGCTCGGGTGCCGGTCTCGTACGTGGCCCGGGTCCAGGCGCGGGCCTGGTCGCTGAGGGTGATGCCGAGGCCGGGGCGGGAGGGGACGTGCATACGGCCGTCGCTGATGTGCAGGCGCTCATTGAAGAGCGGCTCCAGCCAGTCGAAGTGCTCCACCCACGGCTCGGAGGGGTAGGCGGCGGCCAGGTGGAGGTGGATCTCCATGGCGAAGTGCGGTGCGAGCTGCAGCTGGTGGTGGTCGGCGAGCGCGGCCAGCTTGAGGAACTGGGTGATGCCGCCGATGCGCGGGGCGTCGGGCTGGATGATGTCCGCGGCGCCGGTGCGGATCAGCTCCCAGTGCTCGGCGACGCTGGCGAGCATCTCGCCGGTGGCGACCGGCGTGTCCAGGGAGGCGGCGAGCGCGGCGTGGCCCTGGGCGTCGTACGCGTCCAGCGGCTCCTCGATCCATACGAGGCCGAACTCCTCCAGCGCCCGCCCCATGCGCTGGGCGGTGGGCCGGTCCCACTGCTGGTTGGCGTCGACCATGAGCGGCACGTCGTCGCCGACGTGCTCGCGCACGGCGGTCAGCCGGCGCAGGTCCTGCTTTCCGTCGGGGTGGCCCACCTTGATCTTCAGGCCGCTGATGCCGCTGGCGAGCGAGGCCGTGGCGTTCTCCAGCACCTCTTCGGTGGGGGTGTGCAGAAAGCCGCCGGAGGTGTTGTAGCAGCGCACGGAGTCCCGATGAGCGCCGAGGAGCTTGGCCAGCGGCAGGCCCGCGCGCTTGGCCTTGAGGTCCCACAGGGCGATGTCGAACGCGGCGACGGCCTGCGTGGCCAGTCCGCTGCGGCCCACCGAGGCTCCGGCCCAGACGAGCTTGGTCCAGAGCCTGCCGATGTCGCTGGGGTCCTCGCCGATCAGGTTCGGGGCGATCTCCTGGGCGTGGGCGAACTGGCCGGGGCCGCCGGCGCGCTTGGAGTAGCTGAAGCCGATGCCCTGGTGACCGGCCTCGGTGGCCAGCTCCACGAAGAGGAACGCGACCTCGGTCATGGGCTTCTGGCGCCCGGTCAGCACCTTCGCGTCGCTGACCGGGGTGGCCAGCGGCAGGGTCACCGAGGACAGCTTGATCCAGGAGATCGTGTCGAGCGTCGCCTCGCCCGCGCCGTGCGCGGCGTGCGCGGTCTTCGTGGTCGTCTGCGTCGTGGTCACCACATCGTGTCCCTGGGTGTGAGGCGGGGCGGTCCTTGCGTCGGTCACTCGACTACGCCTACGACGCTAAGGTCGGCGATTGATCCACGTCCAACATTAGTTTTGGATGTACTGATACCGGGAGGGCATGGTTGTTCACGCTGACGCAACTGACGAGCTTCGTCGCCGTCGCAGAGGAGCTGCACTTCACCCGGGCCGCCGAACGGCTCCGGATGACCCAGCCCCCACTGAGCCGGCAGATCCAGCTGCTGGAGAGCGAGCTGCGCGTCCAGCTCCTGGACCGCACCAACCGGTCCGTGCGGCTCACGCCCGCGGGACGCGCCTTCCTGAACGAGGCGCGCCGCATCCTGCGCCAGGCGGAGCACGCCGCCCTCGCCGTACGGCAGGTCTCCGCCGGGGAGGCCGGCGCCATCGCCATCGGCTTCACGGCGGCGAGCGCCTGCTCCACCCTCGGCAAGCTGCTCGGCATCGCCCGCGAGACCATGCCGGGCACCGAGATCGTGCTGCGCGAGATGGTCACCCGCGACCAGCTGGAGGCCCTCACCGAAGGCGCACTCGACCTCGGCATGGTGCGTCCGGCGGCGATCGGTCCCGATCTGGAGACCCGGCCGGCCATCCGGGAGGGCCTGCTCGCGGCCCTGCCCACCGGCCACCCGCTCACCGGCGGCGAGGAGCCGCTGCGGGTCGAGGACTTCGACGGGCAGGAGTTCCTGATGTACTCGCCCGTGGAGGCGCGCTACTTCCACGAGTTGCTGATCAGCGTCTTCCGCACCGCGCAGGTCGCGCCCGTCTTCATCCAGTACCTCAGCCAGGTCCACAGCATCCTGGCGATGGTCAACGCGGGCTGGGGCGTCGCGCTCGTCCCCGAGGCGGCGGCGCAGATGCGGTTCGCGGGCATCACCTTCAGGGCCGTCGCGCTGCCCGTGCCACAGCCGGTCGAGCTGAACCTGGTGTGGCGCAAGGCCAACGACAATCCCGCGCTGCACGCGCTGCTGCGTCATCTGTGAGGTGGTCCGGGCGCCGGTGATGCCGCCGCCCGGACACCGGTGATGCGCGAAAGGTATCGCAGCCTACAAAAGTCGATGTGGACGGGAATCGGAAGCGAACCTACGGTCGACACCCAGCCGCTGGTGCTGTGGTCCGGACCACACCGCTGCGGGAGCCGCCGACCGCACGACGCAGGAGACCGACCGTCATGACAGCACTCGACCGGCAGGACGAACCGGCCACCGCCGTCCGCACCGCATCAGCGACAGGCCGGCTCAGGTACGTGGTCCTGGCCATGCTGTTCCTCGTCACCACGATCAACTACGCGGACCGGGCCACGCTCTCGATCGCCGGTGACGCGATGCAGAAGGACCTCGGCATCAGCGCCGGCGAACTGGGCGTCCTCTTCTCCGCGTTCTCCTGGTCGTACCTCATCGCCCAGATACCCGGCGGCTGGCTGCTCGACCGCTACGGCTCGAAGAAGGTCTACGGCGCGGCGATCTTCCTCTGGTCCGTCTTCACCATGCTCCAGGGCGCCATCGGCTTCTTCACCGGCGCCGCCGTGGCCCTGCTGTTCGTTCTGCGCTTCGCCGTCGGCCTCGCGGAGGCGCCGTCCTTCCCCGGCAACTCCCGTATCGTCGCGGCCTGGTTCCCCACGAAGGAGCGCGGGTTCGCCGCCGCCCTGTTCAACTCCGCGCAGTACTTCGCGACCGTGGCCTTCGCCCCGCTCATGGGCTGGCTCGTGGTCTCCCTGGGCTGGGAGCACGTCTTCACCGTCGTCGGCGCCGTCGGCGTCGTGCTGGCGCTGGTCTGGACCCGGGTCATCCACCCGCCGCGCAGCCACCCGCGCATGACACGGGCCGAGCTCGACCACATCGGCGCCGGAGGCGCGCTGATCGACATGGACGAGTCCGCCGTGGGCGGCGAAGAGGCACCGAAGAGCGGCGCCGCCGACTCCGGCAGGCAGAACCTGCGCCACATCAGGGCGATGCTGAAGAACCGCACCATGCTCGGCGTCTTCGTCGGTCAGTACTTCATCAACACGATCACCTGGTTCTTCCTCACCTGGTTCCCCGTCTACCTGGTCCAGGAGCGCGGGATGACCATCCTGGAGGCCGGCTTCGTCGCCTCGCTGCCGGCGCTGTGCGGCTTCGCGGGCGGAGTGCTCGGCGGCTTCCTCTCCGACCTGCTCAACCGCCGCGGTGTCAGCCTCACCGCGGCCCGCAAACTCCCCATCGTCACGGGCCTGTTGCTGTCCACCGGCATCATCGTCTGCAACTACGTCACGGCGGACTGGCTCGTCGTGCTGATCATGTCCCTCTCCTTCTTCGGCAAGGGACTCGGAGCACTGGGCTGGGCCGTGATGGCGGACGTGTCCCCGAAGCAGATCGCGGGGCTCGCGGGCGGCGTGTTCAACACGTTCGGTGCGGTGGCGGGCATCGTCACACCGCTGGTGATCGGCTACATCCTCGACGCGACGGGCTCGTTCGACCTGGCGCTCGCGTTCGTCAGCGTGTGCGCGGCGATGGCGGTCGTCAGCTACGTCGTCATCGTCCAGGACATCGAGCGCCTGGACCTCGCGGAGATCCAGGCCGAGTCCGGGACCGGGCGGGCCTGACACCACCCGGACGGGCCGGGCACGGGGCCGGGGGGCGAAAGCCTCCGGCCCTTCGCCGGCCCGTCGCCAGCCCTTCGCTAGTCCTTCGCTAGCCCTTCGAGTCAGGCTTCCAGTCCTGGACGAGGAGCCCGAGCAGGACCTCGTCCATGAACTCGCCCAGCACCCAGGCCGAGGAGCGCAGTACGCCCTCGCGGACGAAGCCGTTGCGCTCGGCGGAGCGCAGCATCGCGGCGTTGTCCGACAGCGTCTCGATCTGCAGCCGCTGCAGGCCGCGCACGACGAAGCCGTAGTGGCACAGCACCGCGACCACGTCGGTGCCATAGCCCTTGCCGCGGGAGGACGGCAGCAGTCCCAGTCCGATGTGCGCGGACCGATTGTGAAGGTCGATGCCCCACAGCGTCGCGGTGCCGAGCAGCGTGCCGCCGTCCAACTCCACCACGGAGAACGGGACGTTCCCCTGCTCCGTGTCGTCCACGACCAGCCGCGCGTCGTCCGAGCCGGGCGTGATCGGCCGCCACGGCCGGCTGTCGGCCCGCGAGGAGTTGACCACGTCGTCGTAGAGCTCGGCCCGCAGGATCGGGATGTCATCCTCGTGCCTGGCCCGGAGTCCTACCTTGCCGCCCTTTAGCATGCAAGCTTCCTATCCGACCGGGCTCGCCGAGAGCAACCCGATTCGGCAACCGCGTCGGCGACTACGCGCCGCCCTCCTCCAGGTCCCCTTCCGTCTCCAGGAACACCTGGCGCAGGGCCTCGATCACCGCCGGGTCGGGCTTCTCCCACATGCCGCGGGACTCCGCCTCCAGCAGCCGCTCCGCGATTCCGTGCAGGGCCCAGGGGTTCGCCTGCTGGAGGAACTCGCGGTTCTCGGGGTCCAGGACGTACGCCTCGGTGAGCTTGTCGTACATCCAGTCGGCGACCACGCCGGTCGTGGCGTCGTAGCCGAACAAGTAGTCCACGGTCGCGGCGAGTTCGAAGGCGCCCTTGTAGCCGTGGCGGCGCATCGCCTCGATCCACTTGGGGTTGACGACCCGGGCGCGGAAGACGCGCGAGGTCTCCTCGACGAGGGTGCGGGTGCGGACCGTCTCGGGGCGGGTGGAGTCGCCGATGTACGCCTCGGGCGCGGTCCCGCGCAGGGCACGCACGGTGGCGACCATGCCGCCGTGGTACTGGAAGTAGTCGTCGGAGTCGGCGATGTCGTGCTCGCGGGTGTCCGTGTTCTTCGCCGCGACCGCGATCCGCTTGTACGCCGTCTCCATGTCGTCGCGGGCCGGGCGGCCTTCGAGGCCCCGGCCGTACGCATAGCCGCCCCACACCGTGTAGACCTCGGCGAGGTCGGCGTCGGTGCGCCAGTCGCGGGAGTCGATGAGCTGGAGCAGTCCCGCGCCGTACGTACCCGGCCGGGAGCCGAAGATACGGGTGGTGGCGCGGCGTTCGTCGCCGTGGGCGGCGAGGTCGGCCTGGGCGTGGGCCCGTACGAAGTTGTCGGCGGCGGGCTCGTCGAGCGAGGCGGCCAGCCGGACGGCGTCGTCGAGGAGACCGATGACGTGCGGGAAGGCGTCCCGGAAGAAGCCGGAGATACGGAGGGTCACGTCGATGCGCGGGCGGCCCAGCTCGGCGAGCGGGATCGGCTCCAGGCCGTTGACGCGGCGCGAGGCGTCGTCCCAGACCGGGCGGACGCCGAGCAGCGCCATCGCCTCCGCCACGTCGTCGCCCGCCGTGCGCATCGCGCTCGTACCCCACAGGGAGAGGCCGACGGAGGAGGGCCAGTCGCCGTTGTCGGTGCGGTAGCGGGTGAGCAGGGACTCGGCGAGTGCCTGGCCGGTCTCCCAGGCGAGGCGGGAGGGCACGGCCTTGGGGTCGACGGAGTAGAAGTTGCGGCCCGTCGGCAGGACGTTGACGAGGCCGCGCAGCGGCGATCCTGAGGGTCCGGCCGGTACGAAGCCGCCGTTCAACGCATGGACGGCGTGGTCGAGTTCGTCGGTCGTCGCGGCGAGGCGCGGAACGACCTCACGGGCGGCGAAGTCGAGGATGTCGGCGACGGCCTGCCCGTGCCCCTGGGACACGGAGGCGACGGCGGCCGGATTCCAGTCGGCCGCCTCCATCGCCTCGACCAGCGCGCGGGCGGCCGCCTCCGCCTCGTCGGCGGTGGTGCGGGTCGCGGCCGACTCGTCGAGGCCGAGGGCTTCGCGCAGTCCGGGCAGGGCCGTCGCACCGCCCCAGATCTGGCGGGCACGGAGGATGGAGAGGACCAGGTTGACCCGCTCGGGGCCGGTGGGGGCGCCGCCGAGGACATGCAGACCGTCGCGGATCTGGGCGTCCTTGACCTCGCACAGCCAGCCGTCGACGTGCAGCAGGAAGTCGTCGAAGCCGTCGTCGTCGGGGCGGTCGTCCAGGCCGAGGTCGTGGTCGAGCTTCGCGGCCTGGATCAAGGTCCAGATCTGGGCGCGGATGGCGGGGAGCTTCGCCGGGTCCATCGAGGAGATCTGCGCGTACTCGTCGAGCAGTTGCTCCAGGCGCGCGATGTCGCCGTAGGAGTCGGCGCGGGCCATCGGCGGGACGAGGTGGTCGATGAGGGTGGCGTGCACCCGGCGCTTGGCCTGGGTGCCCTCGCCCGGGTCGTTGACGAGGAAGGGGTAGATGAGCGGCAGATCACCGAGTGCGGCGTCGGGTGCGCAGGCGGCGGACAGTCCGGCGTTCTTGCCGGGCAGCCACTCCAGGTTGCCGTGCTTGCCGAGGTGGATCATCGCGTCGGCGCCGAAGCCCCTGTCCGACGCGGCGGCCGCGATCCAGCGGTAGGCGGCGAGGTAGTGGTGCGAGGGCGGCAGATCGGGGTCGTGGTAGATCGCGATCGGGTTCTCGCCGAAGCCGCGCGGCGGCTGGATGACGATCAGCAGGTTGCCGCGCCGCAGGGCCGCCAGGACGATGTCGCCCTCGGGGTTGCGGGAGCGGTCCAGGAACATCTCGCCGGGCGCGGGGCCCCAGTGCTCCTCGACGTGCTCGCGCAACTCCGCGGGCAGGGTCGCGTACCAGCGCCGGTAGTCGGCGGCCGGGATACGGACGGGGTTGCGGGCGAGCTGTTCCTCGGTGAGCCAGTCCTGGTCGTGGCCGCCGGCCTCGATGAGCGCGCGGATCAGCTCGTCGCCGTCGCCGGAGACAAAGCCGGGGATCTCGTCCGTGCCGAAGTCGTAGCCCTCGTCGCGGAGTCGGCGCAGCAGCGTGACGGCGGACGCGGGGGTGTCGAGGCCGACCGCGTTGCCGATGCGGGAGTGCTTCGTCGGGTACGCGGACAGGACGAGCGCGATGCGCTTCTCGGCGTTCGGGATGTGGCGGAGCCGGGCGTGGCGTACCGCGATCCCGGCGACGCGGGCCGCGCGCTCGGGGTCGGCGACATAGGCCGGGAGGCCGTCCTCGTCGATCTCCTTGAAGGAGAACGGGACGGTGATCAGTCGCCCGTCGAACTCGGGCACGGCGACCTGGCTGGCGGCGTCCAGCGGGGACAGGCCCTCGTCGTTCTCCTCCCAGGCGCTGCGCGACCCGGTCAGACACAGCGCCTGGAGCACGGGCACGTCGAGCGCGGCGAGCGCGCCCGCGTCCCATGCCTCGTCGTCGCCGCCGGCCTGCGCCTCGGCGGGCCTCGTGCCGCCGGCGGCGAGGACCGTGGTCACGACGGCGTCGGCGCCGCCGAGCCGGTCGACCAGCTCGGGCTCGGGGGCGCGGAGCGAGGCGACGTAGAGGGGAAGGGCCTGGCCGCCCGCGTCCTCGATGGCGTCGCAGAGGGCGCCGACGAAGGCGGTGTTGCCGCTCATGTGGTGGGCGCGGTAGTAGAGCACGGCGATCGTGGGGCCGGTCGTGCCGCGCGGGGCGCGGTCGAGGGGGCCCCAGGTGGGGGCGGGAGCCGGGGGCTCGAAGCCGTGGCCGGTGAGCAGGACCGTGTCGGACAGGAACCGGGCGAGCTGCTCCAGGTTGTCCGGGCCGCCGTGTGCGAGGTAGGCGTGCGCCTCGGCCGCGATGCCGATGGGGACGGTGGAGGCCTCCATCAGCTGGGCGTCCGGAGCCTGTTCGCCGGTGAGCACGACGACGGGCCGGTCGTGGGCGAGTACCGCGTCGATCCACTCCTGCCAGGCGCGGATGCCGCCGAGGAGGCGTACGACGACGAGGGCGGTGCCCTCGAGGAGCTCGGGCAGCTCGTCGAGGCGCAGGCGGGAGGGGTTCGCGAAGCGGTACGGAACCGGTCCCGCGGCCGCGCGGGCGCTGAGCAGGTCCGTGTCGGAGGTCGACAGCAGCAGGATCGTGGGCGTCGCCGGGGGCGTCGTCGCGTGCGTCATCGCGTGCGCAGGCCTTCCTCGGGGTTTCCGCGCCCCGGGTGGTCGTCGTCGGCGGGAGTTCCTGACTCACCCGGCCTCCGTGTCGAGGCCCGGTTCACAGTGGCGGGACCGCGCCGGAATCTCACCGGGCTTCCTCCCTAGGGTCCTGGGACCCTGTGCCGTCTGCATAGTAGAGGCTGCCTGCGCCGTGGGTATGCTCGCGGCCATGCCGCCCACACCCACAACCCCGGCGGACCCGGGCGAACCTCGCATACGGGACCGAGGTGACGCCTGCCCCGGCGCGCTGCGGCTGCACGCGGCGGACGACGGACGACTGGCCCGACTCCGCGTACCCGCAGGGCTTCTGACGTCGCATCAGCTCATGGTGCTGGCCGATGCGGCGGAGCGACTGGGCGACGGTGCGGTCAGCATCACGTCCCGGGGGAACGTGGAACTGCGCGGCCTCGCCGACGGATGCGGGGCGGAGCTCGCGGGGCTGCTGCGGGAGTCCGGCCTGTTGCCGTCCGACACCCATGAGCGGGTGCGCAATGTCGTGGCCTCGCCACTGGCCGGACTCGACGGACTCGGCTGTGGCGACGTGCAGTTGTGGGCGCGGGAGCTGGACGCGCTGCTGTGCGCGAACGGCTGGGCGGCGCGGCTCTCCGGCCGTTTCCTGTTCGCCCTGGACGACGGGCGGGGGGATGTGGCGGGGCTCGGCGCGGATGTGACGTTGCTCGCAGAGGCGGGAGGTTCGGCGGTCCTGCGGGTGGGCGCCGCCGCCTTCCGCGTACGCGCGGCCGACGCGGCGCGGGCCGCGCTGGCGGCGGCGGGCGCGTTCCTGGAAGCGGCGTCGGACACGGGCGCGTGGCGGGTACGGGAACTGCCGACGGACCGGGAGCCCGCGCTGGGGGCGCACCTGGAACGAGCGGGCGTCCCGGCGGAGACCCGGCCCCCGGACCCCGGCGTCCGCGACACCATCGATGCCGTGCGGGCGGGACCTCTGCCGGGGATCGTGAAGGGGCCCGGCGGCTGGTCCCTTTCCGTGGCCGCGCCGCTCGGGCGGCTCGGCGTCGCACAACTGCGGGACCTTCTCCCCGCTCCGGGCGGCGAGGTGCGGCTCACCCCGTGGCGCGGGGTCGTCGTGCCCGGGTTCGGCAGCCGGGACGCGGCCGGGGCCCGGCTCGGGCGGCTCGCCGACGCGGGGTTCGTCACGGACGCCGGCTCCCCCTGGTACGGGGTCGGCGCCTGCACCGGCCGCCCCGGGTGCGCCAAGTCGCTGGCCGACGTACGGGCCGACGCGACGGCGGGCGCCCGGGCCGGCACTGCTGCCCGCCACGGCGGACCGCCCGTGTACTGGTCCGGCTGCGAGCGCCGCTGCGGCCGGCCCCACGGCGCGTACCTGGACGTCGTGGCCACGGCCGACGGCACGTACCGCGTCACCGAGCCGTTCTCCGGCACCGGCACCGGCACCACCTCCACTTCCACTTCCGCCGCCGCCCAGACCTCCGCCACCGCCACCGACCCGACCGACACCCGGGCCCAGGACCGTACGAGTACGACGAAATGAGCGAGACCACAGTGTTCGACTACGAGAAGGACGGCGCGGAGATCTACCGCCAGTCCTTCGCCACGATCCGCGCCGAGGCCGACCTCGCCGCGCTGCCCGCCGACGTCAGCCAGGTCGCGGTGCGGATGATCCACGCCTGCGGCATGGTCGACCTCGTCCGCGATCTCGCGTACTCGCCCGCCGTCGTGGCCCGCGCCCGCGCGGCCCTGCGCGCCGGTGCGCCGATCCTCTGCGACGCGCAGATGGTCGCGAGCGGTGTCACCCGCAAGCGGCTGCCCGCCGACAACGAGGTGATATGCACGCTGTCGGACCCCTCCGTGCCCGCGCTCGCCGCGGACCTCGGAACGACCCGCAGCGCCGCCGCCCTCGAACTGTGGCGCGACCGGATGGAGGGCTCGGTCGTCGCCGTCGGCAACGCGCCCACGGCTCTCTTCCGGCTCCTGGAGATGATCGACGAGGGAGCGCCCCGCCCGGCGGCCGTCATCGGCGTCCCGGTGGGCTTCATCGGCGCCGCCGAGTCCAAGGACGCCCTCGCCGGACACGGCGGCGGCATCGAGCACCTGGTGGTACGGGGGCGCCGCGGCGGCAGCGCCATGGCCGCGGCAGCGATCAACGCGATAGCGAGTGAGGCAGAGTGAGCACGCAGCAGGTCGGCCGACTGTACGGAGTCGGGCTGGGTCCCGGCGACCCGTCCCTGATGACCCTGCGAGCGGTCGAAGTCATCGCCGAGGCCGACGTCGTGGCGTACCACAGCGCCCGCCACGGCCGGTCCATCGCGCGCTCCATCGTGGCGAAGCACCTGCGCTCCGACCACATCGAGGAGCGGCTGATGTACCCGATCACGGTCGAGACCACCGACCATCCCGGCGGGTACCGCGGCGCGCTCGACGACTTCTACGAGGAGGCGGCCGAGCGGCTCGCGGCGCACCTCGACGCCGGGCGGACCGTGGCCGTGCTCGCCGAGGGCGATCCGCTCTTCTACGGCTCGTACCAGCACATGCACAAGCGGCTGGCCCATCGCTATCCGACCGAGGTGATCCCCGGGGTCACCTCGGTGAGCGCGGCGGCCGCACGGCTCGGGGAGCCGCTGTGCGAGGCCGAGGAAGTACTGACGATCATCCCGGGCACACTGCCCGAGGAGGAGCTGACGGCCCGCCTCGCCGCCACCGACTCCGCGGTGGTGATGAAGCTGGGGCGCACCTTCCCCGCCGTGCGGCGTGCGCTGCACCGGGCAGGGCGGCTGGACGACGCGCGGTACGTCGAGCGCGCCACGATGGACGGCGAGCGCACCGAGCGGCTGGCGGACGTGGACCCGGAGTCGGTGCCGTACTTCTCGGTGGCGGTGCTGCCGAGCCGTATCGACGCCGTGCCGCCCGCCGCGCGTCCCCGGGGCGAGGTCGTGGTCGTCGGCACCGGCCCGGCCGGGCCGCTGTGGCTGACGCCGCAGACGCGGGGAGCGCTGGCGGGCGCCGACGACCTGGTGGGCTACACGACCTACCTCGACCGGGTGCCGGTACGGGCCGGGCAGCGACGCCACGGCTCCGACAACAAGGTGGAGTCGGAACGCGCCGAGTTCGCGCTGGACCTCGCACGGCGGGGGCGGCGCGTGGCCGTGGTGTCGGGCGGCGACCCCGGCGTCTTCGCCATGGCCACGGCGGTGCTGGAGGTCGCCTCCCAGGAGGCGTACGCGGACGTGCCCGTACGTGTCCTGCCGGGCGTCACCGCGGCGAACGCGGCGGCGGCCAGGGCCGGGGCCCCGCTGGGCCACGACTACGCCACGATCTCCCTCTCCGACCGGCTCAAGCCGTGGGAGGTCGTCGAGGAACGCCTGCGCGCGGCGGCCGCGGCCGATCTCGTGCTCGCCCTCTACAACCCGGGCTCGCGCAGCCGCAACTGGCAGGTGGCGAAGGCCCGCGAGGTGCTCCTGGCCCATCGTGCCGCGGACACCCCGGTCGTCGTCGCCCGCGACGTCGGCGGTCCGGAGGAGAGCGTACGGATCGTCCGCCTCGCCGAACTCGACCCGGCGGTCGTCGACATGAGGACGCTGCTGCTGGTCGGCTCGTCACAGACGCGGACCGTGGCGCGGGGCGACGGCACGACGGTGGCCTGGACTCCGCGGACGTATCCGGACTGAGCGGGCGGGAGCCGAGGACAGGAGCCGGAGGCGGGGTCCAGGGCCGGAGCCGGGGGCGAAAGTCCCCGGTTCGTCCGGGCTTGGGAGAGATCCGTCAGGGCTTCGGGGTGGTGAGGTCCGGGGTGGCGGTCCCCGGTCCCGCCGACGTGCTGCGTCCCACGATCGTGCCCGCCCGGTCGATGCACACCACGTCCACCGTGACCGGCGCACCTCGGAGCACCGCGAGCGCCTGGTCGCGGGCGGCCAGGGCCACGAGGTCGCCGAGTGGCACGCCGCGGGCGGCGCACAACTGGAGTGCCGCGAGGCCGGTGTTGGCGGTGGCCACCTCCGCCGCCAGTTCCTCGTCCGCGCCGCCCGCCCGTGCGAGCTCCGCGAGGAAACCCTTGTCGACCTGGGAGCGGGCGGAGTGCAGATCCAGGTGCCCGGCGGCGAGTTTCGACAGCTTGGCGAAGCCGCCGCAGACGGTGAGCCGGTCGACCGGGTGCCTGCGTACGTACTTGAGCACCGCGCCGGCGAAGTCGCCCATGTCGAGCAGGGCGTCCTCCGGGAGGCCGTAGAGCCCCACGACCGTCTTCTCCGACGTCGATCCAGTGCACCCGGCGACATGGGTACGGCCCGCCGCCCGCGCCACGTCGACGCCTCGGCGGATCGAGTCGATCCAGGCCGAGCAGGAGTAGGGGACGACGATCCCGGTCGTGCCGAGGACGGACAGTCCGCCGAGGATGCCGAGGCGCGGGTTCCACGTGGAACGGGCGATCTCCTCGCCGTGGTCGACGGAGACGGTGATCTCGGCGTCCCCGGTGCCGCGGTGACGGGCCGCGACCCGCGCCACGTGGTCGCGCATCATCTGGCGCGGCACGGGGTTGATCGCGGGCTCGCCGACGTCGAGGGGCAGCCCGGGGCGGGTGACGGTGCCGACGCCGGGCCCGGCCCGGAACACCACACCGGAACCGGGCGGCAGGATCCGTACCGTCGCCCGGACCAGCGCGCCGTGGGTGACGTCCGGGTCGTCGCCGGCGTCCTTCACGACGGCCGCCATCGCGTACTCGGCCGTCAGCTCCTCCGCGGCCAGCGCGAACGCCGGCGTCTGCCCCTTCGGCAGCGTGATCGTCACCGGGTCGGGGAAGTCGCCGGTGAGCAGCGCGGTGTACGCGGCGGTCGTCGCGGCGGTCGCACAGGCGCCGGTGGTCCAGCCGGAGCGGAGACCGGTGTGCTTGAGTTGGGCGCTGCGCCCGCCCGCGGCCGTCGGCTCACCCATGGAGGTCCCCCGTGCACATCCTCGTCCTCGGCGGTACGACGGAGGCCCGCGCCCTCGCCGAATCGCTGCACGCGGACGGTTCGGGGACACGTGTGACGACATCGCTGGCCGGACGGGTCGCGGCGCCGAGGCTGCCGCCGGGCGAGGTCCGGATCGGCGGCTTCGGCGGGGCGGAGGGCCTCGCCGCCTGGCTGCGCGAGCACCAGGTGGACGTGCTCATCGACGCCACCCATCCTTTCGCCGGAACGATCAGCTTCAACGCGGCGCGCGCCGCGGACCAGGCCCATGTTCCCCTGCTCGCCCTGCGGCGGCCCGGGTGGGCCCCGGTCGCGGGCGACGACTGGCACTTCGCCGACTCCCTGGAGGAGGCGGCGCCGGTCCTCCCGGGGCTGGGCCGACGGGTCTTCCTCACCACCGGCCGCATGGGCCTGGCGGCGTTCGCCGGGCTGGAGGACCTCTGGTTCCTGGTCCGCTCCGTGGACGCCCCACAACCCCCGCACCCGCCCCGGATGCGGATCCTCCTGGACCGCGGCCCCTTCACCCTCGACGGCGAACGGGAACTGCTCCGGCACCACCGCATCGACGTCCTGGTCACGAAGGACAGCGGCGCGGCGGCGACCTCCGCCAAGCTCACCGCCGCCCGCGAGGCGGGCATCCCGGTCCTCGTGGTCCGCCGCCCTCCGGTACCGGAGGGCGTCCCGGTGGCGACGACTCCGGCACAGGCGCTGGCCTGGGTGGCGACGCGGGTGTGACCGCCCCTGCCGGGCCCCGGTGCGGGCGTACTGCTCTCAGTCGGTGCAGGCGTACCGCTCTCACTCGGTGCAGGCGTGCCGGTCGCGGGCCGGGTCGTACAGGTGGCTGTCCCGGAACTGGGACGCCGCCAGCGTGCGGCCCACGATGATCACCGCGGTCTTCGTGATGCCCGCCGCCTTCGTCCGGGACGCGATGTCCTCCAGCGTGCCCCGCAGCACCACCTCGTCCGGGCGGCTGGCCATGGCCACCACCGCGGCCGGGCAGTCGGCGCCGTAGTGCGGCAGCAGCTCCTCGACGACGCGGTCGACGTAACGGGCCGCGAGGTGGAGGACGAGGAGGGCGCCGCTGCGGGCGAGCGTGGGCAGGTCCTCGCCGGGCGGCATGGGCGTGGCCTGCTGGGCGATGCGGGTCAGGATGACGGTCTGGCCGACGGTCGGGACGGTGAGTTCGCGCTTCAGCGCGGCCGCGGCGGCCGCGAAGGCCGGGACGCCCGGGACGACCTCGTACGGGATGCCCGCCGCGTCGAGCCGTCGCATCTGTTCCGCGACGGCGCTGAAGACCGAGGGGTCGCCGGAGTGCAGCCGGGCGACGTCGTCACCCTCCTCGTGGGCACGGACGAACTCCGCGGTGATCGCGTCGAGATCGAGCCGGGCGGTGTCGACGAGGCGCGCGTCCGGGGGACATTCGGCGAGGAGTTCGCGCGGGACGAGGGAGCCCGCGTACAGGCAGACCCGGCAGGACGCGAGCGTCCGCGCGCCGCGCACGGTGATCAGGTCGGCGGCGCCGGGGCCCGCGCCGATGAAGTAGACGGTCATGTGGAGGCTCCATCGGGGGATTTGGTGACGGTCCATTGCGTGACGGGCATCGCCTGGCGCCAGCCGGTGAAGCCGCCGACGGGTACGGCGTGGGCCACCGCGAGCCGTACCAGTTCGCCGCCGTGCCGCCGGTAGCGGTCGGCCAGCAGCGCCTCGGACTCCAGCGTCACGGTGTTCGCGACGAGCCGTCCGCCCTCCGGCAGCGCGTCCCAGCAGGCGTCCAGCAGGCCGGGCGCGGTGAGCCCGCCGCCGATGAACACCGCGTCGGGGGTGGGGAGTCCCGCGAGCCCCGAAGGCGCGGCGGCGGTCACGACCCGCAGGGCCGGCACGCCGAGCGCCTCCGCGTTACGGGCGATGCGTTCGGCCCTGCCCGCGTCTCGTTCGACCGTGATCGCCCGGCACGAACGGTGCGTACGCATCCACTCGATCGCGATCGAGCCGGATCCGCCGCCGATGTCCCACAGCAGTTCCCCGGGCGCGGGCGCGAGCGCGGCGAGCGTCGCGGCCCGCACATGGCGCTTGGTGAGCTGGCCGTCGTTCTCGTACGCCTCGTCCGGCAGTCCGGGGACGGCGCCGAGGCGCAGGGCGCCCGCTGCGCGGACGCACTCGACGGCGATGACGTTGAGCGGGTCGCCGGGCGGGTGGTCCCACCCCTCGGCGGTGCCGGACCGCTCGTGCTCCCGCCCGGAACCCAGCTGTTCCAGCACCCGCAGCCGGCTCGGACCGAAGCCCTTCGCGGTGAGCAGCGCCGCCACCTCGCCCGGGGTCGACGCCCCCGCGCTCAGCACCAGCACCCGGCGCCCGTCGTGCAGCGCGGCGGTGAGCGAGCCGGGCGGCCTGCCGACCAGGGTCACGGTCTCGGTCTCCTCCAGCGGCCAGCCGAGGCGGGCGCAGGCGTACGAGACGGAGGACGGATGCGGCAGGACGCGCAGCGCGCCGGCGCCCGCGATCTCGGCGAGCGTGCGGCCGATGCCGTAGAACATCGGGTCGCCGCTCGCGAGGACCGCCGTGCGCCGTGCTGCGTGCGCGGCGAGCAGACCCGGCACGGCGGGTCTCAGCGGTGACGGCCAGGTGAGCCGCTCGCCCGCGCACTCGGCGGCGGGCAGGAGTCCGAGCTGTCGTGCGCCCCCGATGAGGACGTCGGCGTCGCGCAGGACCGCCCGCGCCGAGGGACTCAGCCCGTCCCAGCCGTCGGCACCGATCCCGACGACGGAAACGGCGGGGTCGGTCGGACGACGGTCGGCACTCACGGACCGTGACTCTACTGTCCGCGCAGGTGGGCGCCAGTGCGCGGGCATGAGACCCCGGTCACCGGCGTGCACGGCCATCAAAGATCATGTAATGGTACGGTAAAGAAATATCCGTTCGGCATCCGTACGGCCCACTGCTCAACTCCTGTACCGCCCCGGGAGGCAGCCATGGGTACACGACGCACTTCCCTGCCGGGCGTCGGCACGCAGTACGACTTCACCACCGAGAGCGGCCGCCACCTCTCCGTCGTCATCCACCAGGACGGCCGCCGCTTCCTCGGGTTCTACTCGGCCGACGACCCCGACGCGTGCGACGCCACCGTGCCGCTCTCACCGGACGAGGCGACCGCGCTCGCCCACCTCATCGACCCGGCCCCCATCGAGGCCGTGCGCACCGACGGGATCGACCTCGTCACCGAGCACATCCCCGTCTCGGCCCGCTCCCCTTACGCGGGGCGGCTGCTCGGCGACACCCGTGCCCGCACCCGCACCGGCGCCTCGATCGTCGCCGTACTGCGCCGGACCAGCGCCCATCCGTCCCCGGGGCCGGACTTCCGGCTCGCGCTCGGGGACACGCTCGTGGTGGTCGGCACCCGGGAGGGGGTGGACTCGCTCGTCGAGATCATCTACGGACCGGATGCCGGGCCCGAGTCCGAGTCCGAGTCCGAGTGCGCATCCGGGTCCGGTCCGGAACACGGACCTGGACCTGGACCTGGAACTGGCCGTGGACCTGAAGCTGGACCTGGACCCGGACCGGAGAGCGGACCCCGGAGCGGACCCGGATCCACCCCCGCGCCGGGAGGCTGACCGTGCACAACACGACCTCCCTGCTCATCGAACTCGGCGCGATCATCCTGACGCTCGGACTGATCGGCCGGTTCGCCGGACGCATCGGGCTCTCCCCGGTACCGCTCTATCTGCTGTCCGGTCTCGCGTTCGGCACGGGCGGCCTGCTGCCGCTCAGCGCCAGCGAGGACTTCATCGCCGCAGGCGCCGAGATCGGCGTGATCCTGCTGCTTCTGCTGCTCGGCCTGGAGTACAGCGCGTCCGAGCTGGTGACGAGCCTGCGCACCCAGTACCCGTCGGGCCTCGTGGACTTCGTCCTCAACGCCCTGCCCGGCGCGGGCGCGGCGCTGCTGCTCGGCTGGGGGCCGGTGGGCGCCGTGGCACTCGCCGGAGTCACCTGGATCTCCTCCTCGGGCGTGATCGCGAAGGTCCTGACGGACCTGGGACGGCTCGGCAACCGCGAGACCCCGGTGATCCTCGGCGTCCTCGTCATCGAGGACCTGTCGATGGCCGTCTATCTGCCCCTGCTCACGGCGCTGCTCGCCGGCCTCGGCCTGGCCGGCGGCAGCATCACTCTGCTGATCGCCGTGGGCACGGTCTCCGTCGTCCTGTACCTCGCGATCCGCCACGGCCGGATGATCAGCCGCGCCGTCTCCTCCGACAACCCGGAGCTGCTGCTCCTGGTGGTGCTGGGTCTCACCCTGCTGGTCGCCGGGCTGGCGCAGGAGCTGCAGGTGTCGGCGGCGGTGGGCGCGTTCCTGGTCGGCATCGCGCTGTCGGGCGAGGTCGCGGAGGGTGCGCGCCGGCTGCTCAGCCCGCTGCGGGACCTCTTCGCGGCGGTCTTCTTCGTCTTCTTCGGGCTGTCGACCGATCCCACCGCGATCCCGCCGGTCCTGCTGCCCGCGCTGCTGCTGGCGCTGGCGACCACCGTCACCAAGATCGCCACCGGCTGGTACGCGGCCCGGCGGGCCGGCATCGGCTCGCGCGGCCGGCTCCGGGCGGGCGGCGCGCTCGTCGCCCGCGGCGAGTTCTCGATCGTCATCGCGGGTCTCGCGGTCGCCGTCGAGCCACGGATCGGGCCGCTCGCCACCGCGTACGTGCTGATCCTGGTGATCCTCGGCCCGCTCACCGCCCGCTGGACGGAGCCCACGGTCCGTCGCGTCCAGTCCTGGCTCCGGCACGGGCCGAGCCCGCTGCCACCGCACGGCACGGCGTGCGAGGCGGCGCCGGACGAGGTCGCGTCGTCGCGGCGGAGCGGCTGATCACTTCCGGGCGTGCTCGCCCACGTAGAAGAGCAGCCAGACGAAGCCCGCGAACGCGTGCGTGGCGAAGACGTACACGAAGACGCGCAGCGCGACGCCGCGCTCCTTCCAGCGCTCGCTGTCGCTCATTCACGGCCTCCTGAGGGGACGGTCACGCCGCCCCAGACTACGGGCGGAATAGAACCCCGGGTCGCCGTCGTTCCCCCCGTACAGTTTAAGGTTCAACCAAATCGAACCCCCTGGAGGCGAGCGCGATGCAGTTCGGGATCTTCACCGTCGGTGACGCGACCACCGATCCGACCAACGGCCGGACCCCGACCGAGAACGAGCGGATCAAGGCGATGGTCGCCATCGCGCTGAAGGCCGAGGAGGTCGGACTCGACGTCTTCGCGACCGGCGAGCACCACAACCCGCCGTTCGTGCCGTCGTCGCCGACCACCATGCTGGGCCACATCGCGGCGCGCACCGAGAACCTGATCCTGTCCACGTCCACGACGCTGATCACCACCAACGACCCGGTGAAGATCGCCGAGGACTACGCGATGCTCCAGCACCTCGCGGACGGCCGGGTCGACCTGATGATGGGCCGCGGCAACACCGGACCGGTCTACCCGTGGTTCGGTCAGGACATCCGTCAGGGCATCCCGCTCGCCATCGAGAACTACGCCCTTCTCCGCAGGCTGTGGCGGGAGGACGTCGTCGACTGGGAGGGCAAGTTCCGTACGCCGTTGCAGGGCTTCACGTCCACGCCGCGGCCGCTGGACGGCGTCCCGCCCTTCGTGTGGCACGGCTCGATCCGCTCGCCGGAGATCGCCGAGCAGGCCGCGTACTACGGCGACGGCTTCTTCCACAACAACATCTTCTGGCCCGCGGAGCACACGAAGCGGATGGTCGAGCTGTACCGCAAGCGGTACGCGCACTACGGGCACGGCACCCCGGAGCAGGCGATCGTCGGCCTCGGCGGACAGGTGTTCATGCGGAAGAACTCGCAGGACGCGGTCCGGGAGTTCCGCCCGTACTTCGACAACGCGCCCGTCTACGGGCACGGCCCGTCGATGGAGGACTTCATCGAGCAGACACCGCTGACCGTCGGCTCCCCTCAGCAGGTCATCGACCGGACCCTCGGCTTCCGGGAGTCCGTGGGCGACTACCAGCGCCAGCTGTTCCTGATGGACCACGCGGGCCTTCCGCTGAAGACCGTCCTGGAGCAGCTCGACATCCTCGGCGAGGAGGTCGTGCCGGTGCTGCGCAAGGAGTTCGCCAACCTGCGGCCCGCCGGGGTCCCCGATGCGCCGGTCCACCCGGCCGTCGCCGCCCGCCGGACCGCCACCACCCCCGACGCCACTCCCGCCACTCCTGCCGCCACTCCCGCCAAGGAGGCCTGACCATGGAGCAGCTGAAGCTCGTCGCCGTATCGGCGGGGCTGAGCAGCCCCTCGTCGACCCGGCTGCTGGCCGACCGGCTGGCGGACGCGGCGCAGGAGCGGCTCGCCGAGCAGGACCGCAAGGTGGAGGTCGAGGTCGTCGAACTCCGCGACCTGGCCACCGCCATCGCCAACAACCTGGTGACCGGCTTTCCGTCGCCCGCACTCGGGGCCGCGATCGACGCGGTGACGGGTGCGGACGGTGTGATCACCGTGACGCCGGTCTTCACGGCCTCGTACAGCGGGCTGTTCAAGTCGTTCTTCGACCTGATCGACCCGCAGGCGCTGACCGGAAAGCCGGTGCTGATCGCGGCCACCGGCGGCACCGCCCGCCACTCGCTCGTCCTCGACCACGCGCTGCGGCCGCTCTTCGCGTATCTGCGGGCGCTGGTCGTACCGACCGCCGTGTACGCGGCGTCGGAGGACTGGGGCTCGGGCGGCGACGAGTACACCGAGGGCCTGCCCGCGCGGATACGCAGGGCCGGCGGTGAACTGGCCGGGCTGATGGTCACCACCCGGGATGCTCGCGACGCACGGGCTGAGGAGTCCGGCGAACTGACGGAGTACGAGCGGCAACTGGCGGACCTGCGCTTCGACTGACGCTCGCGCGTCGCCCGTGAACACGGGGCGAACTCCCCTGACCCGGCAGGGCCCGGCCAGGGCACGGCCCCGCGTCCAACGGAGCCGGGCCCTTGGCGCACACGGGCTCAGCGGGTCACAGCTCCACCACGTCCGCCACCACACACCCCGTGTTGTCCGGTCCGCCCGCCTCGTTGGCCAGCGCGATCAACGCCCGTGCCGCCTCGTCGGGGTCGGCGACCGTCGCCGACACACGGCGCAGCTCCGCCTCGGGGACGACGGTGAAGAGGCCGTCGGTGCACAGGACGTAGCGGTCGCCGGCCTGGGCGTCGTGCAGATGCAGATCGGGGACCGCGGGGGACGGAGCGCCGTCGAGTGCCTTGAGGAGCAGGGCCCGTTGGGGGTGGGAGCGGGCCTCGTCCTCGGTGAGGCTGCCGTCGTCGATCATCGACTGGACGACCGTGTGGTCGTGGGTGATACGGAAGAGCTGCCCGCCGCGCAGCAGATAGGCGCGGGTGTCGCCGATGTGCACCAGGCCGAGCCGGGAGCCCGTCCACAGCAGGGCGGTCAGCGTGGTGCCGGAGTCCGGGAGGTCCTGGACCGCGTGGTTGGCCATCCGGACCGCGTCGGTCAGGAGGTTCAGCAGTTCGCCGGAGTCCGCGGACACGCTCTCCAGCGGGCGGAGCGCGTCGATCGCCGCGCTGCCGGCCCGCGCGCCCCCGCCGCCGTAACCGTCGGCCACGGCGAGCAGACGCGGGCCCGCGTACACGGAGTCCTGGTTGGTGTCACGGACGAGGCCCCGGTCGGAGCGGGCCGCACAACGCAGCCCCAGAGGGGCGTTGAGCTGCGACATCGAATCATCCTTCCCTGCTGTCTCGGTGGACAGCCGGTCGACGAGGAAGGCCGCGAGGTCCCGCCGTGCCGCGGTCTCGGCCTCCACCCGCGCCCAGTAGGCACGGATGTCCCGCGCCGCCGCGTCCGCGTCCGTCGCGTACAGCTCGCAGACGGAGCGGATACGGGCGAGCGGCATGCCGATGCGGCGCAGCCAGGCCACCAGCCGGGCGTGTTCCAGCTGGGCCGGGGCGTAGTAGCGGTAGCCGGTGAACGGGTCGACGTGGACCGGACACAGCAGGCCGTGTTCGTCGTAGCGCCGCAGGGTCTTCGCGGACAGCCGCGAGGCGCGTGCGAACGCTCCGATCGTCAGCAGACCCGTCTCCGGCCCCATGTCCCCGCCCCCCCCGCGTTCCTCCTCGTACCGGGCGCCTCGCCCGGTACGACCGATGCTGGGGCTTCCCCCGCCGGGAAGGTCAACAGCCGGACGTCGTCGAGGAGAGCACGGCGGCGGCCGGTGGTTCCACCCCCGTGGGAGCCACCGGCCGCCGCCCGGTCTCACTTCCGGTTGTAGAGCCGCATCGTGACCGCGCCGAAGCCGATCACGAAGAGCGCGCCCCAGCCCAGCGTCCAGGCGATCTCCGCCGCCGGCCAGTTGCCCGCCATCAGCTCCCGTACCGCCGTGGCCAGATGGGTGACCGGGCTGTTGTTGACGAAGGCCTGCAGCCAGCCCGGCATCGTCTTCGGGTCGACGAAGACGTTGCTCAGGAAGGTCAGCGGGAAGATCACCATCATGCTGACGCCCATCACGGACTTCTCCGTGCGCAGCAGCAGCCCGAACATCGTCCAGATCCAGGAGAAGGCGAAGGAGAAGACGAGCAGCAGCGCGACGCCGAGCAGCACACCGACGAACCCGCCCTCCGGCCGGTAGCCGATGATCACGCCGACCGTCAGCATCACGGCGGACGCGATGACGTAGCGGACCACGTCGCCGAGGAGATACCCGACCATCGGCGCGGGCCGCCAGATCGGCAGCGTACGGAAGCGGTCGAAGACACCCTTGTCGATGTCGGTGTTGATGGCCACGCCCGTGTACATCGTGATCATCACGACGCTCATCACGAGGATGCCCGGCAGCAGGAACTGGATGTACGCGTCGACCGAGCCGGCCAGCGCCCCTCCGAAGAGGTACGTGTACATCAGCACCATCATGATCGGGAACGCCGTGACGTCGAAGAGTTGCTCCGGCACATGCTTGATCTTGAGCATGGCCCGCCAGCCGAAGGTCATCGACGCCGAGAGGGCGCTCGGCCGCGGCGGGCGCTCCTTGGCGACGAGGAGGGCGGCCAGATCCTCGGTTCTCGGGCCGGCGAAGGTGACGTCCTCGGCCTCCTGCGTGGCCGTGGTGCTCATGGTGCTCATGCGGCGGGCTCCTTCTCGGTGGTCTCCGCGTTCTCGGCGTTCGCCGCGGTCCCCGCGGTCCCCGTGTCGGGCCTGCGGTCGGTGAGGGCGAGGAAGACCTCGTCCAGGCTGGGCTGGCCCAGCGAGAAGTTGTCGACGGTGATGCCCTCCCGGGCCAGTTCGGCCAGTGCCGAAGCGGCCTGTTCCGCGGCGCCGAGCTCCGTGCCGTGGCCGTTGACCCGGGCCGTGAGGGCGACCGGGTCCGGGTCGAGCTGGACCGTCGCGTTCAGTGCGACGGTCAGGACGCGCTCGGCGTCCGGGCGCTGGTGGGCGTCGCGCAGCCGGACGTGGACGGCGCCCGAGCCGACCGACGCCTTCAGCTCGCCCTTGGTGCCCTCGGCGATCACCCTGCCGTGGTCGATGACGGCGATACGGGACGCCAGCTGGTCGGCCTCGTCCAGATACTGCGTGGTCAGCAGCACCGTCGTGCCCTGGGCCACGACGGCCCGCACGATGTCCCAGACCTGGTTGCGGCTGCGCGGGTCGAGTCCGGTCGTCGGCTCGTCCAGGAACAGCAGGTCGGGCGTGCTGAGGATGGACGCGGCGATGTCGATACGGCGCCGCATACCGCCCGAGTAGTTCTTCACCTGGCGGTCGGCGGCGTCGGACAGCCCGAAGGCGCTCAGCAGCTGGGCGGCGCGGTCCCGCGCGGCCGGCTTGCCGTGGCCGAGCAGCCGGCCGAGCAGCAGCAGGTTCTCGGTGCCGGTCAGGTCCTCGTCGACCGAGGCGTACTGCCCGGTCAGGCTGACCCTGCCGCGTACGGCGTCGGCGTCCTTCAGCACGTCGTGGCCGAAGACCCGCGCCTCACCGCCGTCCGGTCTCAGCAGGGTGGCCAGCACCTTCACCGTGGTCGTCTTGCCCGCTCCGTTCGGGCCCAGGAGGCCGTAGACGGTGCCGGCGGGGACGCGGAGGTCGACGCCGTCGACGGCCCGGTTGTCGCCGAACACCTTCACCAGGCCGGTCGTCTCGATGGCCAGATCTGTACTCATCGGTTCCTTCGGTTCCTTCGCTGAAGCGGACGCGAAAAGGGCTTCCAAGGGGTACAGACTGGTGCTGCCCCGAAAACTCACCGCATGGCAGGACACGATGGCACGCCGGACCCGGCACGTCACGACATGACGAGGCACGGCGACCGGACCGTGATCCGGCGGCCGCGCCTCGCAGGGCACAGCTGATCAGGGGCAGGGCGGGGACAGCGGCGGGGTCAGTCCTCGTGCACGTAGAAGGTGTAGAACATCACGCAGAACGTCGCCGCCGCGATGATCACGGACAGGACGATCGCCGTGAGGACGCTGTCCCCGGACAGGCTGTTCAGATAGCCGACCGCGACGCCGACGAGCGCCGCGTACGCCACCGCGCGAAGCCCTCGCGGCAGGAGGTGCTGATAGCGGCCGAGCGCATAGCAGAGCCCTGCCAGCACCAGGCAGGAGATGAGCCCGATCGCGAACTGCGCGCCTGCGGACTCTCCGGACGTACGGGCGATGAAGGACGTGTAGAGGCCGTAGAGGACTCCGATCACGACCGGCAGCGCGATGCCGAGGGATCCGAGGTGCCGCGCGGGCACCGTCGTGTGGGCCATGGCAGAGCTCCTTCCGCTCCATCCACTTCTCCATCCACCAGCGGACACCCGCACGGCCGCCGCGGCAAGTGGATCAGGCCCTGACCCGCGGCCGGAGGCTGATCCGGCTACGAGGCCAGGGCGGCCAGCTGCCGCAGCGCCCGCGCCAGCTCCTCCTCCGGTGGCGAGGCCAGCCCGATCCTGACCGCGTCCGGCGCCGAGCGCGCACCGGACGCGAAGGCCGATCCTGGCGTCACCGCGACCCCGCGTTCCGCCGCGGCCGCGACGAACGTCTCGGCACGCCATGGCGCGGGAAGCCGCCACCAGCAGAAATACGCCCGCGGATCGGTGCTGATGTCGAAGCCGCCCAGCACCTGGCGCACCAGCCGGTGGCGCGCCGCCGCATCGGCCCGCTTGGCCGCGACCACCGCTTCGACGACGCCCGTCCCGCTCCATCGCGCCGCCGCCGCCAGCGCGAACCCGGCCGCGCTCCAGCCACCCGAGCGCAGGGCCCGGGCCAGCGCCTCCCGGTACGCGGCGGGCGGGACGAGGTAGCCGACGGTCAGCCCGGGTGCGAGCCGCTTGGAGAGGCTGTCCACCAGCAGGGTGCGTTCGGGCGCGTGCGCGACGAGCGGCGCCGGGGCGTCCGGCGCGAGGAACGCCCAGGTGGTGTCCTCGACCGCGACGAGCCCCGTCGACTCCAGCACCTCCGCGACGGCGGCCCGCCGCGCCGCGCCCGCGGTCACGGCCAGCGGATTGTGCAGGGTCGGCTGGACGTAGACGGCGGAGAGCGCGGCCGTGCGGTGCGCCGTGGCGAGCGCGTCGGGCCGTATACCCTCCGCGTCGGTCGCGATCGGGACGAGGACGGCACCGAGCCGTTCGGCGATCGTCTTGACCAGCGGATACGTCAGTGTCTCGACGCCGAGCCGGCCGCCGGGCGGCACCAGTGCGGAGAGGGCGCCCGCGATCGCCTGGCGCCCGTTGCCCGCGAAGAGGATCCGCTCGGGGCAGGGGGTCCAGCCGTTCCTGGCGAGCACGGCGGCCGCGGCGGCACGCGCTTCGGGGGTGCCGTCGGGAGCCGTCGGCCGGGTCGCCACGGCGAGGACGTCGGGGCGGGCCAGGGCGGCGAGTTCCCGCGCCATCAGTTCCGACTGACCGGCCACGACCGGATAGTTGAGCTCCAGGTTGACCGGCGCGCCGCCGGTCGCCTCGGTGAGCGCGGTTCCCGGCGGCGCGGACGCCCCGTGCTCCGCGGGCGCCGCGCGGACGAACGTCCCCCGCCCCACCTCGCCCACGACGAGCCCTCGCCGCACCAGTTCGCCGTAGACCCTTATCGCCGTGGACGGAGCGATCCGGCGTCCGCGTGCGTACGTCCGCTGCGGCGGCAGCCGGTCGCCGGGCCGGAGCCGGCCGGCCGCGATGTCGGCCGCGATCTCGTCGGCGAGCCGTCTGAAGTCCTGCACCGTGCACCCCCGTCAGCATTGCACCGAGAGCAAAGATCTTATTGCACCGACAAGTTGGGGCGCCTAGCCTCGTGACCATGCCCTCCGCACTCATCGACGCCCCGGCCACCGGTCACGAACCCCTGGTCGTCGGCTACGAGGACAAGGGTTCCGGTCCCGCCCTGGTCCTCGTCCACGGCCACCCCTTCGACCGCACCATGTGGGCGCCGCAGCTCGCGGCCTTCTCCGCCACGCACCGGGTCGTCACTCCCGACCTGCGCGGCTACGGCACCTCGTCCGTCGTCCCCGGCGTCACCCTGCTCGGCGACTTCGCCACCGATCTGGCCGCGCTGCTCGACCACCTCGGCATCCGGCGCTTCGTCCTCGGCGGCCTCTCCATGGGCGGCCAGATCGCGATGGAGTGCTACCGCCTCTTCCCGGAACGGATCGCCGGACTGGTGCTCGCCGACACCTTCCCCGCCGCCGAGACCGACGAGGGCAGGGCGCGGCGCAACGCCATGGCGGACCGGTTGCTCGCGGAGGGGATGCGCGGATACGCGGACGAGGTACGGGACCGGATGGTCGCCCCGTACAACACCGCGGCCTCGGAGACCGTCCACCGGATGATGCTCGCGGCGCCGCCGGAGGGCGCGGCGGCCGCGCTGCGCGGGCGGGCCGAGCGGCCCGACTACCGCGCGTTGCTCACCGGGGTCGCGGTGCCGGCGCTGGTGGTCGTGGGCCGGGACGACGCGTACACCCCGGTGGCGGACGCCGAGGCGATGCACGCGGCCCTCCCTGACTCGACGCTCCGCGTCATCGAGGGGGCCGCCCATATGCCGAACCTGGAGCGGCCCGAGGAGTTCAACGCGGCACTGCGGGCGTACCTCGAACGGCTCAACTGAAATATCCGATATACGCCGTCTGAACCATGCTGGCGCCATGAGCCAGAACACTGCACCGAGTGCACCCCGGAGTGCCGGCCCGAACACCCACACCGGCTGGGCGGCGGGCGGCACGCTCTTCGCCGGCGTCCTGATGATGGTCACCGGCATCATCAGCATCTTCGAGGGCATCGCCGGCATCGCCGAGGACGAGGTCTACACCAGGGTCGGCAACTACGTCTTCTCCTGGGACCTGACCGCCTGGGGCTGGGTCCATCTGATCCTCGGGATCCTCGTGGGGATCACCGGCTGGGGAATCCTGAAGAACATGGAATGGGCACGGTATACGGGTGTCGCCCTGGCGTCGCTCAACATCATCGTCCAGTTCCTGTTCCTGCCGTACCAGCCGGTGTGGGCGATCTTCTCGATGGCGATCTCGGTGTTCATCATCTGGGCACTGATCACCACCGAGTCCCGCACCACGGCCTGAGCGTCCGGCACCGGATCGCCGTCGGCCGCGATCAACGGCCGACGGCCGGCGCCGCCCGCCGTCAGTCGCCGCCCGCCAGCAGGTCGAACTCGTGCGCGTCGTGCGACGAGAAGATCCTGACCAGCCGCGGATGGGCGCGGCGCAGCTCCATCAGCCGCTCCAGCTGACCCAGCCGCTGTTCGTGGTCGTCGGCGACGAGCCGCTGGTGGAGCGCGAGCGCGCGGGGGCAGCGCGGGCGGCGGAGATCGGTCTCGCCGTGGAAGAAGTACGCGTCGCCCGCGTGCAGCAGCCAGCGGTCCGGCTCCTGGACGGCGACCGCGCTGTGCCCCCGGGTGTGGCCGGGCAGCGGCACCAGCATGATGTCGGGGGACCGCAGCACCCGGGACGCGGGGAAGCCCAGCCAGTGCGAGTCGGCGGCGTCATGGACGACCCAGTCGACGCCGTGCGCCCACTGGGCGGGCAGATAGCGGTTCGCCTCCAGGCGCGTGTCGCGGCGCATCGCGGCCCGGTACTCGTCGGCCATCACATGGACGCGTGCGTGCGGGAAGTCGGCGAGGCCGCCCGCGCGATCCAGGTCGAGATGGGTCATGACGATGTCCCGTACGTCGTACGGGTCGTAACCCAGTGCCCGGACCTGGTGCACCGCCGTACGGGACAGATCGAGCACCGGCCGCATCGTGTGGCGGAAGAGCGCGCCGAGGCGCCGGGGGTCGGAGACCTCGGCGGCGCCGATGCCGGTGTCGACGAGGACGAGACCGCTGCCGGTCGCGATCAGCATGCAGTGGGCGACGAGCGGTTCGGCGCCCAGGGGGCGCATGGGCGCGCAGTCGAGGTGATGGATGGTGAAGGCGGAGCGTCGCTGGCGGGTCGGGGTCGTGCGCACAGACATCTGTGCCTCCTGCTCACAGGGGGATACCCGGCGCGAGACGGCCGGGCTGGGAGAGGATGGTGGCCGTGCTGTTGTGCTCGGCGAACCGGTTGCTCGTGGCTCCGGTCCTGAAAGGCGCTCGTGCGGACGGCCCCGTCGTGCGCGGCCGATCCGTCCGACATCTCGCCCTGCCTCCACAGCAGTTGCGCCACTTACACCGTAAGTACGAGACAGGAGCGAAGCACTTACGCTGTAAGTCGTCAAGCGTTACCGCGCGTAGCCACCCGAAAGAGGAGCCGTTGTCCATGGCGCAGCGATCGAGACCCGAAGTCCCCGGCCCCCGGGAGCCCTTGAGCCGGGACCGGATCGTCGGCGCGGCACTCGTGATCATCGACGAGGAAGGCATGGACGCCCTGTCCATGCGGCGGATCGCTGCCCGGCTCGGCGTCCAGGCGATGTCGCTCTACAACCATGTGCGGAGCAAGGACGACATCCTCGACGGGGTCACGGAGTTCATCACCACGGACATGCACATGCCGCAGCGGATGACGGGCAGCTGGGAGGACGGCATCCGCTCCATCGCGTACGGCTTCCGGCAGGCGTCGCTGCGCCACCCGCGCGCCTGCGAACTGGTCCTCATGCGCCAGCTGTCCACACCGACGGCGCTCGCGCCCGTGGACACGATGATCGCCATGATGCTCGACCACGGCTTCGACGAGGAGACCGCGGTGCACGCGCTGCGGCTGTTCATCTCCTTCCAGGTCGGCACGCTGCTGCGGCAGTTCCACAGCACGTCGGGACCCGTCGGCGACGACAAGGACGGGGCGGAGCGGGAGAGCGTCCGCAGCGCGTACTTCGCGGCCTCCGGCTTCCCCGCGGTGGCGAAGGTCGCGCCGATCCTCGCGGTGAACGACCACGAGGCCGAGTTCGCCTTCGGAGTGGAACTGCTGATCACGGCGCTGCGGGAACTCGCCCCGGTGGGACAGGACTGAACCGGGCCCGGCCCGCTGTGCCACCGGCCGAGTGGCCGAACGGATGGCGGTACCGCAGTCTGGGCGTATGAGACCAGGCCATGGCATACGCAACGCCGTCATGGCCGCCGTGACCGCGGTGGTGGTCACGGCGGGGATGACCGGCTGTTCCGACACTGACGAGACACCCAAGTCCGCGGCGTCCAAGGCGGGCGCGGCCATCGAGTCCGCGACGGCCGCGGCGGCGTCCGAGATGGCCAAGGTCAAGGGCGGCCTCAACGCCGCGACGGACGTCAAGGCTGGACCCACGACGCCGGACGGCGACCGCGTCACCTCGGAGATCACGGCGACGAACCCGACCGGGGAGGCCACGGACTACACGGTCCTGGTGAACTGGAAGGACAGCGACGGGAATCTGCTCGACGCGACCGTCGTCTCCATCGACGGCGTCCCGGCGGGCGGCACGAAGTCGGCGACGGCCCGCAGCAACAGGAGCCTCACGGGCACTCCGGCGGCGGACATCGGGAAAGCGGTACGGCACTGACGGCACCGGCGCCGGCCGTCCCCACCGCCGGACGCACGGACGAGCTCCGGCCCCCGCCCGGTGACCGGGGCCGGCCGGTGCGACCGGGGGAAGCGGGCACGGCCCGACGAACTCTTCCGGCGGCTGGGGCGTTGGCTTGGCATGGGGCCTGGAACGGGATGGCGGCGCGTCGCCGCGTGGGCCGGTGGGCTGATGCTCGGCGCGGTGTCCGTGGTCGTCGGATGCCGGATCGCCGGTGTCGACGGATGCACGCCCGTGCCGCAGCTGCTCGCTTTCCTGCCGTGGCTGCTGGTGCCCGCCGGGCTCGGCCTCGGTCTCGCCCTGTTCGCCCGGCGGCACGTGCTCATCGCGTGGGCGCTCGTCGTGCTCGCCGCGACCGGCTGGTACGTCCAGCCGTACGGACCGGAGCCCGGCCCGCCGCGCGGCCCGGTCGTCGCCCGGCTGGAAGTGCTCACCGCCAACGTCGAGTTCGGTCGGGCCACGCCCGGTCTGATCGCCGCCGTCCGGCGCGAGAAGCCGGACCTCGTCTTCGTCCAGGAGTGCGACCGCGCCTGCGCCGCCGCGCTCGACGCCGCGATCCCGCGCGCCGACTACCCCTACCGCAACGTCGTCGAGGGCGATCTCGCCGCCGGGTCCGCGATCCTCTCCGCCCACCCGCTCAGCGACACCGCCGGAATCCCGGGCATCCTCGCCATGCCGGGCGCCGAGGCGAGGATCGGCGGGCGCACGGTCCGGCTGCAGCTCGCGCATCCCCTGCCGCCCGTCCCCGGCGGGCTCGGCTCCTGGCGCGAGGATCTCCGCCGCGTGCGGGCCTACGCGGCGACGGGCCGGGGGACACCGACGATCCTCGCGGGCGACTTCAACGCCGGTCAGGACCACGCCGCCTTCCGCGACGTCCTCGACTCCGGCGGCCTGTACGACAGCGCCCGGCTCGGCGGCGCGTTCCGGACCCCGTCCTGGCCGGCCACCACACCCGCACCGCTCGGCACACAGATCGACCATGTGCTGGTGAGCGATGATTTCGACGTACGCGATGCCCGGTTCCTCGACCTCTCCGGCACCGACCACCGCGCACTGCTCGTCGGCCTCGCACTGCACGGGGGGTGACATGAGGGAACGATCACGGCTGGCCCCACCGCCCTGGCTGGTGTCCGGGCTGCGCCCGCAGACCGCCCCGGTCAACTGGGCCGCCGTCGCCCGCGCCTGCGTCGCGATGTCGGCACCGCTGGCCGTGGGCTTCGCCATGGACCGGCCCGCGTACGGGGCACTGGTGTCGATGGGCGCACTGTCCGGGGTCATCGGCGACACCGCCGACGCCTACCGGATGCGGATCTTCAACATCGCCGTACCGCAGCTCTTCGGCGCGATCGGCGTCACGCTCGGCACGCTCGTGTACGGCGAGGGGTGGCTCGCGGTCGGCGTGCTCACCCTCGTCGCGCTCGTCTCCGGCATGATCTCGTCGATCGGCGCGGTCGCCTCCGTGTCCGGACTGCTGCTCCTGCTCAACGCGGTGGTCGGGGCGGGCCTCCCGCTGCCCAGCCCCTGGTGGAAGGCCCCGCTGCTGCTCGGCCTCGGCGGCATGGTCGTCCTCGCCCTCGCCCTCCTCGGCTGGCCGCTGCGCGGCGGGGTGCCCGAGCGGGCGGCGGTCGCCGGCGCCTACCGGGCGGTCGCGGATCTGCTGGCCGCGGCCGGCAGTGACGCCTACGACGAGCGCCGCCAGGACGTCACCCAGTCCCTCAACACCTCCTACGACCTCGTTCTCGCCCGCCGCACCCGCGACCACGGCCGGAATCCGACCCTCGTACGGCTGCTGGCCCAGCTCAACGCCGTCATCCCGGTCGTCGAGGCCGCCCCGGCCGCCCATCAGCGCGGCAGACCCCTGCCCGAGGCGATCCCCGCGGTGGTGCGGGCGCTGGCGGACGCGGTCGAGCAGGGCAGGACCGACCTGCCCTGTCCGGACCTGCCGCGGCCCGCCACCCCGACCGAGCGTGCCGTCGACGACGCCCTGCGGCACGCGGCGACCGTCGTCCAGGAGACCGACCCCGATCCGTACAACGTGGACGACCGCCTCGGCCGCCCCGCCGCGCTGCGCATCCGGATCCGCCGCACGGCCCGCAGCGCGCTGCTCTCCGAGGCGTCGTGGCGGTACGGGCTGCGGCTCGCGCTCTGCATCGGCATCGCCCAGGCGCTGGTCTCGCTGGTCGTGGTGGACCGCTCCTACTGGATCGCGCTCACCGTCACCTTCGTCCTCAAACCGGACTTCGGGTCGGTCTTCTCCCGGGCCGTGGCACGCGGGCTGGGCACGGCGGCGGGGCTGGTGGTGGCGGCGGCCGTGCTGGCGGAGGTGCCCCGCGGCTGGTGGGACGTGCCGGTGATGATGGTGCTGGCGGCACTGATCCCGGCGTTCACGGCGAAGGGGTACGCGTTCCAGACCGCGGCGATCACACCGGTGATCCTGCTGCTCTCCGACCTGCTGAACCGCCAGGGCATCGGCCTGATCAGACCGCGTCTGGTGGACAGTCTCATCGGCTGCGCGATCGCGCTGATCGTGGGCTATCTGCTCTGGCCGGAGAGCTGGCACACCCGCATCGGCGACCGGCTCGCGGACACCGTCGACGCGGCGGCGCGGTATGTGGAGCTGGCCTTCGGCCGGGACGGCGACCAGGTCGAGCGGGTGCGGTCCCGGCGGCGGCTGTACCGGGACCTGTCGGCGGTGCGGTCGGAGTTCCAGCGGGCGCTGACCGAGCCGCCCCCGACGGGGACGCGGGCGGCCGCGTGGTGGCCGCTCGTCGTCGCGGTCGAGCGGATCGCGGACGCGACGACCGCGGCGAGGGTGCGGGTGGACCACGGGGCGCCGCCGCCGGCGGCGGCCGAGGTCACGGCGGTGGTGGGCGAGCTGCGGGCGCTCGCGGACGGGATCCGTTCCAGCGAGGAGCTCGTCGAGGTGCGCGCGGATCTGAAGGGCGACGACGAGAGCGTCGTCGAACCCCTGCGCCAGGAGGTCACAGCGGCCCGCGCGATCGCCTCACCCCGGCCCTGACCGCCTCGCCCGGCCCTGACCGACTGGCCCCGCCCCGACCTGCGCCGCTGCGGTCACGCGCCGCGTCGGTCACGCGTCGCGGCCGTGGAGGCGGTCCAGGTCCCTGCGCTCGCGCTTCGTCGGGCGGCCGGTGCCGCGGTCGCGGACGCCCATGGGGGCCGTGAGCTCGCGCGGCGGAGGCGGCGGCGAGTTGTCCACGTAGCACTGGACCGCCGCCGGGGCGCCGACCCGTTTGCGGATGATGCGGGAGACGGTGACGATCCGCTCGCGGCCCGCGTGGAAGAGCCGCACCTGGTCCCCCGCCTTCAGCGCGTGCGCGGGCTTGACGCGCTCGCCGTTCACCCGGACATGACCGGCGCGGCAGGCCGCCGCCGCCTGGGAGCGTGTCTTGGTGAGCCGCACGGACCAGATCCAGCTGTCGACCCGTACGGTCCCTTCCGTGCCCCCCGGGGTCCCTGCTTCATCCGCCATACCGACGAGAGTACGGGGGGACGACTACGATGCGCTTCCGTCTCCCGTTGCGGAACAACCCCTTCAGCGCGGCCGACGACTCTGATCCATCGCCACATGCCCTGCCACACAAGGACATTCGATGAGCAGCAACTCCGGCAGAGGGCTCCAGCCCAACGTCCTCGGTACGTTCGACACCATCGTGATGGCGGTCGCCGGGAGCGCCCCCGCGTACTCGCTCGCGGCGACCACCGCCGTCCTGGTCGGGGCCGTCGGCCTGGCCGCCCCCGCCGCACTGCTGTACTGCGCGATACCCATGCTCGGCATCGTCCTGGCCTTCAGCCGTCTCGGCCGGATCGACGTCAACGCGGGAGCCAGCTACTCCTGGGTGGGCCGGACCCTCCACCCGTTCCTGGGCTTCATCTCCGGCTGGGCGCTGGTCGTCTCCGCGACGATCTTCATGGTGGCGGGCTCGCTTCCGGCCGGCGCGATGACCCTCGCCCTCTTCGACCCGGGCCTCGCCGGCAACACCGCGCTCGCCACGGCCGTCGGCGCCTGCTGGTTCCTGGTGATGCTGCTGGTGGTCCTCGGCGGCGCCCGGCTGACCGTACGGGCCCAGCTGCTCATGTCCGGGGTCGAGATCCTGCTCCTGCTGCTCTTCCTGCTCGCCGCCCTGCTGCACAAGGGCTCCGCGATCTCCTTCGACTGGTCCTGGCTGGGCTTCTCCCACTTCGACGGGGCGTCCGGATTCGCCTCGGGTGCGCTGATCGCCGCGTTCTACTACTGGGGCTGGGACGTCACGAGCAACCTCAGCGAGGAGACCCGCAACAGCCGCAGGACCGCCGGACTCGCCGCCCTCGTCGGCGTCGGCGTGGTCCTCCTCCTCTTCGTGGCGTTCACGGTCGCGGTCAACGTCATCCTCACCTCGGAGCAGATCAAGGCGGGCAGCGGAAACGTCCTCGGTGTGCTCGGTGACGAGATCTGGCCGGGCGTCGGCGGAAAGCTGCTGATCATCGCGGTGCTGCTGTCGACGGTCGCCACCCTGGAGACCACGCTCATCCAGGTCACGCGCTCGCTGTTCGCGATGGGCCGCGACCGTACGATGCCTGCCGCGCTCGGCTCGGTGCACCCCCGCTGGAACACGCCCTGGGTGGCGATCGGCGTGGTCGGCGTGGTCGCGCTGGTGATGTTCGTCGCCGCGACCGCGCTCGGCACGGTCGGCGACATCCTGTCCGACGCGGTCAGCGCGATCTCGCTGCAGATCGCGGTCTACTACGGGCTCGCGGGCCTCGCCGCGGTCGCCGCGTACCGCCGGATGCTGCTGACGTCCGTGAAGAACTTCCTGCTCGGCGGGGCGTGGCCGCTGCTCGGCTCGGCCTTCATGTTCTGGATCTTCTTCGAGTCGCTGGGGGAGCTGAGCACGGCCTCGATCGCGATCGGCCTCGGCGGGCTGGTCGTCGGTGTGGTGCCGATGCTCTGGTACTGGCGGCAGGGGAGTACGTACTACCGGCCGGCGAAACTGGACGCGGCCCGGTCGATCGAGGCGGAGGTGCCCTACGCCGGTGCCGCGCCGGGCCCGCGCGACGCCATGGCCACGGACTTCTGACGGCAGAAAGCAGGCAGGGACATGGCTGCTGCTCGCCGCCGCTTCGAGCCGGTCTTCGATCCGGACCTGGGTGACCGTGCGCTCACGGAGGCCCGCCACGACATCGTGATCGGCCGCTGGCAGGGCGTACGGGATCTGCTGCACACCACCGGCCAGGACTGGCCGCGCCGCACGCACCGGGTACGCCAGCTCTCGCACGCCGCGGCGGGTTCCTCGGCGGTCGAGGCCTGGCGGGCGGCCGAACCGGCCAGCCCCGACGCGGCCGTGCTGCGGGCCGCGACCGAGGTGGTCCGGGTCTTCGACCACGCCATCGCGCAGGGCCGCGGGTCGGCCATGGACCGCGGACGCATCGACGTGGCGGTGATGGCCTGCCTCGGCGCGGCCGAGGCGGCACCGGCCGACCCGATGCCGTGGGTGTCGCTGCTGACCGTGGCCCGGCTGTACGAGGGCGGCGTCGGTCGGCGCCAACTGCGGACCTGGTGGGACGAGTTGCGGCGTCGCGACGCGGACAACATCGAGGGCCACGTGCAGCTGCTGCGCTACTGGTCGGCGCGCTGGCACGGCACGCACGGCTCGATGTACGACGTCGCGCGGGACGCGGCGGGCGCGGCACCGCCGGGATCGCCGCTGCCGGTGCTCGTGCAGATCGCACGGGTCGAGGAGTTCCGGTACGTCGCGGAGGGCGCCCGGGGCCGTGCCCCGGTCCGCGACTTCGGCCAGCACTGGAAGCACGAGCTGGCGGTGACCGAGGTGCGGCGCACCTGGGAGCGGTGGATCGGCGGGCGGGAGAACGGCCCGGTCCTCCCGGAGGAGGTCGCCGAACTCAACTATCTGACGCACGCGGCCTGTTACGCCGGGGAGATGGAAGTGGCGCGCAGGCTGTTCATGATGCTGGGGACGAGGGCGGCGCGGGTGCCGTGGTCGTACACGGGAGACCCGGCCGAGCAGTTCGTCCGCTTCCGCTCGGCGACGGAGCAGGGCTGACGCCGAAGTGCCCGAAGCCGGCACGGAAGTGCCTGAAGGGCCCCCTCCCCGTGGGCCCGGCGGGAGCTGCCGGGCCCACAGGGGTCACCGGAGTCAGACGCCGATGTCGCGGCCGTCCTTGCGGTAGACGGCGACGACCGACGGGCGAACGATCTTGCCCGGCCCGTCGGGCCACACCGACGCGGGCTTCTCGACGGTCGCGCCGTCGATCTCGCCCGGGTGCTGCACGGCCACGATCACCCGGCGGTCCTGGATGATCGGGCCACAGGTCTCGGCACCCTTCGGGACGGTGAGGAACTGCTTCAGCTCACCGCGGCGCTCGCCCAGCGTGGCGACACCGAACAGACCGTCGTGGGAGCCCAGCTGGGCACCGTCGGTGGAGATCCACAGGTTGCCGTGCGGGTCGAAGGCCACGTTGTCCGGGCAGGAGATGGGGCTGACCGTCTCCTTCGGGTACCCGGCGAAGTAGGTGGCCGGGTCCTCCGGGTCACCGGCGACCAGGAACAGCCGCCAGGCGAAGCCGTCGGCCGACGGGTCGTCCCAGTGCTCGGCGAGCTCCAGGATCTGGCCGTGCTTGTTGAGGTTGCGCGGGTTGGCCTCGTCCGCGCCGGCCTTGCCGGCCTTGCCGCGGTCGGTGTTGTTCGTCAGCGCGACGTAGACCCGGCCGGTGCGGGGGCTCGGCTCGACGTCCTCGGGACGGTCCATCTTGGTGGCGCCGACCTTGTCACCGGCGAGGCGGGTGAAGACGTACACCTCCTCGGCGGTCATGCCCTCGACGTGCGAGACATCGCCGGTCGCCAGCGGGATCCACACGCCGCTGCCGTCGAACTCGCCGTCGTTCGGGAGCTTGCCGGTGCCGTCGATCTCGGCGGCCGGGGAGTCGCCGGTGAGCTTCGCGACGTACAGCGTGCCCTCGTCGAGCAGGGTGAGGTTGTGCTCGCGGACGGAGCGGCTGTTGCCCTTCTTCATCCGCTTCGACGAGACGAACTTGTAGAAGTAGTCGAAGCGCTCGTCGTCACCCATGTAGACGACCGGACGGCCGTCACGCGTGAGGCGCGGCTGCGCGGCCTCGTGCTTGAAGCGGCCCAGCGCGGTGCGCTTGCGGGGCGTGGAGTCCGGGTCGTACGGGTCGAGCTCGACGACCCAGCCGAAGCGGTGCGACTCGTTGGGCTCCTGGGCGGCGTCGAAACGCTTGTCGAAACGCTCCCACTTGCGCTCGGTGGCGCCGGTGCCGAGGCCGTAGCGCTTGTCGGTGGCGCTGGTGCCGTTGGCGAAGTACTGGTTGAAGTTCTCCTCGCCGTGGAGCGTGGTGCCCCACGGGGTGGTGCCGCCGGCGCAGTTGTTGAGCGTGCCGAGGACCTTGGTGCCGGTCGGGTCGGCGGACGTCTTGAGCAGATCGCTGCCCGCGGCGGGACCCGTGAGCCGGAACACGCTCGTCGCCGTCAGACGGCGGTTGAGGTAGTGGCGGCTGACCGGCGTGAGCTTGCCGCTCCTGCGCTCCTCCTGGACGACGACGACGGACAGCCCGTGCGCGGCCCAGGCGATCTCGACCTGCTCGCGGGTCGGGTTGGCGGCATCGTAGCCCTTGAACATCAGGACTTCGTCCGTGTACTCGTGGTTGGCCACGAGGACCTGACGGCCGTGCTCGCGCAGCGGGAGCAGGCTGAGGAAGTCGTTGTTGTAGCCGAACTGGCCCGCCTGCGCCGCGGCCGTCTGCTTGTCGGCGTTGAAGGCGGGCGCGCCACGGAGGATGGGCTCGCCCCAGCGGATGACCACGTTCTGGGCGTAGCCGGCGGGAACGGTCACCTGGTCGGCGGTGTTGGGGGCGACGGGGGTGAAGCGCAGACCGCGGGCGCCGTCGGCGGAACCGCTGCCTCCGTGGCCGCCGTGGCTTATGCCGTCGGTGGCGGGCACGGCGGCGGCCTGGGCGGACGGGGCGTTCTGCGTGAGGACGGCGCCGCCGGCGGCGGTGGCGACGGTCACGACCGCGGCGGTGCGCATCATCGAACGGCGGGACAGCGCACCGGCGATGATGTCGCCCGCGTACTCGTTGTCGCTGGTGTTCGGCACTTCGTGGAAGCAGGCGTCACCACACCGGTAGCGGCAGGTGAGAGCGGACCGGCCGCCCGCGTGGTTAGAGCTCAGGAGTGGCAGCAGTTTGCGCACTTCGTCCCCATCTCCCCCTTCGGCGCACCCTGCGCCGACATCGTGTCGGAATATCTCCGGCCGTGACGGTAGGGGCACACATGTGCAACGCGGCAGCGACGAAGTGAACACGGAATGAATGCGGAGCGACCGGGGCGGTCTTGACGCGGGAGGGGGTTGCGGCGGTACACAACGGGCGGCCGCTAACCTTACGTGTCCGCGCTGGCCGGGGCTGCGGCGTTGCCGCACCTGGAACGGACAATGCCGGACAATGATCGCACCCAATTCACGCGAAAGGCCTCGCCCATGGGCATTCGGAGCTTGCTGCGAAAGGTGTTTGGACGCGAGCGTACGGAGTCGTCCTCACCGGCCACGACGACGAAACCCGCCTCCACCACCTCCGTCCCGCCCCAGGCAGAGGCCCCCTCCTCCCAGGACCACGCGGCCGATCTGGTGGCCGCGGCCTTCGACAACCCGCCCCAGCGCCCCACGATTCCGCCGGCGCGGACGCCGTCACCGTCCGCGTCGGTTCCGGCCGCGGAGGAGCAGCCGGCCAACCCGGCCGCCGACGCGGCGGTTGAGACCACCCCCGAGGCCTCCGAGACCGAGCCCGCCGCCGAGCCCGCCGCCACGGACGCCGCCGCACAGGCGGAGCCGACCAGCGCCGAAGCCGCTGAGGACGAAGCGGTCGAGACCGCTCCGGAAGCTGCCGAGGCCGAGGCCGCCGCCGAGCCCGCCGCCACGGACGCCGCCGCACAGGCGGAGCCGACGAGCACCGAAGCCGCTGAGGACGAAGCGGTCGAGACCGCTCCGGAAGCTGCCGAGGCCGAGGCCGCCGCCACGGAGACCGCCGCACAGGCGGAGCCGACGAGCACCGAAGCCGCTGAGGACGAAGCGGTCGAGACCGCTCCGGAGGCTGCCGAGGCCGCCACCGAGGCCACGGAGGCCCCGGCCGCGGAGGAGCAGCCGGCCGACCCGGCCGCCGACGCGTCGGTTGACACCGCCCCGGAGCCCTCCGAGACCGAGCCCGCCGCCACGGACACCGCCGCACAGGCGGAGCCGACGAGCACCGAAGCCGCTGAGAACGAAGCGGTCGAGACCGCTCCGGAGGCTGCCGAGGCCGCCACCGAGGCCACGGAGACCCTGGCCGCGGAGGAGCAGCCGGCCGACCCGGCCGCCGACGCGTCGGTTGACACCGCCCCGGAGCCCTCCGAGACCGAGCCCGCCGCCACGGACACCGCCGCACAGGCGGAGCCGACGAGCACCGAAGCCGCTGAGAACGAAGCGGTCGAGGCCGAGGCCGCCACCGCTGTTGCTCCCCCGGAGGACGCTGCCGAGCCCGTCGCGGAGCCCGTCGCGGAGGAGACGCCGAAGGCCGCCGCTCAGCCGGCCGAGGTCCCGGCTGACGCCGAGCAGGCCGAGGCGGCAGAACCCGTAGCCGCACAGGCCGAGTCCGACGAGACGTCGGGCGTGGCCGACGAGCCCGCCGCCGACACCGCCGAGGACGTCGTCGCGGCAGAACCCGTAGCCGCAGAACCGGCAGCCGCAGAGCCCGCCGCCGTCGCCGAGGTCGCCGACGAGGTGGCCGACGCCTCGGAGCCGGCGGCGGCCGGCAAGTCCGCGATGTCGCTCGCTCGGGTGCGGGCCCGAGCCGCCGGGCTCGTCGGGGCGTACAAGGCGGCCGGTGCCGCGCTCGAGGCCGCCGACGGGCTCGGGGCGCGGGCCAGGGTCTACCTGGTGCTGGACCGCTCCGGTTCGATGCGGCCGTACTACAAGGACGGCAGCGCCCAGCAGCTCGGCGAGCAGACGCTCGCGCTCGCCGCCCACCTCGACGAGGCCGCGGCCGTGCAGGTCGTGTTCTTCTCGACGGACATCGACGGCACCGGTGAGCTGACCCTCGCCGGCTACGAGGGCCACGTGGACGAGCTGCACTCGGGGCTCGGCCACATGGGACGGACCAGCTACCACCGGGCCGTCGAGGAGATCGTCGAGCACTACGAGAAGTCCGGCGACGACGTGCCCGCCCTCGTCGTGTTCCAGACGGACGGCCCGCCCGACGCCAAGCAGCCGGCCAAGCAGGCCCTCGCGGACGCGGCCGGGAAGCCGATCTTCTGGCAGTTCGTGGCGTTCGGCGAGTACGACGCCAAGGGCTTCGACTTCCTTCGCAAGCTCCACACCGACGAGAGCGTGGCCAACGCCGCGTTCTTCCACGCGGGCCCCGACCCCCGTGAGCTCACCGACGAGGAGCTGTACGAAGGTCTGCTCGGCGCCTTCCCGAAGTGGCTGAGCAGCCGCAACGGCTGACCGCCGAGGCTGTCCGCGGCAGCTAGGACGACGAAGCCCGGCCGGAGGGCACCGGCAGCAACACCCGCACCACCAGCCCGCCCTCCGGCCCCGGCCCCTTCTTCGGCCCCGGCCCCGCCTCCGTCTCCGTCTCCGTCTCCGCCTCCGTCACCGACCTCGGCTCCGCCTCCACCGTCCCCCCGTGCGCCACGGCGATCGACCGCACGATGGAGAGGCCCAGCCCGGCCCCCGGCCCCATCCGGTCCCGCCCCTCCCCGCGCCGGAACGGCTCGAAGAGCCCGGGGACGTCCGAGGCGGCCACCACCGGCCCGGTGTTCGTGACGGTCAGCAGCCCCCCGCCGGCCGAGACGTCCACGGACACCTCCACCACCCCGTCCGGCACGTTGTACGTCACCGCGTTCGCCACCAGGTTCCGCACCAACTGCCCCAGCAGCAGCCGGTTCCCCCGGACGACGACACCCCGCGAGACCTCCGCGAAGACCCCGTACCGCTCGCACTCCTCCTCGACGACCTCCCCGAGGTCGACGTCGTCCCTCTCCTCCAGGCCCCGCTCACTGCGCGCCAGCAGCAGCAGACCGTCGATCAGCCGCTCACTGCGGCGGTTGGTGTCGAGCAGGACCTGCTTCACGCCCGAGTCGTCCAGGCCCACCTGGATCGCCGCCCGCTGCGTCGCCAGCGGCGTCCGCAGCTCGTGGGACGCGTTCGCGATGAACCGCCGCTGGCTGTCGAACGCCTTCTCGAGTCGCGCCAGCAGCGCGTCGATCGTGTCGCCGAGCTCCTTCAGCTCGTCGTCCGGGCCGCGCACGGCGATCCTCCGGTCCAGCGTGTGCTCCGAGAGCCGTCGCGCCTTCGCGGTCATCTCGTGCACCGGACGCAGCACCCGGCCCGCCGTCCACCACCCCACGACCACCGCGCACACCGCCGTCCCCAGCAGCGCGAACGCCGACCAGATGAGCACCTGCTCCGAGGCCGCGTCCGAGACGGTCTCGGTCACCTGGTGGACGGTGCCGGGCTCCAGGAGGGTCGTCTCGCGCAGGGCGATCGCCGCCGCCTCGCCGCGCGTGCCGGCCCGCGACAGCAGGTTCACGATGCCGAGCAGGCAGGCCCCGAGGACCAGGAAGACCCCGCCGAACACGAGCGCGATGCGGGTACGGATGGTGGAACCGGGCCCCAGCGGGCCCGGCCCGAGCGCACCCGGCCCGCGCGAGCGGCTCACAGCACGTACCCCACACCCTGCACGGTCCGGATCAGCGGCGGCTCCCCGAGCTTCCCGCGCAGCTTGCTCATGCACACCCGTACCGCCCCCGTGAACGGATCGGCGTGCGCGTCCCACGCCCGCTCCAGCAGCTCCTCCGCGGACACCGTCGCCCCGTCCGCCTCCAGCAGGATCTGCAGGACCGAGAACTCCTTCGGGGAGAGCTCCAGGTCCCGGCCGTCCCGCTGCGCCGTCCGCCGCACCGTGTCGAGCCGTATCCCGTGCCGCTCCAGCAGCGGCGGCAGCGGGGGCCTGGCCGTGCGCCGCCGCAGCGCCCGTACGCGCGAGACCAGCTCGGGGAACTCGAAGGGCTTGGTCAGATAGTCGTCGGCGCCCAGGTCGAGCCCCTCCACCCGGTCCTCCATCGACGCGGCCGCCGTCAGCATCAGGATGCGCGTCCGCGAGGCCGAGGTGATCAGCTCGCGCGCGACGTCGTCCCCGTGCATCCGCGGCAGATCGCGGTCGAGGACGACGACGTCGTAGTCGTGCAGCCCGAGGTACGCGAGGGCCGCGTCGCCGCTGTGCACGGTGTCGACGGCGAAACCGGCCCGCCGCAGCCCGGTGGCGACCAGCTCCGCCAGCACTTCCTCGTCCTCCGCGACCAGTACCCTCATGCCCTCTTCCTACCGGACACGATGTTTCCGCAGCGTCTCCGCCGGATGCCCCGATCCGGTGGCCCGGGTTCATGCGTGTGAGTCGATCTTCCGGCGGCCGTTAGGATTTCGACCATGGCGGCCACTGGATCCGAGAAGCAGGGGGCGAGCGAAGGCGTGAAGGCCTTTTACGTATCGACCCCCATCTACTACGTCAACGACGCTCCTCACCTGGGCCACGCCTACACGACCGTCGCAGGCGACGTGCTCACGCGCTGGCACCGTCAGCGCGGCGAGAAGGTGTGGTACCTCACCGGCACGGACGAGCACGGTCAGAAGATCATGCGCACCGCAGAGGCGAACGGCGTCAGCCCGCAGGAGTGGTGCGACAAGCTCGTGGAGGAGGCCTGGAAGCCCCTCTGGGAGCACCTGGAGATCGCGAACGACGACTTCATCCGCACGACGGAGCGCCGGCACACCGACCGCGTCCAGGAGTTCGTGCAGGACCTGTACGACAAGGGCGAGATCTACAAGGGCGGGTACGAAGGCCCGTACTGCGTGGGCTGCGAGGAGTACAAGCTGCCCGGCGAGCTGCTGGACGGCGAGGGTGACTACGCCGGGCAGAAGCTGTGCCCCGTGCACAAGAAGCCGGTGGAGATCCTCAAGGAGGAGAACTACTTCTTCAAGCTCAGCGAGTACGGTCCGAAGCTGCTCGAGTTCTACGCGTCGAACCCCGGCTTCATCCAGCCCGAGTCCGCCCGCAACGAGGTCGTGAACTTCGTGAAGCAGGGCCTGCAGGACCTGTCGATCTCGCGGTCGACGTTCGACTGGGGCATCCCGATCCCGTGGGACGAGAAGCACGTCATCTACGTGTGGGTCGACGCCCTGCTGAACTACGCGACGGCGGTCGGCTACAACGAGAACCCGGCGAAGTTCGAGGAGACCTTCCCGGCCGACGTGCACCTCGTCGGCAAGGACATCCTCCGCTTCCACGCGATCATCTGGCCGGCGATGCTGATGGCGCAGGGCCTGCCGGTGCCGGGGAAGATCGCCGCCAACGGCTGGCTGATGGTCGGCGGCGAGAAGATGTCGAAGTCGAACCTGACGGGCATCAAGCCGCAGGACCTGACCTCGCACTTCGGCGTGGACGCCTACCGCTGGTACTTCCTGCGCGCGATCGCGTTCGGCCAGGACGGTTCGTTCTCCTGGGAGGACTTCACCGCCCGCTACACGAGCGAACTCGCCAACGACTACGGCAACCTGGCGTCCCGGGTCGCCGCGATGGTCGGCAAGTACTTCGACGGGGCGCTGCCGGAGGCGACGGCGAACGGCGAGGCCGAGAAGAAGATCCACCAGGGCCTGGCGAAGGCCGTGGCCGAGGCCGACCGGAAGATCGGCGAGGAGCTGGACTTCCAGGGCGGCATCCTGGCGATCTTCGACTTCGTCAAGCAGGTCAACGGCTACATCACGGAGCAGGAGCCGTGGAAGGTCGCCAAGGACGAGTCCGAGCAGGGCAGGGCCCGCCTCGCGACCATCCTGTACACGGCGGCCGAGTCGCTGCGGGCCGTGGCCGTCCTGCTGAACCCGGTCATGCCGGACACCTCGCAGAAGCTGTGGGACTCGCTCGGCGCGGAGGCGTCCGTCGGCGCCCTCGCGGACCAGCGCGTCCAGGACGCGGCGGCCTGGGGCGGGCTGCCGGCCGGCTCGACGGTGACGAAGGGCGCGGTGCTCTTCCCGCGCCTGGAGGACCCCAAGAAGGCCTGACGCACCCGCACACTGAGCCCGACACCGCAGCCCGGCGTCCGAAGGGCCCGGGGAACCGGCACGGTTCCCCGGGCCCTTCACCCGTTTCGGCGCGACAGTCTCAGCGCGCCAGCGACTCACCGTCCCCCATCACGATCACCGGCCGCTTCGCCGGGTCCAGCCGGCGCAGCAGCTCCCGCATGTGGTCCGGTCCCAGCGACACACACGCCTGGGTGGGCCCGTCGTGGTCGACGTGGATCCAGACACCGCCGCCCCGGTCCCAGCCCATCGGGCGCTGCTCGTCGAGCGGGGACAGCCCCGACGCGCGGTTGTAGTTGATCGCGATGACGTAGTCGAAGGAGCCGGCGAGCGTCTCGCCCCGGAAGCCCCTGCCGGTGGCGAGGAACTCCTCGGACTGGTGGTACGGCAGCTTCGTGCCCGGGTTGGGCAGCCGGCCGCCCGCGTCGGTGAGCCCGAAGACGCCGATCGGGGAGCGCTTGTCCCCGGCCCAGTGCTCGTCGGTCCAGCCCTTCAGGGCGTTGCGCGCCTTCCAGGGCCCGGCGACCGCCATCCAGCCCCGCACGGGATCGCGTTCGTACATCGTGGCCGTCGAGTCGCTGGAGTACGTGGCCCGGCCGGTCACGACGAGGGCCTGGTCGGTGCCGTCGGGAACGAGCGCCCTGGTCCTGGTTCCAAGCGCGGGAATCTCGCCGGGATGTGCCCGCTGCGCCGCGGGCGGGCCGGGCCGGGCGGCGGCGTTGTCGGCCGCGTGGCTGGGGCCCCCGGCCGGGGGCGGCGGCGACGAGGGCTTCGCGCAGCCCCCGAGCAGCAGTCCGGCGGCCAGCAGGGGCAGCGCTGCTCTGATCAGTAGGGTGCTGAGCACTCCGCGTGGTCCTGTCATGGTGCTGGTGCTTCCCGTTGCTGCCGCTCGTCGTCGGCGCGTCGCCGCGAAAGACTCGGAAGGAGCACGAAAACAACGCGGAAGGGCCCGGAACCTGAGGGTTCCGGGCCCTTCCTCATGACCTGTCGGCCGTGCCGCCCCTCGGGGGGCCGGCCTCATCGCCTCACTTGGTGGGCTTGTACGGCGTCGGCTTGGCCGGGCCCTTGTACAGGGCGATGTGGAGCTCCTTCAGACGGGCATCCTCGACCTCCGCGGGCGCGCCCATCAGCAGGTCCTGCGCGTTCTGGTTCAGCGGGAAGGCGATCGTCTCGCGGATGTTGGGCTCGTCGGCCAGGAGCATCACGATGCGGTCGACGCCGGGGGCGATGCCGCCGTGCGGCGGGGCGCCGTACTGGAAGGCGCGGAGCATGCCGGCGAACTCGCGCTCGACGGTCTCACGGTCGTAGCCCGCGATCTCGAAGGCCTTGAACATGATGTCGGGCTCGTGGTTCCGGATGGCGCCGGAGGACAGCTCGACGCCGTTGCAGACGATGTCGTACTGCCAGCCGAGGACGTCCAGCGGGTCCTGGGTCTCCAGGGCCTCCAGGCCGCCCTGGGGCATGGAGAAGGGGTTGTGCGAGAAGTCGAGCTTTCCGGTCTCCGGGTCCTTCTCGTACATCGGGAAGTCGACGATCCAGCAGAACCGGAAGACGTTCTCCTCGAAGTGGCCCGCGCGGCGTGCCGCCTCGACCCGCACGGCGCCCATGATCTTGGAGACCTCGTCGAACTCGCCGGCGCCGAAGAACACCGCGTGACCGGCCTTGAGGCCGAGGCGCTCGGTGAGGACCTTGACGTTCTCCTCGGTGAGGAACTTGGCGATCGGGCCGGACAGCGCGCCGTCGTCGCCGACACGGACCCAGGCCAGGCCCTTGGCGCCCTGCTCGATCGCGTACTCGCCGAGCTGGTCGAAGAACTTCCGCGGCTGGTCCTGGACGGCCGGCACCGGCAGGGCGCGGACGTGCTTGCCCGCGAACGCCTTGAACTCCGAGCCCTCGAAGACGTCGGTGATGTCGACCAGCTCGAGCTGGGCGCGCAGGTCGGGCTTGTCGTTGCCGTACTTCAGCATCGACTCGCGGAACGGGATCCGCGGGAACGGGGAGGTGACGTGGCGGCCGCCGCCGAACTCCTCGAAGAGCTCCGTCATCAGCTTCTCGATCGGCTGGAAGACGTCCTCCTGCTCGACGAAGCTCATCTCCACGTCGAGCTGGTAGAACTCGCCGGGCGAGCGGTCCGCGCGGGCGTCCTCGTCGCGGAAGCAGGGCGCGATCTGGAAGTAGCGGTCGAAGCCCGCGATCATCAGCAGTTGCTTGAACTGCTGCGGGGCCTGCGGCAGGGCGTAGAACTTGCCGGGGTTCAGCCGGGACGGCACCAGGAAGTCACGGGCGCCCTCGGGGGAGGTCGCGGTGAGGATCGGGGTGGCCATCTCGTTGAAGCCGAGCGCGGTCATCTTGTGCCGGATGGCGGAGATGACGGCGGTGCGCAGCATGATGTTGCGGTGCATGCGCTCGCGGCGCAGGTCCAGGAAGCGGTACTCCAGTCGCCGCTCCTCGTTGACGCCGTCGTCCGTGTTGATCGTGAAGGGGACCTGGGCGGAGGCGCCGAGCACCTCGACCTGGGTGACCTCGATCTCGACCTCGCCGGTCGGCAGGTCCGGGTTGACGTTGTCCGCGCCACGGGCGGAGACCTTGCCGTCGACGCGGACGACGGACTCCTTGGAGAGATGGCTCAGGGCCTCGTTGGCCGGGGTGCCGGGACGGGCGACGAGCTGGACCAGACCGTAGTGGTCGCGCAGATCGATGAAGAGGATGCCGCCCAGGTCTCGGCGATTGTGCAGCCAGCCGCTCAGCCGGACGTCGGTGCCGACGTCAGAGGCGCGGAGCTCGCCGCAGGTGTGGGACCTGTACCGATGCATCGTCGTTCATCCAGTCTTCGCGATGGGGGATGTGGGCAGACCCACCCAGGTTACCGTCCGGCTCATGATCCCCTTTCCTGTATCAGGGCGCGGCTTCCGGGCCCCCGCCGGCCGCAGGTCCGGCCGCGGGACCCAGCGGGTGAAGCCGGGAGCAACCCGAATACAGTAGGAAAATGCGCACCGAGGACGTCCTGGCCGCGATCGCGACCGGCCTGTGGCGCTGGGACAACGCCTCCGGGACCGTCACCCTCGACGCCGAGGCGGCCCGGCTGCTCGGCCTGTCCGGGCTTCCTCGCGACGGCGGCACCGTCACCCAGGCCGCCGTGCGTTCCCGTTTCCACCCGGTCGACTGGAACGAGGTCGACGGCATCATCGGGCTCGCCGTGGCCGAAGGGACCCTCGCCGAGTTCCGGCTGCGGATCGTGGACGAGGAGGGGCGTGTGCGGCGCACCGTACGCAGCCGCTCCAAGCCTGTCCTCGCCGAAGGGGAGAGCCACTACCTGATCGGCACGATCCAGGAGGTCGCGGAGCCGCAGCCCGGTACGAGCGCCCGCACCCCCGTCACCGGCGACTGGCGCCGTTCCCGCGAGGCCTTCCTGCTGGACGCGGGCCGTGCGCTGGCCGAGGCCCGGTCCACCGCCGAGGTGCTGCGGGTGGCGGCTTCGCTGTCCATGCCGGGCTTCTCCCCCGACGGTCTCGCCGTCTTCGGCGTCACGGCGGACCGGCTGAAGGTCCTCGGCCACCACGGGTACGACCCGACCGACGCGGGCCCGCTCGCCGACATGCCGCTGGACACCGAGTACCCGGCCGCCGAGGTCATCCGCAACGGCCGGGCCCTGTACATCCCGAACCCGGACGAGTACCAGCGCCGGTACCCCACGATCTGGCCGCTCGTCAGGGGCTTCGGCCGGCACTCCTGGGCCTTCCTCCCGCTGATCGTCGCGGGCCGCACGATGGGCACCTGGATGGCGGCCTTCAGCCATCCCGTCGCCTTCACCCCCGACGAGCGGTCCGTGCTGACGACCGTGGCGCGGATGCTGGCGCAGGCGCTCGCCCGCGCCGGTGTCGCGGAGAGCGAGCGGGAGCTGTCGCGCGGCATCCAGCGCTCGATGATGCCGACGCTGGGGCCGGGCATCCCGGGCATGTCGGTGGCCGCGCGGTACGTGCCGACCGGCGGTGGTCTCCAGGTCGGCGGCGACTGGTACGACATCATCCCGCTGCCCGGGGGCCCCGCCCACGCCACGGGCCATGGGGGCGGCCGGTTCGCGCTGGTCATCGGCGACGTCCAGGGCCATGACGTACGGGCGGCCGGGCTGATGGGACAGCTGCGGATCGCCCTGCGCGCGTACGCCGCCGAGGGGCACCGCCCCGACGCCGTGCTGTCCCGCGCCTCCCGCTTTCTGACGGGGCTGCACGACTACACGGAGAGCGAGGCGTTCGACGACGGCGACCATGTCGGCACGTACAGCGCTCCGCGCTTCGCGACCTGTCTGTATCTGGAGTGCGATCCGGCGACCGGCACGCTGGAGATCGCACGGGCCGGGCATCCCGACCCCGCGATCAGACTGGCCGACGGCACGGTGATCATGCGGCCGACGGCCGGCGGACTGCCGCTCGGGATCGATCCGGACACCGACTATCCGACCACCCGGATCGTGCTGGAACCCGGCGAGACGATCATGATCTGCACGGACGGGCTGCTGGAGACCGGCGGCCACGACCTGGACAGCGGCTGGGAGCGCATCCGTGCCGTGCTGGAGGAGCACCAGGCCGACGGCGACACGCTGGAGAAGCTCGCCGACGCCCTGGTGCAGGCCGTGCACGGTCCCGCCTCGCACTACACGACCGGGCCGCTCGCGGACCGGCGTGAGGACGACATCGCCGTCGTCCTGCTCTCCCGGCACGGCAGGCCCGCCCGCCGGGCCCCGCGCCGTACGGTCCTCACCGTCGCCCAGGCCGAGCCGGAGCGGATCGCGATCGCACGGCAGCAGCTGCGCGATCTGCTGCACGACTGGGCGGACGGGGAGCAGATCGATTCGGCGGTGCTGATGGTCTCCGAGATGGTCACCAACGTGCTCGTGCACACCGACGGCGACGCGCTGATGGTGGCGGAGGCGGCGGGCGAGCACGGCGGCCGCCGGCTGCGGGTGGAGGTCTCGGACACCAGCGACGAGCTGCCGCACCGGCGGCGGCCCGGCGAGATGGCGTCGTCCGGACGCGGGCTGGTGCTGATGGAGATGCTCGCGGACCTGTGGGGCGTGGACCCGAGGGGCGAGGGCAAGTCGATCTGGTTCGAGCTCTACGAACCGGGCGGACTCGCCCAGGGCCCGGCCGAGCCGGTGCCGCCCGGTCCTTCGGTGGGGTCGCCGACGGCCTCGTAACGCTTCCGCAGCTCGCCGATCACCCCGAAGGCGGCGGCGGTCAGCGGCACGGCCAGCAGCATCCCGAGGATCCCGGCGATGCCCGCACCTGCGGTGATCGTGAGCATCACGACCGCCGGGTGCATCTGGACGGTGCGGCTCTGGATCATCGGTTGCAGGACGTGCCCCTCCAGAACCTGTACGGCGAGGACGACGCCGAGCGCCCACAGCGCGATCACGAACCCCCGGTCGGCGAGCGCCACGAGCACGGCGAGCGAGCCCGAGATGAACGCCCCCAGATACGGGATGTAGGCGAAGACGAAGACGAGCGCGCCCAGCCCGACCGCGCCGGGCACGCGCAGGATCAGCAGTCCGACGGTGATGCAGATGGCGTCGATCAGGGCGATGAACGTGGTCCCGCGCATGAAGCCCTCGACGGCTCCGAAGGCCCTGCGGCCCATCGCCTCCGCCATGTCGCCCGTGGAGCGCGGCACGAGGGCGCGCAGGGTGCCCACCGCGCGGTCGGAGTCCCGGAGGAAGAAGAAGATCAGCAGCAGGGCGAGCACGGCGATCGCGATGCCTTCGGCGACCAGGCCGATCCCGGAGATCACCCCTGACGCGGCCGTCCCGCCGAACTTGCTCAGCAGCTCCTTGGAGTTGGTCGCCAGGTCGTCCAGCGAGGTCCCGACGGCGCCGAAGTGCTTCGCGAGGTCCGCCGCGGCCCGCTTCACCGAGGTGATGATCTGGTCCCCGCTCTCGATCAGCGCGTTGACCACGATGTACCCGGCCCCGCCGACGACGGCGACCACCGCGGCGCAGGTCAGCCCGGCGGCGAGGGAGCGCTGCACCTTCATCATGATGAGCCGCCGGTGCAGCGGGCCGAGAAGGGCGGTGCCGAGCAGTGCCAGGAGCACGGGGACGACGGCCGTCCGCAGGACGTTGATCAGCCAGATGCCGACGCCGCCGACCCCGGCCACCAGCAGCGCGACGAGGCACCAGGCGGCGAGGCGCTGCACTGGCCGGGGCAGGAGGGTCGTCCGTGTCGGCGGCACGGGCCCCAGCCGATCACGCCGGGGCCCGGTCGTCCTGCCCGTCCGGGCCGGACGGGTGACATACCGTCAGCGAAGGGCGGCCGGCCCGGCCACGGGCGGGCCGCCCTCCAGGTCACATCCCGTGCACGGCGGGGACCGTCCCCAGCCGCCCCTTCTGGAAGTCCTCGAAGGCCCGCTGCAGCTCCTCGCGGGTGTTCATGACGAACGGTCCGTAGTGCGCCATCGGCTCGCGGATCGGCTGCCCGCCGAGGAGGACGACCTCCAGGTCCGGCGTATGGGAGTCCTGCTTCTCGTCCGCGCGGACGGTCAGCGAACCGCCGTCGCCGAAGACCGCAGTCTGGCCCAGATGGATCGGACGACGCTCGGCACCAACCGAGCCTTTGCCCGCCAGCACGTACGCCAGCCCGTTGAAGTCTTCCCGCCACGGCAGCGTCACCTCCGCACCCGGCGCCACCGTCGCGTGGATCATCGTGATCGGCGTGTGCGTGATGCCGGGACCGGCATGTCCGTCCAGCCCACCGGCGATGACGCGCAGCAGCGCGCCGCCATCGGGCGTGGTCAGCAGCTGGACGTTGCCGCCGCGGATGTCCTGGTAGCGCGGGGCCATCATCTTGTCCTTGGCCGGCAGGTTCACCCACAGCTGGAGGCCGTGGAAGAGACCGCCGGACATGACCAGCGACTCCGGCGGCGCCTCAATGTGGAGGAGGCCCGAGCCGGCCGTCATCCACTGAGTGTCGCCGTTGGTGATGGTGCCGCCGCCGCCCTGGCTGTCCTGGTGGTCGAAGATGCCGTCGATGATGTAGGTGACCGTCTCGAAGCCGCGGTGCGGGTGCCAGGGCGTGCCCTTGGGCTCGCCCGGCGCGTAGTCCACCTCGCCCATCTGGTCCATCATGATGAACGGGTCGAGGTACTTGTAGTTGATCCCGGCGAAGGCGCGACGCACCGGGAAGCCCTCCCCCTCGAAACCGGTGGGCGCCGTGGTCACGGCGAGCACGGGACGCGGCTGGGCATCGACGGGCGCGGTGACGCGCGGCAGGGTCAGCGGGTTCTCAACAGTCACTGCAGGCATGGGGGAACCTCCTTGTGCGTCCAACTTTAGTTGAAAGCTGAACTTCCTGCCACCCGTAACGGGAAACGCCCGGGAGGAATTCCCCCCGGGCGCTGTCGCCAGGTGCCTGCGGTGCGCGGTCCGCCGTGCGGGCACGCTGCCCGCCGCGTCCGCGGTGCGCGATCAGCCGTACATGCGCCGCATCGCGAAGTCGACCATCTGCTCCACGGCCTTCGCGTCGAAGACCATCCGGTGCTCGCCCTCCATGTCGAGGACGAAGCCGTACCCGGTCGGCAGCAGGTCGATCACCTCCGCGCCCGTGATCACGAAGTACTTCGACTCCTTGCCCGCGTACCGCCGCAGCTCCTTGAGCGAGCTGAACATCGGGATCACGGGCTGCTGGGTGTTGTGCAGCGCCAGGAACCCGGGGTTGTCGCCCCGCGGGCAGTACACCTTCGACGTGGCGAAGATCTGCTGGAAGTCCTCCGCGGACAGCGACCCCGTCGTGAAGGCCCGCACCGCGTCGGCGAGCGACGGGGGTGACGGCTCGGGGTACAGCGGCTGCTCACCGTAGCCCGCACCGGGCATCGGCTGCTGCGGCGGACCGCCGTAGTGCTGCTGAGCGCCAGGGTTCTGGTCGTAGCCGTACATGAGCCCTGAGCCTACTGGGTGAAGCGGGGCGCCATCGATCCCGAGCGCACCCGCCGGTCACGGCTTCCGGGCCCGGACCCGCCGTCGCGTGAGCGCCGCCTCGTCAACTCCCTGGAGCGCGCCCGGCGGGTCGGCTAGGTTGGCGCCCCGTCGTGGGGTCGGACGCACCGTCATGTGCGGGGCGCGTCACAGATGCCCCATAGGGGTTGCTTCTTATTACCGGCGGGTAGCATCATCGTAGCTACTTGCTGGTAGATGTACGAGGAACCCTGCCTCCCCGATCCTTACGGAGCCGTCGCCATGGGGCACTACAAGTCGAATCTCCGCGACATCGAGTTCAACCTCTTCGAGGTCCTCGGGCGCGACAAGCTGTACGGCACCGGCCCGTTCGCGGAGATGGACGTCGAGACCGCCAAGAGCATCCTCGACGAGATCGCCCGCCTCGCGGAGAACGACCTCGCCGAGTCCTTCGAGGACGCCGACCGCAACCCGCCGGTGTTCGACCCCGAGACCAACACCGCGCCGGTCCCCGCGTCCTTCAAGAAGAGCTACCAGGCCTTCATGGACTCGGAGTACTGGCGCCTCGGCCTCCCCGAGGAGATCGGCGGCACCACCTCGCCCCGCTCCCTGATCTGGGCCTACGCCGAGCTGCTGCTGGGCTCCAACCCCGCGATATGGATGTACTCCTCGGGTCCCGCCTTCGCCGGGATCCTCTTCACCGAGGGCAACGAGGCGCAGAAGAAGGTCGCGCAGATCGCCGTCGAGAAGCAGTGGGGCTCCACCATGGTCCTCACCGAGCCGGACGCCGGCTCGGACGTGGGCGCCGGCCGCACCAAGGCCGTGCAGCAGGAGGACGGCTCCTGGCACATCGAGGGCGTGAAGCGCTTCATCACGTCCGGTGAGCACGACATGTCGGAGAACATCTTCCACTACGTGCTGGCCCGCCCCGAGGGCCACGGCCCCGGCACCAAGGGCCTGTCCCTCTTCCTCGTGCCGAAGTTCCACTTCGACTGGGAGACCGGCGAGCTCGGCGAGCGCAACGGCGTCTACGCGACGAACGTCGAGCACAAGATGGGCCTCAAGGCGTCCAACACCTGCGAGATGACCTTCGGCGACCAGCACCCCGCCAAGGGCTGGCTGATCGGCGACAAGCACGACGGCATCCGCCAGATGTTCATGATCATCGAGTTCGCCCGGATGATGGTCGGCACGAAGGCGATCTCCACCCTGTCGACGGGCTACCTGAACGCGCTGGAGTACGCCAAGGAGCGCGTCCAGGGCTCCGACCTGTCGCAGTTCATGGACAAGTCCGCGCCCAAGGTCACCATCACCCACCACCCCGACGTGCGCCGCTCGCTCATGACGCAGAAGGCGTACGCGGAGGGCATGCGCACCCTCGTCCTCTACACCGCCGCGGTGCAGGACGAGATCGCGGTCAAGGAGGCCTCGGGCGAGGACGCCAAGACCCTGCACGGCCTGAACGACCTGCTGCTGCCGATCGTGAAGGGCTACGGCTCCGAGAAGGCGTACGAGCAGCTCGCCCAGTCGCTGCAGACCTTCGGCGGCTCCGGGTACCTGCAGGAGTACCCGATCGAGCAGTACATCCGCGACGCCAAGATCGACACCCTGTACGAGGGCACGACCGCGATCCAGGGCCAGGACTTCTTCTTCCGGAAGATCGTCCGCGACCAGGGCGCCTCGCTGAACCTGCTGGCCGAGGAGATCAAGAAGTTCCTCGCCGTCGGCACCGGCGGCGACGAGCTGGCCGGCGCCCGTGACGCGCTCGCCAAGGCCGCCGTCGACCTGGAGGCGATCGTCGGCCGCATGCTGACCGACCTCACCGCCACCGGCGAGGACGTCAAGAACATCTACAAGGTCGGCCTCAACACCACCCGCCTGCTGATGGCCTCCGGCGACGTCGTCGTCGGCTACCTGCTGCTGCGCGGCGCGGCCGTGGCCACCGAGGCACTGGAGACCGCCTCGGCCAAGGACAAGGCCTTCTACCAGGGCAAGATCGCGGCCGCGAAGTTCTTCGCCGCCGACGTCCTGCCGGGCGTCTCGCTCGCCCGCGAGATCGCCGAGGGCGTCGACAACGAGCTGATGGAGCTGGACGAGGCGGCGTTCTAGAACCACCGCCAGGTCCGCACCCGAGCAGCGCTCGGTCCGGGGGCCCGCTTCCCTTCCTGGGAGCGGGCCCCCGGCCGTCGTTAAGGTGAACACCATGAGCAGCAGCGCACCCTCCCGCGTCGACCGCTTCGACCGCGCACACACCGAGGACCTGATGTCCTTCCTGGCGGCGAGCCCGTCGCCGTACCACGCCGTGGCGAACGCCGCCGAGCGCCTGGAGAAGGCCGGCTTCCGGCAGGTCGCGGAGACCGACGCCTGGGACGGCGGAACCGGCGGCACGTACGTGCTGCGGGGCGGCGCGATCATCGCCTGGTACGTGCCGGAGGGCGCGACGCCGCACACGCCCTTCCGCATCGTCGGCGCACACACGGACTCGCCGAACCTGCGGGTGAAGCCGCAGCCCGACATGGGCGCGCACGGGTGGCGCCAGGTGGCCGTCGAGATCTACGGCGGGCCGCTGCTCAACTCCTGGCTCGACCGCGACCTGGGCCTGGCCGGCCGGCTCTCCCTGCGGGACGGCACGACCCGGCTGGTCAACATCGACCGCCCGCTGCTGCGCGTGCCCCAGCTGGCCATCCACATGGACCGCTCGATCTACGAGAAGGGGCTGCAGCTCGACAAGCAGAAGCACATGCAGCCCATCTGGGGCCTCGGCAACACCGTCGGCGAGCGCGACCTGATCTCCTTCCTGGAGGAGGAGACCGGCCTGACCGCCGGGGACGTCACCGGCTGGGACCTGATGACCCACGCGCTGGAGGCGCCCGCGTTCCTCGGGCGCGACCGCGAACTCGTGGCCGGGCCACGAATGGACAACCTGCTGTCCGTGCACGCGGGAACGGCCGCGCTCGCCGCCGTGTCCCGCCGGGCCGACCTGCCGTACATCCCGGTCCTCGCCGCCTTCGACCACGAGGAGAACGGCTCCCAGGCGGACACCGGCGCCGACGGCCCGCTGCTCGGATCGGTGCTGGAGCGCTCGGTGTTCGCGCGCGGCGGTACGTACGAGGACCGGGCGCGCGCCTTCGCGGGCACGATCTGCCTCTCGTCCGACACCGGGCACGCCGTCCACCCCAACTACGCCGAGCGGCACGACCCGACGCACCACCCCCGCGCGGGCGGCGGCCCCATCCTGAAGGTCAACGTGAACCAGCGGTACGCGACGGACGGCAGCGGCCGGGCCGTGTTCGCCGACGCGTGCGAGCGTGCCGGGGTGGAGTGGCAGACGTTCGTCTCCAACAACGCGATGCCGTGCGGGACGACGATCGGCCCGATCACCGCCGCCCGGCACGGGATCCGGACCGTCGACATCGGCGTGGCCATCCTGTCGATGCACAGCGCCCGCGAACTGTGCGGCGCGAAGGACCCGTATCTGCTGGCCAACGCGCTGGTGGCCTTCCTGGAGGGATGAACCCGCCGTCGGGGCATGGCTGTTCCGGACCGGGGTACCCGAAGAAGCCAACTGCTTTCAGGAGGCGGACATCATGGGCCTGGGAGGCTGCATTCTGCTGATCGGCGCGGGGGCCATTCTCACCTTCGCGACCGACTGGCAGACCGAGAGCGTCAACCTCGACCTGGTCGGACTGATCATGATGGCGGTGGGCGTCATCGGCGTCGCCACCTTCACGAGCATCGCCAAGCGGCGGCGCGCGGTCGTCCCGCCGGTCGCGCCGACGTACGTGGACGAGGGAGGCACGCCCGGACACCGCCCCTGACCACGGCCGACGGCAACATCCGCGAAACCCCCCGCCTGACACCGTGTCCGGCATGGTTCTGCTGGGACAGCAGACGGCTCTCGTACGTCATCGGGGCCCGTCACGCGGGAAGTTGACCGCCACGCTCACCGCGATCGTGGCACTGGCCGGCGCGCTGGCCGCCGTACTCGTCGGGCAGTACAACGACCGTCCGCCCTGGGGCGACGACGTCGCCTACGAGGGCGGATATCTGCTCGCCACACGCATCCGGCAGGCCGACGTGTCGGGGGAGCGGACGAAGGAGCTGCTGAGCGGCGGCTGCGCACGGATGCTGGCCGAGGGATTCGGCGGCCGCAGGGCCACCCACGACCCGGGGTTGTGGGTGGCCGGTTGCCTCGACGGAGCGACGGGACACATATCGGCGAAGCAGGGACTGTTCCACTGACGCCGGCGTCCTCCTGTGCCCGGCAGGCCCGGCACCCGGTCGCCCCGGCACCGCCCGGCAGGCCCGGCACCCGGTCGCCCCGGCACCGCCCGGCAGGCCCGGCACCCGGTCGCCCGAGGCCGAGCACCCACCCGCACCTACCCGTCCATGCCCGCGAGCACCAACGGCAGCCTCGCCGCCCCGCCTTCCGTCACCCGGACCGGAACACCCCAGTCCTGCTGGTGCACATGGCAGGCCGGGTACTCGTTCGCAGGATCGTCGTCGCACGACGCGGCCATCGCCGAGACGTGCAGCACGCCCTCCGTCACCGCCGGGTTCAGCTCCAGCTCGCGGAACAGATCCGTACCCGCGCCCTCACCGCCCGCCAGCAGCTCCGGCGGCGTCGAGGAGACGAGCAGCCGCGTCGAAGGCCCGTAGCGGGTGTCGAGCTTCTGCCCCGCGGGAGCCTGGAAGATCACGTCGAGCCGCAGCGTCCCGGGCGCCACCTCGGTCGCGGCGCGCTGCGTACGGTGCGCGACGGCCTCGACCCGTACCGCCTCCTCGGGCAGCCGCAGCCGGGTCAGCCGGTGCCGGGCCGACTCGACGACGACGATCTCGTCCCCGTCCAGCACGGCGTCGGACGGCTCACGCAGATCCATGGCGAGGGTCGTCACCTGACCCGTCGCCGGGTCGTAACGACGCAGCGCGTGGTTGTACGTGTCGGACACGGCCACCGAGCCGTCCGGCAGCGCGGTCACGCCCAACGGGTGCTGGAGCAGGGCCTGTCCGGCGTCCCCGTCCCGGTGCCCGAAGTCGAAGAGACCCGTGCCGACAGCGCTGTGGACGACGCCTTCGGTGTCGATCCAGCGCAGCGCGGACGTCTCCGAGTCGGCGATCCACAGCCGGTCCTCGGTGGCGGCGAGCCCGGACGGCTGCGCGAACCACGCCTCGGCGGCCGGCCCGTCGACGAGCCCCTCGTTGGTCGTCCCGGCGGCCACCTCGACCGTGCCGCTCTCCGGGTCGTACGTCCACAGCTGGTGGACGCCGGCCATCGCGATCCAGACCTTGCCCTGCCACCAGGCCACGTCCCACGGCGACGACAGATCCACCTCCAGCGCGGGCCCCGACGTCGGCGACCCCTGCCACCACTGCCGCCCGGTCCCGGCGACCCGCTCGATCGCGCCGGTCCCCGGGTCGTACGTACGCAGTGCGTGGTTCACGGTGTCGGCGACGATCACCCGTCCGTCCGGCAGCAGCGCGAGCCCCTGCGGCTCCCGGAACTCCCCGTCACCGATCCGCCGCACGACGCTCTCGCCGTCCGCCGCCAGCTCGACCAACTGGTGCCGGGTCGAGTCCGAGACCAGGAAGTGCCCGGACGGCAGCCGCAGCGCCTTCCCGGGGAAGCGCAGATCCGTCGCGACCGGCTCCGGCGGTACGTACGGCCCGTCCCCGCGCCGCAGCGTCCCCTTCGCCTCGTGCTCGGCCTCCAGCTCCGCCACGAGCCGCCCGATGGCGTGCGCGTGCCCCTCCCCCGCGTGCTGCGCGACGACGTACCCCTCGGGGTCGATCACCACGAGCGTCGGCCAGGCCCGTACCGCGTACTGCTTCCACGTGGCGAGCTCGGGGTCGTCGAGGACGGGGTGGTGCACCTCGTACCGCTCGACGGCGTCGGCGACGGCCTGGTGCTCGGCCTCGTGCACGAACTTCGGCGAGTGGACACCGATGATCACCATCGTGTCGCGGTGCTTCTCCTCCAGCTCACGCAGCTCGTCCAGGACGTGCAGACAATTGATGCAACAAAACGTCCAAAAATCGAGCACGACGATCCGTCCCCGAAGGCCGGCGAGCGTCAGTTCCTTGCCACCCGTGTTCAGCCAGCCACCCTTGCCGATCAGCTCGGGAGCACGGACACGGGCACGGCGGCGGGGCGCGGGGGTGGAATCGTCCATGCTTCAAGCATGCCATCGCCGTGACCGGCCCCGTCATCGAGCGCAAGCGGTACGCCGAGTACGGGGCGCCTGTCCGTCTCCTGGCCGGCCGTGTCGAGCGGCGGAGTCAGTGGCGCGGGGCGTCCAGGCCCAGGCGGCGGTCCTTGAGGGCCGGGAACTGCTCGCGTGTCAGGGACGGCTTCGCCGGGTCGAGGTCGACGGTGAGGATCTCCTCCGCCGCGCCCGCCTCCACGAGGACCTCGCCCCAGGGGTCGACGACGATGCTGTGCCCCGCCTGCTCGACGCCCGCGTGGGTGCCGGCGGTGCCGCAGGCGAGGACGTACGCCTGGTTCTCGACCGCGCGGGCGCGGGCCAGCAGGGTCCAGTGGGCGCGGCGGCGCTCCGGCCAGCCCGCGGGGACGACGAGGACTTCCGCACCGGCGTCGACCAGCCCGCGGAAGAGTTCGGGGAAGCGCAGGTCGTAGCAGGTGGCGAGGCCGAGCGTGGTGCCGGGAAGCCGTACGGTCACCAGGTCCTCGCCGGCGGCCATCATCACCGCCTCGCCCTTGTCGAAGCCGAAGCGGTGGATCTTCCGGTAGACGCTGACGAGGCGTCCGTCGGGGGAGTAGACGAGCGAGGTGTTGTAGAGGCGGCCCTCGTGACCGCGCTCGACGACGGAGCCCGCGTGGAGCCAGACGCCCGCGTCGCTCGCGGCCTTGGCCATGGCGTCGTGCGTGGGGCCGTCCAGCGGTTCGGCCTCCGCCTCGAACGACTCGTACGCGAAGGCTCCGACGGGCCACAGTTCGGGGAGGACGACCAGGTCGGCGCCGCGCTGTTCGCGTACGAGAGCAGCCACTCGCTTCCGACGGGAATCGATGGATTCGTCCCGGTCTACTGCGATCTGGATGAGTGAGGCGCGCACACTACCACCGTCCTGGCATTCGAGCCGTCAACACGGGCCTACGATCGTCACACGAAAGCACTGCCGGGGTGCCCAAGGGCAGCGTACTGTTCTCTCCCGGGGGTCACCCCCAGGACCCCCGGCAGCTGCCCAGCTCCCAGCCCGCGCACAACCGCCGAGGGGTTCCGTGACCGTCCATCCCAGTCTCCAGACCTACGCCGACGCCTGGACCCACTCCATCGAAGCGATATCCGAGCTGGTGCAGCCACTCGCCGAGGGTGAGTGGAACCGCGCAACGCCGTGCCCCGGGTGGTCGGTGCGCGACATCGTGTCGCACGTCATCGGCATGGAGTGCGAGATGCTCGGTGACCCCCGGCCGATCCATACGCTGCCGCGCGATCTCTACCACGTACGCGATGAGTTCTCGCGCTACATGGAGATGCAGGTCGATGTGCGCCGCCACCACACGGCGCCGGAGATGACCTCCGAGCTCGAGTACACGATCATCCGGCGGAACCGGCAGCTGCGGAACGAGAGCCGTACGCCCGACACCAAGGTCCGTGCCCCGCTCGGCGCCGAGCAGACGCTGGAACTGGCCTACCGGATGCGGGCGTTCGACGTCTGGCTGCACGAGCAGGACCTCCGCGTCGCGCTCAACAGGCCGGGCAACCTCGACTCCCCCGGCGCGCTCGTCACCCGTGACAACTTCCTCGCGGTCCTGCCGAAGGTCGTCGCCAAGGACGCGGGCGCGCCCCCCGGTTCGGCCGTCGTCTTCGATGTGCACGGTCCGGTGGAGTTCCTGCGGACGGTCCGGGTGGACGCCGACGGGCGCGGTTCGATAGACGGTGCGCCCTCGTTGGGCCCGGCGGCGACGCTGGCGCTGGACTGGGAGACGTACGTGCGTCTCGCGGCCGGCCGGGTGAGGCCCGCGGCCGTCGCCGACCGGATCAAGGTCGAGGGCGACGCGGACCTGGCGGCGGCGATCCTGGAGTCGTTCACGGTCACGCCGTAACGCGAGGCGGTGTGCGCCGCATGCGACAGTCGCGCGGTGTGCACCGTCTCGGTGGTCACGCGGTGGACAGAGGTCGTTCGGGCGACCGCGTACCTCACGCCGGGACGTGCACCGCCTCCACGCGGCTCGCCACCAGCCGCTCCCGCTCCAGCCGCGCCGTGCGCGAGCGCAGCCGCAGGATCTGGACGACGCCCAGCGCCTCCAGGACGAAGACGCAGGAGAACGCGATCCGGTAGTTGTCGCCTGTCGCGTCCAGCAGCACGCCCACCGCCAGCAGCGTGGTCATGGAGGCGACGAAGCCGCCCATGTTCACGATGCCGGACGCCGTCCCCTGACGCTCCGGCGGATTGGCGGGCCGTGCGAAGTCGAAGCCGATCATCGAGGCCGGGCCGCAGGCGCCGAGGACGGCGCACAGGGTGATCAGCAGCCACATGGGGGCCTGGTCGCCCGGGTACGCCAGGGTGGTGGCCCATACGGTGGCCGTCGCCGCGACCGTGCCGAGGGCGAGCGGCGCCCGCGCGCCATGGTGCCGGGCGATGACCTGCCCGTACACGAGGCCGACCATCATGTTGGAGACCACCACGAGGGTGAGCAGCCCGCCCGCGGTCTCCCGGGACAGCCCCTGGGCCTCGACGAGGAACGGCAGGCCCCACAGCAGCAGGAACACCATGGCCGGGAACTGGGTGGTGAAGTGCACCCACATACCGAGCCGGGTGCCGGGCTCGCGCCAGGAGCGGGCGATCTGCCGGCGGACGTAGGCGGCTCCGGCATGCTCGGCGGGTGCCGGTTCATGGCCCTCGGGGTGGTCCTTGAGGAAGAGCACGAGCAGCACCAGGACGAGGACTCCGGCCCCCGCGCTGCCGGCGAACGTCGCGGTCCAGCCGACGCCGTGCAGCAGCCGGGAGATGAAGATCGTCGACACGAGGTTGCCCGCCATGCCGAAGAGGGCGGCGATCTGGGCGATGAACGGTCCGCGCCGGGCCGGGAACCAGCGTGAGCCGAGCCGCAGCACGCTGATGAAGGTCATCGCGTCGCCGCAGCCGAGCAGTGCACGCGACGCGAGGGCCATGCCGTACGAGGGCGAGAGCGCGAAGCCCAGCTGTCCCGCGGTGAACAGGACGACGCCGAGGGTGAGGACCTTCTTGGTGCCGAGCCGGTCGACCATCAGGCCGACGGGTATCTGCATGCCCGCGTAGACGAGCAACTGGAGTATGGAGAACGTCGAGAGCGCGGAGGCGTTGACGTCGAAGCGGTCGGCGGCGTCGAGCCCGGCGACCCCCAGGGACGTACGGAAGATGACGGCGACGAAGTAGACGGCGACGCCGATGCCCCAGACGAGGAAGGCGCGGCGGCCGCCCGGAGGATCACCGGGCAGGGAGACGGACGCCGAGCTCATCGCTCCTCACCCCGGACCAGCACCTTGACCCAGCTCAGGTGCCGGCGCACACAGGCCGCGGCCCGCTCGGTGTCGCCGTCCCTGATGGCTTCCAGGATCTCGGCGTGCTCCGTGACGTTCTTGGCGATCCGGTCGGGGTGCGAGTGCATCACGGCGACGCCCATCCGCAGCTGGCGGTCGCGCAGCTGGTCGTAGAGGCGGGAGAGGATCTCGTTGCCGGCGTGGCGGACGATCTCCGCGTGGAAGCTGCGGTCGGTGATGGCGACCTCGGCGAGGTCGCCGGACTCGGCGCGCCGCGTCTGCTCCTCCAGCAGCTCCTCCAGGCGCTCGATCAGCCGGGGCGGTGCCGGTACGGCGCGGCGGACGGCGAACTCCTCGACCAGCAGGCGGGTTTCGACGACATCGGCGATCTCCTGCGCGGAGACGGCGAGGACGAGCGCGCCCTTCTTCGGATAGAGCTTGAGGAGCCCTTCCATCTCCAGCTTCAGGAGCGCCTCGCGCACGGGCGTCCGGGAGACGCCGACGGCCTCGGCGAGTTCGCCCTCGGTGAGGAGGGTGCCGCCCTCGTAGCGCCGGTCGAGCACGGCCTGCTTGATGTGGGCGTAGACACGGTCGGCGGCAGGGGGCTGTCTCACGGGAGCGGCGGGCATGCGCACAGCATAGATACAACAGGGGTGCATCAGGAGGTGCCGTCCACCATTCAGGACGCGGCCGGCCCGGCGCCGGCCCGATTGGGCACCGGAAGCGTCGATGGGATATGTACGACACCCGTACAACCATTCACCTCACTCGCGGGTCTGGTGTCGGGACCCTTCTTTCTCAGTGGCCTCAATCGACTCTGAAAGCCATGGCTTTCGACGCATTCGCGATCATTCGGAGCGTTTCCTTTGAATAACAGCCACAAGGGCTTGCGCCGCGCCGCCACCGTCGCTCTCGCGGGTGGTCTGCTGCTGACGGCCTCGCCCCTGGCCGCCCCCGCGCAGGCGGCGACGCCGATCCCGTCCATCACCGCCAAGGGCGGGTTCCTGCTCGACCAGGCGGACGCCAAGCCGATATACGGCAAGGCCAACAACACGCGCCGCCAGATGGCGAGCACGACGAAACTGGTGACGGCCATCACGGTCCTCACCCAGCCCGGCGTGGACCTCAACAAGAAGGTCACCGTCAAGCAGGTGTACCGGGACTACGTCACCAGGAACGGCGCGAGCACCGCGGACCTGCGCACCGGTGACAAGCTGACCGTCCGCCAGCTGCTGTCCGGCCTGATGCTGCCGTCCGGCTGCGACGCCGCGTACGCCCTCGCCGACACCTTCGGCACCGGCACCACGACCGCGGCCCGCACGAAGTCCTTCATCGGCAAGATGAACACGAAGGCCAAGCAGCTCGGCCTGGTCAACACCAAGTTCGACTCGTTCGACGGCATCTCGACGACGGGGAACAACTACACCACCCCGTGGGACCTGGCGAAGCTCGCCCGCCACGCGATGAGCAGCTCCGTCTTCCGCGAGGTCGTCAAGCCGACGTCGTACAAGGCCCCCGCGACGACCAGCACCGGCACCACCCGCACGTACACCTGGTACAACACCAACAAGCTGCTGGGCTCCTACAACGGTGCCATCGGTGTGAAGACCGGCACCGGCACGTCGGCCGGCCCCTGCCTCGTCTTCGCGGCGACCCGCAACGGCAAGACGTACACCGGCGTCATCCTGGCGTCGTCCAGCGGGGACGCGCGCTTCACGGACGCGGCGAAGCTGCTCGACTTCGGCTTCGCCTCCACCACCGCCCGCACGATGGAGCTGCGTTCGCTCCCGGCCGGCGCCCAGCGGGACTGATCACCGCACCTCCTTGCAGACGAAGAGGTCCCGGGACGCGGCGGCGTCCCGGGACCTTTCTCGTGTCCTCGTCCGGCGGTGCGGCAGCCCCTGAGGGGCCGCCGTGTCCGGCCTAGGCCCAGGTGATGAGCCTCTTCGGCTGCTCCAGGATCGCGGCGACATCCGCCAGGACCTTGGAGCCCAGCTCGCCGTCGACCAGTCGGTGGTCGAAGGACAGCGCCAGGGTGGTGACCTGACGGGGCTTGACCTTGCCCTTGTGGACCCACGGCTGGAGCTTGATCGCGCCGACCGCGAGGATCGCCGACTCGCCGGGGTTGAGGATCGGCGTACCGGTGTCGACACCGAAGACGCCGACGTTGGTGATGGTGACCGTGCCGCCCTGCATGGCCGCGGGCGTCGTCTTCCCCTCACGGGCCGTGGCCACCAGCTCGCCGAGGGCCTCGGCCAGCTGCGGCAGGGTCTTGTCGTGCGCGTCCTTGATGTTCGGCACGATCAGACCGCGCGGAGTGGCGGCGGCGATGCCCAGGTTGACGTAGTGCTTGAGCACGATCTCCTGGTTCGCCTCGTCCCAGGCGGCGTTGACCTCCGGGTTGCGCCGGATCGCGACGAGCAGCGCCTTGGCGATGAGCAGCAGGGGGTTCACCCGCAGCCCGGCCATGTCCTTGTCGGACTTCAGCTCCTCGACCAGCCGCATCGTGCGCGTGACGTCGACCGTGACGAACTCGGTGACGTGCGGCGCGGTGAAGGCCGATCCGATCATCGCCTGCGCGGTGGCCTTCCGGACACCCTTGATCGGGATGCGGGTCTCGCGGGCGCCGGCCACCGGGGCGGGCGCCGCCACCGGCGCCGCCGCCACGGGCTCGGGAGCCTGGACGGGAGCGGGGACCGCGGCCGGAGCCACCGCCGCGTGGACGTCCTCGCGGGTGATGATCCCGTCGGGGCCGCTGGGCACGACCATGGCGAGGTCCACGCCGAGGTCCTTGGCCAGCTTGCGGACCGGCGGCTTGGCGAGCGGCCGTGCGGTGGGAGCCGCGGGGGCCTCGGGCGCCGCGGTCCCGTGTCCGTTCAGCTCGGCCTGTACGGCGGCCTGGACCTGCGCGGCCTGAGCCTGCTCCGGCACCGAGGTGCCCTTGCGGGGACGGCGCTTGGTGGAGGACTCGGCCACGCCGTAGCCGACGAGCACGGGCTGGCGGCCCGCGGGCTTGGCCTCGGCCTCCGGCTCGGCGGCGGCGAGCGTGGGCTCGGTCGCCGCCGGCGGCGGCTCCTCGCCCGGTCCCGGCGCCACGTCGACGGCGATGATCGCGGTGCCGACGTCCACCGTCGTGCCCTCGTCGAAGCGCAGCTCGTGCACGACGCCGTCGTACGGAATCGGCAGCTCCACCGCCGCCTTCGCCGTCTCGACCTCGCACACGACCTGTCCGTCGGTCACGGTGTCGCCGGGCTGGACGTACCACTTGAGGATTTCGGCCTCGGTGAGACCCTCGCCCACGTCGGGCATCTTGAACTCACGGATCACAGCAGTTCTCCTCAGTACGCCAGCGAGCGGTCGACGGCGTCGAGCACCCGGTCAAGTCCCGGAAGGTACTCCTCCTCCAGCCGCGCCGGCGGGTACGGGGCGTGGAAGCCGCCGACCCTCAGCACCGGCGCCTCGAGGTGGTAGAAGCACCGCTCCGTGATGCGGGCGGCGATCTCCGCTCCGGAGCCGTAGAAGACGGGGGCCTCGTGGACGACGACGAGCCGGCGGGTCTTCTCCACCGACCGCTGGACGGCGTCGAAGTCGATCGGGGACATCGAGCGCAGGTCCAGGACCTCGACCGACTTGCCCTCCTCCTGGGCGGCCGCGGCGGCCTCCAGGCAGACCTTCACCATCGGCCCGTAGGCGGCGAGCGTGAGGTCCGTGCCGGTGCGGGCGACGCGGGCGGCGTGCAGCGGGTCCGGGATGGACTCGATGTCGACCTCGCCCTTGTCCCAGTAGCGGCGCTTCGGCTCGAAGAAGATCACCGGGTCGTCGCTCTGGATGGCCTGCTGCAGCATCCAGTAGCCGTCGGACGCGTTCGACGGGGAGACAACCTTGAGGCCCGCGACGTGCGCGAAGAGGGCCTCGGGCGACTCGGAGTGGTGCTCGACCGCGCCGATGCCGCCGCCGTACGGGATACGGACGACGACGGGCAGCTTGATCTTGCCGAGCGCACGGGCGTGCATCTTGGCGAGCTGCGTGACGATCTGGTCGTACGCGGGGAAGACGAAACCGTCGAACTGGATCTCGACGACCGGGCGGTAGCCGCGCAGCGCGAGACCGATCGCGGTGCCGACGATGCCGGACTCGGCGAGCGGGGTGTCGATGACCCGCTCCTCGCCGAAGTCCTTCTGGAGCCCGTCGGTGATGCGGAAGACCCCACCGAGCTTGCCGACGTCCTCACCCATGATGAGGACCTTGGGGTCGGTGTCGAGGGCCTTGCGCAGCGACTCGTTGAGCGCCTTGGCGAGCGACATCTTCTCTACGGCCATGGCTTACTTGCCCTCCTCGGAAGCGTCGGCGAACGACGCCTGGTACGCGGCGAACTGCGCGCGCTCCTCGTCGACGAGGGCGTGCCCGTCGGCGTAGACGTTGTCGAAGATCGCCATGTGGTCCGGGTCGGGCATGGCACGGACGGCCTCGCGGACGCGCTTCGCGAGCACGTCGCTCTCCTTGTCGAGCTCCGTGAAGAACGCCTCGTCGGCGAGGCCCTGGTTCTCCAGGTACGTGCGCAGACGCAGGATCGGGTCCTTGGCCTCCCAGGCCTGCCGCTCGTCGTCGTGCCGGTACTTGGTGGGGTCGTCGGAGGTGGTGTGGGCACCCATCCGGTACGTGAAGGCCTCGACCAGGGTCGGGCCCTCGCCGCGGCGGGCGCGCTCCAGCGCGGAGCGGGTCACGGCGAGGCAGGCGAGCACGTCGTTGCCGTCGACCCGGACGCCGGGGAAGCCGAAGCCCTGGGCGCGCTGGTAGAGCGGCACCCGGGTCTGGCGCTCGGTGGGCTCGGAGATCGCCCACTGGTTGTTCTGGCAGAAGAACACGACCGGGGCGTTGTAGACCGCGGAGAAGGTGAAGGACTCGGCGACGTCTCCCTGGCTGGAGGCACCGTCACCGAAGTACGCGATGACCGCGGAGTCGGCGCCGTCCTTGGCCACGCCCATCGCGTAGCCGGTCGCGTGCAGCGTCTGCGAACCGATCACGATGGTGTACAGGTGGAAGTTGTTGCTGTTGGGGTCCCAGCCGCCGTGGTTCACGCCACGGAACATGCCCAGCAGGTTCGTCGGGTCGACCCCGCGGCACCAGGCGACGCCGTGCTCGCGGTACGTCGGGAAGACGTAGTCGTCGTCGCGCAGCGCGCGGCCGGAGCCGATCTGGGCGGCCTCCTGGCCGAGCAGCGAGGCCCACAGGCCCAGCTCGCCCTGCCGCTGGAGAGCGGTGGCCTCGGCGTCGAAACGACGGGTGAGGACCATGTCCCGGTAGAGCCCGCGGAGCTCTTCGGGGCTGAGGTCGATGTCGTAGTCCGGGTGCTCGACCCGCTCACCCTCCGGCGTCAGCAGCTGTACGAGCTGGGGCTCGGAACTGGCTGGCTTCTTCGCTGCGCTGACGCGCTTACTGCTGCGGCGCGGTTTGCGCGCGGCAGTGCTCTCCACGGTCACGTGCGTGCTCCTCCGTCTGTCCGGCCCCCGGGGTCCGCCGGGGTCCAGTGCGGCTCGCCTGTATCCGTACGGTGCACGGGGTGGGTGCGGCTCGGCCGGGAACAGGCGTGACAGGTGCCCCGGCGAGCGGCCTGCCAAAGGCACGTTACCCAGTGGGGAGCATTACTGCGAAACCCCATTTGACCTGCGATTTTGCTTGGATTTCCAAGTAAATCGAGAAATTCGGGAACAACCACTGGTCACAGCCCTGCAGGCTGCCGGAACACCGGCACGTTATCCCGGGCACCCCGGGCATTGGAAGAGTGAGTATGTGAGACTTACCCCGTGCACGAAGAACGAAAAATCACGGTATTTCTGGTTGACGACCACGAGGTCGTTCGGCGTGGCGTGTACGAGCTGCTCTCCGTGGAGGACGACATCGAGGTCGTCGGCGAGGCCGGTACGGCCGCCGACGCGCTGGTCAGGATCCCCGCGGCCCGCCCCGATGTGGCGGTGCTCGACGTACGCCTCCCGGACGGCAGCGGGGTCGAGGTCTGCCGTGAGGTGCGGTCCAACAACGAGGACGTCAAATGTCTGATGCTCACCTCGTACGCGGATGACGAGGCACTCTTCGACGCGATCATGGCAGGCGCCTCGGGCTACGTCCTGAAGGCGATCCGCGGCTCCGAGCTGCTGTCGGCGGTACGGGACGTGGCGGCGGGCAAGTCACTGCTCGACCCGGTCGCCACCGCGCGCGTCCTGGAGCGGCTGCGCGACGGGAACAACCCGAAGAGCGACGACAAGCTGGCGCGGCTCACCGAGCAGGAGCGCAAGATCCTCGACCTGATCGGCGAGGGCCTCACCAACCGCGTCATCGGCGAGCGGCTGCACCTGGCCGAGAAGACCATCAAGAACTACGTCTCCAGCCTGCTCTCCAAGCTGGGGATGGAGCGGCGCTCGCAGGCCGCCGCGTACGTGGCGAGGATGCAGGCCGAGCGGCACTGAGGGCGCACACGACGCATGCGAGGGACCAACGGCCCGCACAAGGGACCAACGGCCCGCGGGGAGGGGGCGAGCGGCTCTGTTCCTGCCGCGGGCGGGCGGCGGACAGTGGATCCATGTCGCCCGAGGATCCCTGCTCCCACGAGGAACGCCGCGCCGTCGAGCTGCTCACCCGGGTCCCGTACGGCCGACTGGCGACCAGCATGCGCGCGATCCTGACGGTGGCACCCGCACGCCATGTCGTCTCGGACGGCTGCGTCCTGCTGCGACTGCACGGTGGCCCCGGCTACCACCAGGCGTGCGCCGGGAGCGTGGTGGCGTACGGGGCGGACAACTTCAACTCCGGCGCGGCGGTCCCCTGGTCGGTCCAGTTCACCGGCACCGCGGAACTCATCCAGCCGACCGACGCCCAGATCGAGAGCTTCGGCCCCACCCCGCACCATGTGGACGGGGAGCCCTTCGAACCGGTCTATATGCGCATCAGGCCCCAGTTCGTCACGGTGCACACCCTCGACTATTTCGAGGAGCGACATCATCGACACGCTGGGTGATCTAACATCTGGCGAGTGCCGCGCTCATCTGCTATTGCCCCACCCCCGCTCGGTCCGCTGCTGCGCCGGTACGAGGACGCCGGGGAACCCCTCTCCTGCGAACCCGTCACCCAGGGCCTCCTGAACCGCGGCTACCGGCTCGCCACCACCCGCGGCGACTACTTCCTCAAGCACCATCTGGACGCGCCGACCGCCGACCGCGAGACCATCGTCCGCCAGCACCGCGCCACCCAGCGGCTCCAGTCCCTCGGCGTCCCCGTCGCCCCGCCCGTCGAGGACACGACCGGCGACACCGTCGCCGTCATCGGCGGCCGCTGCTACGCCCTGCATCCCTGGGTGGACGGCCGGCACCGCGACGGCGCCCAGCTGACCACCGCCGAGTCCCGCCGGCTCGGCGCGCTGCTCGGCCTGGTGCACACCGGCCTGGAGCAGGTCATGGGCAGGGAGGCGGAGCGCGGCGGGACGGCCCGTCCGTACGAGAGCGCCGACCCCGACGAGACCTTCGCGCTCATCGACGAACTGCTGGACCTCGCCCGCGGCCGGCGCCCCCGGGACGGCTTCGACGCCCTCGCCGAGCACCGGCTGCTGGAGCGCCGGGCCCTGCTGGAACGCCATGCGCACCGCCGTCCGCCGCCCGCCGAGGCCGGCGGCTGGGTGCACGGCGACTTCCACCCGCTGAACGTGCTCTACCGCGGCGACGACCGGGGCGCGGAGCCGGCCGCGATCGTCGACTGGGACCGGCTGGGGGTGCAGCCCCGCGCCGAGGAGGCGGTACGGGCCGCGGCGATCTTCTTCGTCCAGCCCGCCGGGGAGCTGGAGCTGGCGAAGGTGCGGGCCTACGCGCGCGCCTACCGTCGGGCGGCGGGGGCGGACTGCGCGGAGCTGGCGGCCGCGGTGCAACGGGTGTGGTGGGAGCGGCTCAACGACTTCTGGATACTGCGCTGGCGCTACCAGCTGCACGACCGCAGGGCCGACCCGCAGTTTCCTGCGGTGTCGGCCCTGGCGGTGTGGTGGACGCGCGAGTACGAGGCGGTGTGCGAGGCGTTCGCGGGGTGAGCGGGGGCGGAATCCGTCGCTACGGGGTGGTGCCGCCGGCGTCCTGGCCGACGGTCGCGCCCGAGTCCTGGCCGGTCGTCGTACCGGCGTCCTGGCCCGTGGTCGTACCGGCGTCCTGACCCGTCGTCGTACCCGCGTCCTGACCCGTCGTCGTACCCGCGTCCTGGCCGGTCGTCGTGCCCGCGTCCTGGCCCGTCGTCGTGCCCTCGTCGGTGTTGCCCTCCGTCGTACCCTCGCTCGTCCCGTCCGTCGTCGACGGCGGATCCGTCGGACCGTCCGTCGGGTCGTCCGACGGCGCCGACGGCGAGTTGTTCCCCGGGTCGTCCGACGGCGTCCAGGGATCCTGGTTACCGCCCGACGACGAGTCCGGCTCCTCGCTCTGGTCGCTCTCCTCGCTCTGCGACGGCGTCGACGGCGAATCGTCCGGCGAGGACGGGGTGTTGGAGATGCCGGGGTCGTCCTTCTCCTTCGTCCCGGTGTTGTTCGCCCGGTCCACGGCGAAGGCCACACCCGCGACGATCGCGATCACGGCGAGCGCGACGAAGAGCCACACCTTGCCGCGGCCACCGCCGCCCTTGGCCCCGCCGTGCCCGACGGTGTACGCCCCGTCGTTCGGATTGGGTGGCGGCAGGATCGGGCCCTGCGAGGTCTCGCCGTGCTGCGGGTGCCCCATGACCGTCGTCGAGGTCATTCCGTGGGTCGGGGTGTGGCCGCCCTCGTGCATCTCGACCGGGCCGGTGTTCCACGTACCGGTGTGGCTGCCCGCCTGCTGGAGCATCTGCAGCCCGTACTGCACCAGCCCGCGCATCTCCTCGGCGCTCTGGAACCGGTCGTCCGGGTCCTTGGCGAGCGCGCGCATCGCCAGCCCGTCCAGCTCCGGAGGGGCCACGTCCGAGGCCTCGGACGGCGGCACCGGCATGTCCTGGACGTGCTGGTAGACGACCGACAACGGTGTCTCGCCGGTGAACGGCGGACGCAGCGCCAGCAGTTCGTACAGCAGGCAGCCGGTGGCGTACAGGTCGGAGCGGTGGTCGACGGCCTTGCCGAGCGCCTGCTCGGGGGAGAGGTACTGCGGCGTGCCCATGACCATGCCGGTCTGCGTCATCGTCGACTGCGCGCCGTGCAGGGCGCGCGCGATGCCGAAGTCCATCACCTTCACGGCACCGCCGTTGGTGATGATGACGTTCGCGGGCTTGATGTCGCGGTGCACGATGCCGTGCTGGTGCGAGTACGCGAGGGCTTCCAGCACCCCGGAGACGATGATGAGCGCCTGCTCGGGCGGCGGGGCCTCGGCACTGATGAGCAGATCACGGATGGTGCGGCCCTCGACCAGCTCCATCACGATGTACGGCACGGACTGGCCGTTCACGACGTCCTCGCCGGAGTCGTACACGGCCACGATGGCGTGGTGGTTGAGGCCGGCGACCGACTGGGCCTCGCGCGTGAAGCGCGCCTTGGAGACGGGGTCCTCGGCGAGATCGGCGCGGAGCAGCTTCACGGCCACGGTGCGCCCGAGCCGTACGTCCTCCGCCGCGAACACCTCGGCCATGCCGCCGCGGCCGAGGCGGTGGGTCAGCCGGTAGCGACCGTCACCGACGAGCCCGCCGACGCCCCAGGAGTCCGCAGCATCCGATACTCCGCCGCCACTTGCTTCGGGTTCGGGTGCCATCAGTCCTCGCCGTCGTGTCTTGCCGCGCCGCGCGCTGGGCACGGGCGGCGTCTCTCGGGTGGTTCGCCACGTCACGCTACAGGCTTCTTGTGACGGGCCGGTTCGAGATGGACCGGCCATCAAACCCGCTGCCGATCCGCGGGCGCACATTCCGTACGGTTCCTGTAACGCTTGCGGGACCGTTCTTGTGCGTACGGTCACGGAACGGGCACCCGGCTTGACGTGTCACTGCCCTCGGGCAGACTTGGGCCGTAATCGGGATCACTGCGGTCACCGCTCGACGGTGCGCGCCGCCTAGGGGGAAGCACAGTCATGAGCCAGGACGGCGCACACAGCGGTCGCTACGCGGGCGGTTCCGTGGCGGGCGGCCGGTACCAGCTTCGCGACCTGCTCGGCGAAGGCGGTATGGCGTCGGTGTATCTGGCGTACGACAGTGCGCTGGACCGCCAGGTCGCCATCAAGACCCTGCACACGGAGCTCGGTCGCGAGCAGTCGTTCCGTGAGCGCTTCCGGCGCGAGGCCCAGGCCGTCGCCAAGCTGTCCCACACCAACATCGTGTCGGTCTTCGACACCGGCGAGGACGCGGTGGCGTTCGCCGGCTCCGCCGGTGACGGCGGCGTCATGCCGTACATCGTCATGGAGTACGTGGAGGGCAAGCCGCTCGGCTCGGTGCTCCAGGAGGACATCCGGCAGTACGGCGCGATGCCGGCCGACAAGGCGCTGAAGGTGACCGCCGACGTGCTGGCGGCGCTGGAGACCAGCCATGAAATGGGCCTGGTCCACCGGGACATCAAGCCCGGCAACGTGATGATGACGAAGCGCGGCGTCGTCAAGGTCATGGACTTCGGTATCGCGCGCGCCATGCAGTCGGGCGTGACGTCGATGACGCAGACCGGCATGGTCGTCGGCACTCCGCAGTATCTGTCGCCCGAGCAGGCGCTGGGGCGCGGCGTCGACGCCCGCTCCGACCTGTACTCGGTCGGCGTCATGCTCTTCCAGCTGCTGACGGGCCGGCTGCCGTTCGACGCGGACTCCCCGCTGGCCATCGCGTACGCGCACGTCCAGGAGGAGCCGGTCGCCCCGTCCTCCTTCAACCGCTCGGTGAGCCCGGCGATGGACGCCCTGGTCGCGCGGGCGCTGAAGAAGAACCCGAACGAGCGCTTCCCGAGCGCGGCCGCCATGCGGGACGAGTGCCTGCGGGTCGCGAGCGCGGGCCAGACGCACGCACCGGTGATCGTTCAGGGTGCGCCGACGACGAACAGCGGTGCGGGTGTCGGTTCCGCGGTGTTCCCGCCGGTGGACCGGTCGGCCCCGGTCCCGCCGCCGCACAGTGTGCAGCAGCCGTACCAGCCGGGTCCGTACGGCCCGCCCACCCCGGCCCCCGGCCCCGTCCCGGGGCCGTCGACGCCCGCCCCGAGCTACGGCTACCCGCAGCAGAGCCCCGCCCCGGCCTACCAGACCCCGGCCCCGGCGCCCGCTCCGTACAACCTCTCGCCGCAGCACGGCCCCTCCGCGTCGGCGGGCGGCGGCAGGCGGAACATGCCGGTGATCGTCGGCTCGATCGCCGTGGCGCTGCTGGCGATCGGCGGACTGATCGTGGCCCTGTCGCTGAACGGCGGCGACGGCGACGGCGGTGGCGGTGGCGGCGACAACCCGTCCCCGACCGACTCGGCGGTGGCGGGCCACAAGGGCCCCGACCTGGGCAAGACCATCGACAAGGAAGAGTGCACCGCTCCGGACGAGGGCAGCGACCCGGAGAAGTTCGAGGTGCCCGACTTCACGTACAAGAACGTCACCTCGGTGAAGGACTGCATCCAGGCAGCGGGCTGGAAGGTCACGGCCGAGACTCCCGTGAACGAGGCGGTCTACGGCGAGGGCACGATCCTCACGCAGTACCCGCGGGCGGGCACGGAGATCACGGAGGACGACGCCGAGTTCACCCTGGAAGTCTCCACCGGCGACCCGGCCGACTCCCAGTAACCCTCCTCGGCCGACGCTCCGACCCTCCTCGGCCGACGCTCCTCCTCTTTCACCGCCTCGATCCCCATCGGGGCGGTTTAGTCCGGGATGCCGGAATTGCCCGGCCATGTGACGCTGAGTTGGATATCTCGGCGACCTGGCTCGGGAGGGGGTCACCCCGTGACTCCGATGCTTCGCACGCACTGTGCGATGACCATCGCGGCACTTGTGCTGGCCGTGCCGGTATCGGCGTACGCGTACGCGGACGCACCCCGGACGACCTACGCGGAGGATGCGCGGGCGGACGGCGAGGGGTCGCGGGCGGATAGCGAGGGGTCGCGGGGGAACGCCGACGGTTCATGGGGCGACGGGCGCCACGACGGGGGTTCCCGGTGGCGCGACGGCGACGGCCTGCGGACGCACGACTTCCGGCGCCAAGGGATCGGCGGGCCGATGTCCCCGCGCGTCGGCGGTGCCGCCGGACCCGGCCAGGGTGACGAGGCGAACGACGGCACGCGCCCGCACGCGGACCTGCGGCGCGCGGAGAAGCCCGGCCGCGCACCGAGCGGGAAAGCCTCCGCTTCCCCCACGTCGTCACTCGCGGGACGACAGGCCGGCGAAGGCCGCGACCGCCCCGGCCGTACCGTCGCGCCGTCCCCCAGCACGACGACGTCGCCCGATCGGCGGCACGACGACGACCAGGATGACGCGGACGACCCCGGCGACGAGTCGACGCGAGAGGAAGAGGGAGAGGGAGAGGAGGAGGCCCGGGAAGAGGCGCAGGAGGAACGGGGCGACGAGGAGGCCGCACCCACGTCGACCGCGCCACCGAGCCGGTCACCCGCCTCCCCCGCGGCGGTGGGCCAGGGACGCCCGCACACCGCGGCCCCGCCGCTCGAACGCCAGGTCCCCGTGCTGACGCTGGGTGCCGGCTGCGCCCTGATGGGCCTGGGGCTCGGGTACATGGGGCTGCGGCTGCGCCGCGGCTGATTACGTCACGGACGAGGCCGCCCGCACCCCGCCGGAGCACCGCCTGCCGTCCCTCTCGAGCCGGGCCATCCTCCGTACGACGTACACACGAGGTCCCCCTCAGGACGGTTGGCCCTCGACGACATACCCGGTATACATACTGAGTATGTCGATCCGCCACGGGCTGCTCGCCCTTCTCGAACGCGGCCCTCGCTACGGCTCACAGCTCCGCACCGAGTTCGAGTCCCGCACGGGAGCCACCTGGCCGCTCAACGTCGGCCAGGTCTATACGACCCTGAGCCGACTGGAGCGCGACGGCATGGTCGTCCAGGACGGCGAGGACGAAGCCGGCCACACGCTCTACGTCATCACGGACACAGGGCGGGACGAGCTGAAGGCGTGGTTCGAACGGCCCGTCGACCGGACCAGCCCGGCCCGTGACGAGCTGGCGATCAAGCTGGCCATGGCGGTCGGCGCGACGGCGGTCGACATCCGCAACGTCATCCAGTCCCAGCGCCGTCACACCGTGAAGGCGATGCAGGACTACACCCGGTTGAAGGCACAGGCACTGGAAACGACGCCCGCCGACCGGGACGAGGTCGCCTGGCTGCTCGTGCTGGAACAGCTCATCTTCCAGACCGAGGCGGAGGCCCGCTGGCTCGACCACTGTGAGGCCCGGCTCATCCGGCTCTCTTCAGCAGCGGCCCCGCGTCCGGAGTCCGCACCCCCACCCGCCCCGGCTCCGGCGCCCGCACACAGCCACCCGCGGAGGCACGACTGAGCCGGCGGCACCCGAGTCGGCTCCGCTTCCGCACACCTCACCTCTCACATCCGCTCATGTGCGCCCTCCGCGCACATCCAAGGGGGACCTCCCATGTCCAGCCACTCCCACCAGCCCCGGCAACCCGTCCTGCAACTGCGGAACCTGACCCGCGTGCACGGCAGCGGTGCCACCGAAGTGCACGCTCTGCGCGGCGTCGATCTCGATGTGTTCCCCGGTGAACTCGTCGCCGTCATGGGCCCGTCCGGCTCCGGCAAGTCGACGCTTCTGACGATCGCCGGCGGTCTCGACACCCCGTCCTCGGGCCAGGTGATCGTCGAGAACACCGACATCACCACCGCCGACCGCAAGACGCTCGCCGCCCTGCGCCGCCGCAGCATCGGGTACGTCTTCCAGGACTACAACCTCATCCCGGCGCTCACCGCCGCCGAGAACGTCGCCCTGCCCCGCGAGCTCGACGGCACCTCCGCCCGCAAGGCCCGCGCCGAGGCCGTGGCCGCCCTCACCGAGATGGACCTCGGTCATCTCGCCGACCGGTTCCCGGACGAGATGTCCGGCGGCCAGCAGCAGCGGGTGGCCATCGCCCGCGCCCTCGTCGGCGACCGCCGGCTCGTGCTCGCCGACGAGCCGACCGGTGCCCTGGACTCCGAGACCGGTGAGTCCGTGCTCGCCCTGCTGCGGGCCCGCTGCGACGCGGGGGCGGCCGGCATCCTCGTCACCCACGAGCCGCGCTTCGCCGCCTGGGCGGACCGGGTGGTGTTCCTGCGCGACGGCGCGGTCGTCGACCAGACCGTACGCACCGACGCGGATTCCCTGCTGACCGGGCAGGCGGCCGAGCGGTGAAGAACTGGTACCACTCCTGGCGCGCCGCGGTCCGCATCGCCCGCCGCGACGCCGTCCGCTCCAAGGGACGCAGCTTCCTCGTCCTGGCGATGATCGCCCTGCCGATCCTCGGGGTGAGCGCCGCAGATCTGACACTGCGCAGTGCCGAGCTCTCCACGGAACAGGCCCTGGAGCGCACCCTCGGCGCCGCCGACGCCCGGATGTCCGATGCCCACAGCCGCGGCGTACCGATCTACCAGAGCCCCGACGCCAACAACTACGCCCCGGTCGGGAACTTCGACGACAAGCCGTGGCCCGAGGGCGACACCGACGTCCGGAAGGTCCTCCCGGCGGGCGCGAAGTCCCTGGAGGACTCGGCCGGTTCCGCCAAGCTGCGCACCGCCCACGGGCTGCTGAACGCCGAGATCCGTGAGCTCAAGGCGTCGGACCCGCTGGCCGCCGGCATCATGACCCTGGTCAGCGGCCGCTTCCCCACGGAGACGGCCGAGGTGGCCGCGACGACCCACTTCCTGGAGACCAGCGGGCTGAGCGTCGGCTCCAAGCTCGCGGCGCGCGGACTCGACCGGGAGTACACGATCACCGGCTCGTACGAGCTGCCCGACGCGCTCAAGAGCGACCAGGTCAACGCCCTTCCCGGCGCGCTGCTCGACCCGCTCGACAAGGCCCTGGCGGCGGACGACCTGCCGTCCACCGAGACGAGCACCACCTACCTGGTCAGCGTTCCCGGCGGTTTCACGTGGAACATGGTCAAGCAGATCAACACCAAGGGCGTGACGGTGGCTTCGCGGGCGGTTCAGCTCGCCCCGCCGGCCGACGATGACGTCCCGCTGTACCAGCAGGAGGACTGGGCCAAGAGCTACGGGGACAGCGGCGCCGCCGACGTGGCGGCTCTCGCCGCGGTCGGCACCGTGGTCGGCCTCGCCATGCTGGAGATCTGCCTGCTGGCGGGGCCCGCCTTCGCGGTCGGCGCCCGGCGCTCCCGTCGCCAGCTCGGGCTGGTCGGCGCCAACGGCGGCGACCGCCGCCACATCCGCGCCATCGTCCTGGCCGGCGGGCTGGTGATCGGCTTCGCGGCCGCGGTGGTGGGCACGATCCTCGGTCTCGCCCTGACCTTCGCGCTGCGCCCGCTGCTCGAGGACTACATGGGTCAGCGCTTCGGCAGCTTCGACATCCGGCCACTGGAACTGCTCGGCATCGGGCTCCTCGCGGTGCTCACGGGTCTGCTGGCCGCGATCGTCCCGGCCGTGACCGCCTCCCGGCAGTCCGTCCTCGCCTCACTCACCGGCCGCCGGGGCGTCCGCCGCAGCAGCCGGGTCCTGCCCGTGGTCGGCCTGATCGCCGTGCTGCTCGGTGCCGCGATCGCGCTGTACGGATCGCTGCTCTCCGACCAGTCCATCCTCGTGGCGGCCGGAAGCGCGATCGCCGAGCTGGGTGTGGTCGCGATGACACCCGTGTTGGTCGGCCTCTTCGGCCGCACCGGCCGCTGGCTGCCGCTCTCGCCGCGACTCGCTCTGCGTGACGCCGTACGCAACCGGGGCCGCACGGCTCCGGCCGTGGCCGCCGTGCTCGCCGCGGTCGCCGGGACCGTCGCCGTGGCCACGTACGCCGCGAGCAGGGACGCCCAGTCCGAGGCCTCGTACGAGGCACGGCTGCCGCACGGCGCGGTGTCGCTGATCGTCAACGAGGCCGGCGGACGGGACGTGCCTCAAGCCCGCGCGGCCGTGCAGAAGAACCTGCAGGTGGACGTACGGGCCGATGTGGACCGCGCCGTCGTCGGAAACGTCAACTGCGCGATGTACAGCCGTGACAAGGGCTGCGGCAGCTATGAGGTCGTCGTCCCCAAGGCGAACCAGTGCCCGCTGTGGAGCACCGGGAGCGAGGACCCGGCCGAGAAGTTCACCAAGGCCCAGCGCCGCGCGTTCTCCAAGGACTGGCGCTGCAAGGAGTCCAGCGTGGCGACCCCCACGGACGGCGGGGTGCTCGTCGCTGACGAGAAGCTGCTGAACGTGCTCGGGATCGACGACCCGGCGGCCGCGAAGGCGCTGTCCGAAGGGAAGGTCGTCTCCTTCGACAAGCGCAACCTCGACAAGAAGGGCTCGATCGGCATCCGGCTGATCACCGACACGGAAGCCGCCGACAAGGCCAGGGAAGAGGGCAAGGAGGCTCCGGGCGCGGTCAAGACCTTCTCCACCCACCAGGTCGCGGACGGCACCAACGCGTACGGGGTCGGCATGATCCTGCCGCCCGCCGCGGCCAAGGCCGCCGGCATCGCCACCGTTCCCTTCGGGGCCTACTACTCGACCGACCGGCTGCCGAGCAGTGAGCAGCGCCAGAAGCTGTCGGGCGAGCTCGACCGGACCGGCGCGAGCATCGAGCTGCACATCGAGGAGGGCTACACCAGCGAGAACAGCATTGTGCTGCTGGCGCTGGCCGTCTTCGCCGGACTGATCACCATCGGCGCGGCCGGTATCGCCACCGGGCTCGCCCAGGCGGACGCGGAGGCGGACCTCAAGACGCTGGCGGCCGTCGGTGCCCCGCCCCGCGTGCGTCGCACGCTGAGCGGATTCCAGTGCGGTGTGGTCGCGGCGATGGGTGTGGTCCTCGGCTCGGCGGCGGGCGTGCTGCCTGCCATCGGGCTGCGGCTGACCGAGGAGCGCGAGGAGAGGGCCTGGTACGAGCAGGCCCTGGACGGGGGCTTCGGCGGAAACCTGACCCCGCCGGACGTCCCGATCGTCGTCCCCTGGGAGACCCTGGGCGCCCTGCTGATCGCGGTGCCGCTCGGCGCGGCCCTGCTCGCCGCGCTGGTCACCCGGTCCCGTGGGGCTCTGTCCCGCCGCGAGGCGACCTGACCCCTTCGTGGCGGGAGTTCCGTCCCCAGGACCGCCCGACACGGTCCGGGGACGGTTCGATACCGGCCGTGATGGACCTGTGCCCCCGTATCAGGGTGGATCACCCCGGTACGGGGGCACACCGTGTGGTGAAGCACATGTGCGAGAGAATGGACGGCATGGAGATGCCGAGGAATGAACGGTCGCAGGAGAGCCCCCATGTCCTCATCGTGGGACAGGACGGTATGGCGCTCGGCGGCGGTGAAGGTGACGTCGAGTCCCGCGAGATCCCGGTGACGGAGATGGTCGAGCAGCCTGCGAAGGTCATGCGCATCGGCAGCATGATCAAGCAGCTTCTGGAGGAGGTGCGGGCGGCTCCTCTCGACGAGGCGAGCCGGGTCCGGCTCAAGGAGATCCACCGAGGTTCGGTGAAGGAACTCGAGGACGGCCTCGCCCCGGAGCTCGTCGAGGAACTGGAGCGGCTGTCGCTCCCGTTCACCGATGACGCGGTGCCCTCCGAGGCGGAACTGCGCATCGCCCAGGCACAGTTGGTCGGCTGGCTCGAGGGCCTGTTCCACGGCATCCAGACGGCGCTGTTCGCCCAGCAGATGGCGGCACGCGCTCAGCTGGAGCAGATGCGCCGCGCTCTCCCGCCGGGCGCCCCCACGGATGACGACTCCGCCCACGGTGCGATCCGCTCGGGTCCGTACCTCTGACTCCGGACGTGCCACGGCCCCGTTCCCTCTGAGGGAACGGGGCCGTTGTGCGACATCGCTCAGTTCACGCGCGTGCCGGGCTCCATGTCGTTCTCGGTTCCGTGCTGGGCTCAGTTGCCCACCGTGGGCGACACCAGGACCACCTTGCCCACGTGCGTGCCCGACTCGAGGGCGCGGTGCCCCTCGGAGGCCTCCCGCATCGGCACGGTGCTGTCCACCACGGCCCGTACCGTCCCCGCGGCGACCAGGGGCCACACATGCTCACGCACCGCCGCCACGATCGACGCCTTCTCGTGCAGCGGCCGCGCGCGCAGCGTCGTCGCCGTGATCGCGGCGCGCTTCGCGAGCAGCGCTCCCAGGTTCAGTTCGGCCTTCACTCCGCCCTGCAGCCCGATCACCGCGAGGCGGCCGTTCACGGCCAGTGCGCGCACGTTCCGGTCGAGGTACTTCGCCCCCATGATGTCGAGGATGACGTCCGCCCCGGCACCGTCCGTCGCGCTCCGCAGCTCCTCCACGAAGTCCTGCTCGCGGTAGTCGATCAGGATGTCGGCTCCCAGCTCGGCGCACCGTGCGAGCTTCTCCGGGCCGCCCGCGGTGACGGCGACCTTCGCTCCCACCGCCTTCGCCAGCTGGATCGCCATCGTGCCGATGCCGCTCGCCCCGCCGTGCACCAGCAGCGTCTCGCCGGGGCGCAGATGCGCCACCATGAAGACGTTGGACCAGACCGTGCAGGCCACCTCCGGCAGCGCCGCCGCCGTGACCAGGTCGAGGCCCTCCGGTACGGGCAGCAGCTGCCCCGCCGGCACGGCCACCTTCTCCGCGTATCCGCCGCCCGCCAGCAGCGCACACACCTCGTCGCCGACACTCCACCCGGAGACCCCGGGGCCGAGCGCCACGATCCGGCCCGAGCACTCCAGCCCGGGATAGGGGGACGCTCCGGGCGGCGGCTCGTAGAAGCCCTGCCGTTGCAGCAGATCCGCGCGGTTGACGGCGCTCGCGGCAACGTCGACGAGGACCTCCCCGTCGCCGGCTTCGGCGTCCGGCACCTCCGCCCAGACCAGCGCCTCGGGACCACCTGGTTCGGGAATCGTGATCGCATGCATGGGCGCGAGGCTACTCCGGCCTGCCGCTACCGCTGGTCCACGCCGCCGGAGGACGGTGTGTTCGACGCCCGCACGATGGTGATCAACCGGTCCGTCAGCTGCAGCGGGCTGGCCTTGGGATCGTCGTACCCGAGCAGCCGGTGACCGCGCAGCACGCTCACCACCAGGTCGTCCGTGTCCCGGACGTTCTTGCCGACCTCGCTCTTTATCACCGGACGCTCGACGATATCGAGACCGCTGCCCTGCTGGATCAGGTCCTCCATCACCGTGCCCGCGTAGGGGCTGAGTACGGACAGGCCGAGCAGCCGGCCCGCCGCACTGGCACTGGTGATCACCGCGTCGGCCCCGGACTGGCGCAGCAGTGGCGCGTTCTCCTCCTCCCGGACCGCGGCGACGATCTTCGCCCCCCGGTTGAGCTGCCGTGCGGTGAGGGCGACGAGGACCGCGGTGTCGTCGCGCTGTGTGGCGATGATGATCTGGCGCGCTCGTTGCAGCTCGGCACGGATCAGCACATCACTGCGCGTCGCATCGCCGATGACCCCCGCGAATCCGTCCGCGGTCGCCGCCTCGATGACCTTGGAACTCGGATCGACGATGACGACCTGTTCCTTCTTCAGACCCGTCGCGCACAGGGTCAGAAGTGCGGAACGTCCCTTCGTGCCGAAGCCGATGACGACGGTGTGGTCACGCAAGGTGGACCTCCAGCGGTTCAGCCGCCACTCGTCCCGGGTCCGCTCGGTGAGGACCTCGAGAGTGGTGCCGACCAGGATGATCAGGAAGAGCACACGCAGCGGCGTCACCAGCAGCACATTGACCAGCCGCGCGCTGTCGCTGTGCGGAACGATGTCGCCGTACCCCGTGGTGGAGAGGGTGACGGTGGCGTAGTAGAAGGAGTCGAGGAAGTCGACTTTCCCGTCCGCGTTGTCGTGATACCCGCCGCGGTCCAGCCACACGATGAAGACCGTGAGCAACAGCACCACCAGCGCCAACAGCAGCCGCTTGCCCACCTGCAGCAGCGGCCGCTCGACGACCCGTTTGGGCAACTTCACTCGCGAGACGGCCAACTGTTCATCGGCCTCCCGGGCCATTGCGTCATGGCCGGGAAGTTTCACGTGAAACACCCTTCGGAGGTCGGCAGCCAGGGCAGATCGAGGACCTCCAGCACCTCGCCCGCACCCGACCCGCCGGGCGGCACGACGGCGAGACCGTCCGCAGCGGCGACGCCCCGCAGCATGGCCGGGCCGTGGTAGTGCAGCGGTACGACGCTGTCGCCGCGGTGCACCACCGGCACCAGTCGAGTGTCATACGGGTGGCCGTGGACCTCGTCCCTTAGAGACGCGCGATACGGGGCCGGGGTTGCCTGCCCCGACCTCTGACGCAACAACGGCTCCGCGAGCGTGAGCAGCCCGGAGACCGCGGCGAGCGGGTTGCCGGGGAGCCCCACCAGATGCCGACCGGGCGCGAGCCTGGCCAGCAGCATCGGATGTCCCGGTCGCACGGCGACCCCGTCGACCAGCAGCTCGGCACCCGCTTTGCTCAGCATCGGATGGACATGGTCGACGGGACCCGCGGCCGTGCCGCCCGTGGTGACGACGAGATCGGCGTCGGAGGCGGTGACGGCCCGCTGCAGCGCCTCGGCGTCGTCACCGACCCGGTGGGTGGCGATGACATCGGCGCCCAGGGCCCGCAGCCAAGGGCCGATCATCGGCCCGAGAGCATCGCGGATCAGCCCGTCGTGGGGCAGCCCTTCGGTGAGCAACTCATCGCCCAGCACAAGCACTTCGACACGCGGCCGGACGACGGTGTGCAGCTCGTCGTATCCGGCGGCCGCGGCGAGACCGAGCACGGCGGGGGTCACCAGCGCTCCGGCGGGCAGGAGTTGGTCGCCGGAGCGGCATTCCTGGCCGCGCGGCCGGATGTCCTGTCCGTGGCTCACCTGGCGCTGGGCATGGAGATGACCGCTGCCGTCCGTGCGGGAGTGCTCGCTGCGGATCACCGCGGTGGCGCCCGGCGGGACACGGGCGCCGGTGGCGATGCGCACCGCCGTGCCGTCGGCGAGCGGCTCAGGCTCACCGTGCCCGGCGAGGATGCCGCTGTCGCCGGGCGCCACGGTCCAGGGGCCCGGGCCGGCGACGGCCCAGCCGTCCATGGCGGAGGTGTCGAAGGACGGCAGATCCGTGAACGCGGTCAGCGGGGTGGCGAGCACACGGCCGAGCGAGGCATCGAGCGGTTCGCGGTGGGTGCGGAGCGCGGTGGCGCTGCCGGCGCGCGAGGCGATCGAGCGGGCCTTCTCCCAGGGCGTGGCACGGTGCCGGGCCGCGGACGGACGGTCCTGCCCGGGGGCCCGGGAGTCCTGGCCGTCGGCCGGCCGCGCCGGCTGCCGCCCCACCAGCGCGAGAGCGTCCTCGACGCCGTCGTCGGCGGAAGGCGAGGGGCCGGAAGGCGAGGAGGTGGAAGGCGAGGAGGTGGAAGGCGAGGGGGCGGCCGAGGAGGTGCCGTCCGCGGCGCCGGGTCGCCCGTGGGGCACGGAACCCGTCCCTTGCTCCTCGGCGCCGCCCTGCCCGGCGGTGCCCGGAGCGCCGAGTTCGTGGTCCTGCGCCGTCATCAGCCGCCGGCCCCGTCGTTGCGGCCGGTGTCGGCTCCTGCTCCGTCGGCTTCCGCGGCCCACCGCTCGGCGAGCGCGGCGGCCTTACGGGCGGCCTCGGCAACGGCCTTCGCGCTGTCCCCACCCGCCTTGGCCGCCGCGTACCCGACCAGGAAGGTCGTGAGCGGCGCCGCGGGCCGGGCTACCCCATGGGCGGCGTCCCGGGCCAGGTCGAGCACGGCGCCGGTGTCGACATCCAGCTCGATGCCGAGTTCGTCCTTGACTGCGGTGATCCATTCATCCAGCACGCTCCCATGCTCCCTGATACGGGCCCGGGCCGTGGCGATGTCCTCCCAGGTGTCGCAGTCGTACGCGGTGAAGGGATCCGCGGACACCCGGTCGAGGTCGAGCTCCCCCGTCAGCAGCCGTAGCGGCAGCCCGGTGAGACTGCCGTGCTCGGCGGCGATCAGGGCCAGCTCGCGGCGGAGCGGCTCGGCGCGGTAGGAGGCGACGAGCGGCTGGTCGCGTCCGTCAGCGTCGATGAGCAGCGCGCCTTCCCGCCCGCCCGCCCTCAGGGTGTCCAGGAGCCGCCGCACGGTCGCGGCGTCGAGAAACGGAAGGTCGGCGGAGAGCACGAGCACCGTCCCGGCCTCCGCCATGCGCAGCCCGGCGTCGAGCGCGGCGAGCGGCCCACCGCCGGGCGGGCTCTCGCGCGCCCAGAGCACCTGGCGAGCGGTCGCCCGTCGCCCGCCGACCACGATGGTGCGGTCTGCTCCCCGGCTCGCTGTCAGCACCCGGTCGAGCAGCGCCCGGCCGCCGACGCTCACTCCCGGCTTGTCCACCCCGCCGAGACGCTTGGCGGCGCCTCCGGCGAGCACGATCGCGTCGTATTCCGCATCGGCAGTCACCCCAGAAGTATGGTCCGTGACCGCCGATACGGAACCGGTGCGGCGGCCCTGCGGCCGCCGCGACGACTACAGCGTGCGCAGCAGTACCGCGGGCTGCTCGACGCAGTCCGCCACATACCGGAGGAAGCCGCCGGCCGTGCCGCCGTCGCACACCCGGTGGTCGAAGGTCAGCGAGAGCTGTACGACCTGCCGGACCGCGAGTTCGCCCTGATGCACCCATGGCTTGGGCACGATGCGGCCGACACCGAGCATGGCCGCCTCCGGGTGGTTGATGATCGGCGTGGACCCGTCGACGCCGAACACGCCGTAGTTGTTCAGCGTGAACGTGCCGCCGGTGAGGTCCGCCGGGGTCAGGCTGCCCTGCCTCGCCTTGTCGGTCAGCCGCTGGAACTCCTCGGTGAGCGACTCGGCCGTACGGCCGTGGGCGGCCCGCACGACGGGCACGACCAGGCCGCGGTCGGTCTGGGCCGCGAAGCCGAGATGCACCTCGGGCAGCCGCACGATCTCCCTGGCGTCCAGGTCGACCGTGGAGTTGAGCTCGGGATAGCGGGCGAGCGCTGCCGTGCAGATGCGGGCGAGCAGCGCGAGGAGCGAGATCTTCGGCCCGCCCGACGCGTTCATGGCCCTGCGCGCGGCCATGAGTTCGGTCGCGTCCGCGTCGACCCAGCACGTCGCGTCCGGGATCTCGCGGCGACTGCGCGACAGCTTCTCCGCGACCGCCCCGCGCACCCCGCGCAGCGGGACCCGCTCACCGGCGACCGCGGCATGCGCGGATGCGGACACAGATGCGGATGCGGATGCGGACAGGGATACGGCGGAGGTCTCCGGCTGGGGAGCCAACCGCTGCGGCCCGGCCGCGGCCGTGAGGCCCCGTACCGCGTGCTCGACGTCCGCGCGCAGGATCAGCCCGTCGGGCCCCGACCCCTTCAGCTCGCGCAGATCGACCCCGTGCTCCCTGGCCAGCCGCCGCACCAGCGGCGAAATGACCGCCACAGGTCCTTCGTGCGTGGGCGCGGGCCCGGCCGGGGCGACGATGCCCGGAGCAGCGACGCCGCGCGGGGCGTCGGGTGCCGGGCTCTCCACGGCGCTGTCCCAGACGGGCTCATGGCCCGCGAAGGAGCCGGCTTCCGGTGCCATGCCGGGCGCCGGGTCCGGACCGGCCGTGAGGCTCGGGCCGGGCGCGGAGCCCGCAGCCGCGTCCGCGGGCCTGCCGCCCGAGAGCGCCGACGGCCGGATCCGGCGGCGGCGCGCTGCCGGTGCGCCCGTGCCGTACCCGACGAGCACATTGCCGGAGGACTCCTCCGTGGCGGCCGCAGAGCCCTCGGAGGCCCCGGAGCCACCGGGGCCCGGCTCCGCCGCACCCACGGCGACGGTGATCAGAGGCGCCCCGACGGGCAGCTCCGTGCCCTCCTCACCGAAGCGCGCGGTGACCACGCCCGCGTACGGGCAGGGCACCTCGACCATCGCCTTGGCCGTCTCGACCTCGACGACCGGCTGGTCGACGGCGACGACATCGCCCTCGGCGACCAGCCACCGTACGATCTCCGCCTCGGTCAGGCCCTCACCGAGGTCCGGCAGCCTGAATTCGAGCACCTGGGCCATCAGCTCTCCGCCTCCCACTGCAGCCGCGCCACAGCGTCCAGTACCCGGTCCACACCCGGCAGATGGTGTCGCTCCAGCATCGGCGGCGGATAGGGGATGTCGAAACCGGCCACTCTCAGGACCGGCGCTTCCAGATGGTGGAAGCAGCGTTCGGTGACCCGGGCGGCGATCTCCGCACCGGGTCCGCCGAAGCCCGTCGCCTCATGGACGACGACGGCCCGGCCCGTGCGACGCACCGACGCGCACACGGTCTCGTCGTCGAAGGGCACCAGCGAGCGCAGATCGACCACTTCCAGGTCCCAGCCCTCGGCCTGTGCGGCCTCGGCCGCCTCCATGCAGACCGGCAGGGAGGGGCCGTAGGTGATCAGCGTGGCGCTGCGCCCCTGGCGTCGTACCACCGCGCGCCCGATCGGCTCCACGGCGGCAGGAGCCTCCGGGGACCAGTCGGCCTTCGACCAGTAGAGCCGCTTCGGCTCCAGGAAGACCACGGGGTCGTCGGAGGCGATGGCCGCCCGCAGCAGCCCGTAGGCGTCGTCGACCGTCGCCGGCGTGACGACATGGAGCCCCGGAGTCGCCATGTAGTACGCCTCGGACGAGTCGCTGTGGTGCTCGACGCCGCCGATCCCGCCGCCGTAGGGCACGCGCACGGTGATCGGCATCGGCATCGCGCCGCGCGTCCTGTTGCGCATGCGGGCGACATGGCTGATCAGCTGCTCGAACGCCGGGTAGGCGAAGGCGTCGAACTGCATCTCGACGACGGGACGCAGCCCGTACATCGCCATGCCGACGGCCGTGCCGAGGATGCCCGCCTCGGCGAGCGGCGTGTCCGTACAACGCTCCTCGCCGAACTCCTTGGCGAGCCCGTCCGTGACCCGGAAGACGCCACCGAGGGTGCCGACGTCCTCGCCCATGACATGGACGGACGGGTCCTCGGCCATGGCGTCGCGCATGGCGCGCTGGAGCGCCTGCGCCATCGTGGCGGGCTTGGCCTGCCGTGCGGTTGCCGTGCTCATCGTGCGTCACCCTCCGCGCCGTGGGTGCCTTCTCCGCTCTCGGCGTCCAGCTCGGCACGCAGTTGCGCGGCCTGCTCCCGCAGTTGGCCGGTCTGCTCGGCGTAGACATGCGCGAACAGGTCCATGGGGTCGAGCACCGGGTCCGCGTTCATCCGCTCCCTCAGCTTCGCCGCCATCGCCTCCGCGGCGTCGCCGGCGGCCTTCACGGTGTCCTCGTCGAGCAGTCCCCGCCCGGTCAGCTCCTTCTCGAGCAGCCGGATCGGGTCGTGCTCACGCCAGGCCTCGACCTCGCTGTCGCCCCGGTAGCGGGTGGCGTCATCGGCGTTGGTGTGCGCGTCGATGCGATACGTGACGGCCTCGACCAAGGTCGGGCCCCCGCCGCGCCGCGCCCGCCCGACCGCCTCGGTGAGCACCTCGTGGACCGCCGCCGCGTCATTGCCGTCGACGAGCCGGCCGGGCATTCCGTACCCGACCGCCTTGTGGGCGAGGGACGGCGCGGCGGTCTGCTTGGCGAGCGGGACGGAGATCGCGAAGCCGTTGTTCTGCACCAGGAAGACGACCGGTGCCTGCCATACGGCGGCGAAATTGAGCGCCTCGTGGAAGTCGCCCTCACTGGTGCCGCCGTCGCCGACCATGGCGAGCGCGACGACGTCGTCGCCCTTCAGCCGCGCGGCGTGCGCCAGGCCCACGGCGTGCGGGAGCTGGGTGGCGAGCGGGGTGCACAGCGGTGCGATGCGGTGCTCGCGCGGGTCGTAGCCGGTGTGCCAGTCGCCCCGCAGCAACGTCAGCGCCTGAACGGGGTCGAGGCCGCGGGCCACGGCCGCGAGGGTGTCCCGATAGCTGGGGAAGAGCCAGTCGCGCTCCTCGAGGGCGAGCGCGGCGGCGACCTCGCAGGCCTCCTGGCCGGTGCTCGACGGGTAGACGGCGAGCCTGCCCTGCTTGGTGAGGGCGGTCGCCTGCGCGTTGTACCTGCGGCCGCGGACCAGCTCCGCGTACAGCCGCAGAAGCAGCTGGGGGTCGGCCCCGGCCGCGGCGTCGGTGCCGAGGACCCGGTACGGCTCCGGGTCGGGGAGCAGCGGCGCAGGGTCGGTGCGCGGCTTCCAGGCGGGCGGCGGGGTGGGCCGGTAGGCCGCACCCGGCCGCTCCTGGACCGTGATGCTGCTCTTCTTCAACGCGAGCACCTCCTCGTGGGAGCGGGCATAAGGACCCATGAAGGGCGCGGAGTGTGAGGCGCCTCACCTACCGATTGTTCGGTCGTGGGCGCATTTTGGCTACAGGCACCTTCAGCCTGTGGACAAACGGTTCTCCACAGCCTGGGATAGGAGCAGGTCGTCCACGGCAGAAAGGCGGGGGGACGTGACAGCTGAACAAATGGCCGATGACGAGGACCGCACGGTCTACGAAGCCGTGCCCGGCGCGGACCAGGGCCCGCCGCCGCGCACGCTGGACGCGATCGACCGGGACATCCTCCGCATCCTCCAGACGGACGGCCGCGCCTCGATACGCTCCGTGGCCGAGCGGGTCCATGTGTCCCGTGCCAATGCCTACGCCCGGATCAACCGGCTGATCGACGACGGCGTGATCCGCGGCTTCAGCGCGCGCGTGAACCACGAGCGCGCCGGGCACGGCGCCTCGGCCTACATCACGCTCAAGATCGTGCAGAACTCGTGGCGGACGGTCCGCGAGCAGCTCCAGGCGCTCCCGGGAGCCGCCCACATCGCGCTGGTCAGCGGCGACTTCGATGTCCTGCTGCTGGTCCACACACCGGACAACCGCACCCTGCGTGAACTGGTCCTGACCAAGCTCCAGTCGATTCCCGAGGTGCTCTCCACCCGCACCCTGCTGGTCTTCGAGGAGACGGACCTCGATCCGTACCCGGCCCGCTGAGCGGGACCGGGTGCGGCCGGAATGCGCGCGTCAGGCGGGCGGCATGCGCTTCGGAAGATGCGGCGTGTGCCGGGCAGACGCGGCGCGTGCCGGGCAGACGGGCACGTGTTTCAGTGCCGCCCGTGTCAGGGGGTGGCCGTGCGCAGGCCGTCGAAGGCGAGCCTGACGACCGCGTCGGCCACCTGCTCCCGGTCGTAGCCGGTGCCGGCCTGCGGCCGGTACCACTCCACCAGGGAGTTGACCATGCCGAAGAGCAGCCGGGTCGCCAGCCGCATGTCCATGTCCGCGCGGAGGTCGCCCTCGGCGGCGGCCGCCTTGAGCAGATCGGCGACGCGGTGGTCGAACTCGCGGCGCCGTTCCAGGGCCCAGCGCTCCGTCCTGGTGTTGCCGCGGACACGCAGGAGCAGCGTGACGTAGGGCAGCTCGGCCATCAGCACCTCGACGGTGCGGCGGGTCACGTACTCGACCCGCTCCAGCGCCCGTCCGCGCGTCGCACCCGCCTCGTCGAGGATCCCGAACAGGCCGTCGAGCGCACGGCTGACCGCACGGCGCAGCAGCTCCTCCTTGCCCGCGACGTGGTGGTATATCGACGACTTGGAGATCCCGGCGGCCCTGGAGAGGTGCTCCATGGACGTGCCGTCGTAGCCGCGCTCGTTGAAGACGCGAACCGCGACGGACAGCAGCGTCTCCGGCGTGTACGTGTCCCTCTTGGCCGTGGTCATCAGCTGCCCCCGTTCTCTTCGCACCCGCGGCGGACCGTCCCGAGGGAGGGCGCGTAGCGGCCCGTGGGGTAGCGCTCGTGCAGCTCCCCCAGGAGGTCGCAGATCCGCCGGAAACCCACCTTGGAGGCCCATTCCAGGGGGCCTGCCGGGTAGTTCACACCGAGCCTCATCGCGGTGTCGACGTCCTCCGCCGATGCGACGCCCCGGTCGACCGCGTCCGCGGCGACGTCCGCCAGCATCGCGACCGTGCGGGCGACGATCATGCCCGGCACGTCCTCGATCACGGACACGCGCTTGCCGGTCACCTGGAAGAGGCCGATCGCCTCCTGGAGGCTCTCCGGCGAGGTCGACGCCGCTGTGGACACGGCGATACGGGTGGCCGCGGCGTAGTCGAGCGCCAGATCGAAGTAGATGATCTCTTGTTCGTAGAACTCGAAGGACGTCTCACCGTCCGCGAGGCACAGCCGCCCGCCACCGGGCAGCCGGATGTACCCGCCGCCGCCCCGGCGCCGGACCTTGACCCCGGCTTCCTCGAAGAGAGCGACGAGCGGCTCGGCGGGCCCCAGGTCACCTCGCACGGTGATCGCCTCGGGGGCCTTCGCGGGAGCGGCGGTGTGCGGCTCGGGCCGCTCGGTGCCTTCCGCGTACGGGAACCAGCCCTGACCGGACTTGCGGCCGAGGCGTCCCGACTGGACCAGGCGGCGCTGGGCGAGTGACGGCGTGAACTTCGGGTCCTGGAAGAAGGACTCCCACACGGAGCGGGTCACGGCCTCGTTGACATCCTGGCCGATCAGATCGGTGAGCTCGAAGGGGCCCATCCTGAAGCCGCCGGACTCGCGCAGAACCGCGTCGATGGTGGCCGGGTCGGCACCGCGCTCCTCGTAGACCCGCAGCGCTTCCGCGTAGAAGGGCCGGGCGATGCGGTTGACGATGAACCCGGGGGTGTCGGCGCAGCGGACGGGGGTCTTCCCCCAGGCCTTGGCGGTCTCGTACGCGCGCGTGGCCGCGTCCTCGTCCGTGGCGAAGCCGCTGACGACCTCGACGAGCGGAAGCAGTGGCGCCGGGTTGAAGAAGTGCAGTCCCACGAAGCGGCCGGGCAGGCGCAAGGCGCCCGCGATGGCGGTGACGGACAGCGAGGAGGTGTTCGTCGCGAGCAGGCAGTCGTCGGCGACGATCTCCTCCAGCGCTCCGAAGAGCTCCTGCTTGACCGAGAGCCGCTCGACGACGGCCTCGACGACGAGCGCGCTGTCGGCGAGCTCCGCGAGGTCGGTCGCGCGCTCCAGCCGGAGTGCCGCCGCGCCGCGCGTGCTCTCGTCCAGCCGGCCCTTCTCGACCAGCCGTTCCAGGCGGGTGAGGATCGTGGCCGCCCCGGCCTCCGCCTGGTCGGCGGCGACGTCGTAGAGGCGTACGCGGTGGCCGGCGAGCAGCGCGACCTGCGCGATGCCCTGCCCCATGGTCCCTGCGCCGATGACGGCGACGGTACGGCTCGGGGCGACGGCCTCGGCGCCGCTGGTGCCCCTCGGGCTACTGGCGGCATCGGTGACGGTCATGGCTGTGATCCTCCCCTACGGGTTATCCACAGGTTCCGCGGACCCCCCTTGTCCCGACCGATCGTTCGGTTACTCTAACTCTGTCCGCGTTCCCCTGCCCAGCTCATCGAGGAGTTGGTCTTTCATGCAGCTGACCGAGACCCACCGGCCGACGCTCGACCGGGCCCTCGAAGCGATTCGCTCACGGGAGTACTGGTCGCCCCACTCCGAGCACCCGAAGGCCTATGGCGAGACCGGTGCGGCCGACGGCCTCGCGGCGTACCAGGCCCTGCTCGGCACCCGCTTCGAGCTCGACCAACCCGGCACCGACGGCTGGACCGGCGGCGAGGTCTCGCCGTACGGCCCGGAGCTGGGCATCGAGTATCCGCACCCGGACATCGAGGTCCTGTTGCCCGCGATGCGCGCGGGCATGGCGGCCTGGCGCGAGGCGGGTCCCGAGACGCGCGCCCTGGTCTGCCTGGAGATCCTGGCGCGGATCAGCGCCCGCACCCATGAGTTCGCCCACGCCGTCATGCACACGAGCGGCCAGGCCTTCATGATGGCGTTCCAGGCCGGCGGCCCGCACGCCCAGGACCGCGGCCTGGAGGCCGTGACGTATGCCTACGAAGAGCAGACGCGCACGCCGCAGAGCGCCGACTGGTCCAAGCCCCAGGGCAAGCGTGACCCCCTGGAGCTGCGGAAGGTCTTCACGGCCGCCCCGCGCGGGATCGCGCTGCTGATCGGCTGCAACACCTTCCCGACGTGGAACGGATATCCGGGGCTGTTCGCCTCGCTGGCCACCGGCAATCCCGTCCTGGTCAAGCCGCACCCGCGCGCCGTCCTCCCACTGGCGCTGACGGTCCGGATCGCCCGCGAGGTGCTGAGCGAGGCGGGCTTCGACCCGAATCTGGTGGCGCTGGCCGCCGAGAGCCCGGGCGAGGGCATCGCCAAGACGCTCGCCGTCCGCCCCGAGATCAGGATCATCGATTACACCGGGTCCACCGCCTTCGGTGACTGGCTGGAGGCGAATGCGCGCCAGGCCCAGGTCTACACGGAGAAGGCCGGCGTCAACACGGTGGTGATCGACTCCACCGGCGACTACAAGGGAATGCTGTCCAATCTGGCCTTCTCCCTGTCGCTGTACAGCGGCCAGATGTGCACCACCCCGCAGAATCTGCTGATCCCGCGGGACGGAATCACCACGGACGCCGGACCGAAGTCGTACGACGAGGTGGTCGCCGACATCGCCGCCTCCGTGAGCGGTCTCCTCGGCGACGACGCCCGGGCCAATGCGCTGCTGGGTGCCCTGGTCAACCCTGATGTGAGGGCCAGGCTGGACGGGGCGGCCGCGCTGGGCGAGGTGGCTCTGCCCTCGCGCGAGGTCGTCAATCCGGACTTCCCGGACGCCGTGGTGCGTACGCCGGTGATCGTGAAGCTGGACGGGGCGCGGAAGTACTGGGAGGGGGCCGACGAAGAGGCGTCCTTCATGTCCGAGTGCTTCGGCCCGGTGTCGTTCGCGGTCGCGGTCGACTCGACGACCGACGCGCTGGATCTGCTGCGCCGCACGGTGCGCGAGAAGGGCGCGATGACGGTCGGCGCGTACACGACCTCGGCGGAGGCCGAGCGGGCCGTCGAGGAGGTCTGTCTGGAGGAGTCGGCCCAGCTCTCGCTGAACCTGACGGGCGGGGTCTATGTGAACCAGACGGCGGCCTTCTCCGACTTCCACGGCTCGGGCGGCAACCCGGCGGCGAACGCGGCGCTGTGCGACGGCGCCTTCGTCTCGAACCGCTTCCGCATGGTGGAAATCCGCCGCCAGGCCTGACACACGACGGACGGCGGTCCGGCCCGCTCCCCACCGGGGGCGGGCCGGGCACCCCGCCCCCGGTGGCCTTACGGCGCCGGGGGGACGTCCGCGTACCGCTGGATCCAGGCGTGCATGGCGATCGCGGCGGCGGCACCCGCGTTGATCGAGCGGGTGGAGCCGAACTGGGCGATCGAGCACACCATGGCGGTGTGCTCACGCGCCTCTTCGGTGAGCCCTGGCCCCTCCTGCCCGAAGAGCAGGACGCAGCGCCGCGGCAGCACGGTCCGCTCCAGCGGTACGGCGCCCGGCAGATTGTCGATCCCGATGATCGGCAGGTCCTCGGCCGCCGCCCAGGCGGTCAGCGACTCCGTGTCCGCGTGGTGGCGCACGTGCTGGTACCGGTCGGTGACCATCGCACCGCGCCGGTTCCAGCGGCGCCGCCCCACGATGTGGATCTCCTTCGCCAGGAAGGCGTTGGCGGTGCGGACCACGGAGCCGATGTTGAAGTCGTGGCCCCAGTTCTCCACGGCCACGTGGAAGTCATGACGCCGGGTGTCCAGATCGGCGACGATCGCCTCCCGCGTCCAGTACCGGTACCGGTCGACGACATTGCGCCGGTCCCCGTGGGCGAGCAGCTCAGGGTCGTACGACGCCCCTTCCGGCCAGGGACGCGGATGGGGCCCGACACCTATCTCGGGGCCGTAGCCGTCGTCGTACTGGACGGGTTCGTGGGTCTCGGTGCTCACCCGACGAGGGTACGGGGGGCCTGCTCCTCGGGCGTACCTCGCTGCTCGGGGATCCGTACCGGTCGGGCGAGGACACGCTCCCGGGCCCGCGTCGCCCAGCCGCCGAGCCGGCGCAGGAAGGACGTCGGCAGGAAGACCGCGTCCGCGGCGATCATCGCGAGCGAGAAGAACGGCAGACCGAGCAGCAGGGCGATCCCGGCGTGCTCCAGCATCATCGCCACCAGCAGGACGTTCTTGACCTTGCGGTTGAACAGCGTGAACGGGAACGCCACCTGGACGATGACCGTGCCGTACGTCACCAGCATCACGATCACGCCGCTGCCCGCGAGGATGTCGGAGAGCGCGGGCCAGGGGGTGAAGTAGTCGAGCTTGAGCGGGTAGTACAGGGCGCTGCCGTCCTGCCAGCGCGAGCCCTGGATCTTGTACCAGCCGGCGGTGGCGTAGATCAGACAGACCTCGGCCATGATCACGACGAGCGCGGCGTTGTGGCTGAGATTGGCGAGGACGTCGAGCAGTGTGCGCGGCTCGCTGTCCGGTGCGTAGCGATTCACCGCCCACCACACCCCGTGGAAGATCCACAGCGCCCAGAACAGCAGCAGAAGCCACCATTCCCCGCCGATCCGGCCCATGACCGTGCCGACGAAGAGCAGCACGCCCAGGACCGACCAGAGGGCCGGGCCGGACCAGTTCCGTGTCCGGCTCCCCGTCCGGCCGGGCTCGCCATCGCGTCGCGCCCGCCGGGCGTCGAGGGACCACACCTGACCGCATCGGGTGAACACCAGGTAGATCGCCATCAGGTGGATCACGTTGTCGCCACCGTCGCCCATGAAGATGGACCGGTTCTGCAGCGACAGCACGCCGATCATGAAGAGGACCGACATGGCGCGGGTGTGCTTGCCGAGCATCAGCAGCGCGCTGGAGAGCAGGGCTACGCCATAGACGATCTCGAACCAGACCACGCTGTCGGACCACATCAGCGCGGTGAAGGCGTGGTTGTTGGCGATCAGCTGCTGGGCCATGTCCCAGCCCCACGGCCCTTCGGGTCCGTAGAGCTCACGCCGGTGCGGGAACTCGCGCAGCAGGAAGAGCAGCCAGGTGGCGGAGAAGCCGATGCGGACGACGGCGCTCTGGTACGGGCCGAGGGCGGTGGAGGTCACGCGCTGGATGGCGGCCGCCAGCCTGCGGTCGAGGGTCTGGTTCATCGGCCCGCCTCCGTGCCGCTCTCATCGGCCGTTCCGGCGTTCCGCACGTCCAGGGCCAGATCGGCCGAGGTCACCGTCCACCAGGGGAGCACGCGGTGGAACGGCCGGGTGTCCGTCCGCTCCTTGCTCCACACCGGTGCCTTGACGGAGCGGGTGGCGGACCGGAGCTGGATGCGCTCGACGTGTCCACCGAGGTCGTGGTTCTCCAGCCGCATCATCACGATGCGACGGATGTACCGCTCGGAGAGCTGGCCGCGCAGCCCGTTGGACTTGTTGTCGTCGGTGTGCGAGTTGGCGTAGAAGTCCCAGCCCCGGCGCAGCTCGTTCTGGTCGACGTGGCTCGGGAGGGGATTGCCGCGGATCGCGTCACCGTCCTCGGCCGAGAGATCGATCCAGTCGGTGGTCCTGCGCGCGCCGTCCGTGCCGACGATCTCGGCCCGCACCTGGACCGCGATGTTCTGCTGCAGCGGGTTGGGGGCGAAGAGCTTCCAGTTCTGCTCGAACTCGGGATAGATCCATTCGTCGACCCCCTTGCCGTGCTGCTTGGTCACGGTGTTGGAGGGCGCCACGTGCAGAAACACCATGGCCAGATGGATGCAGGCGAAGAGACCGACGAGTGCGAGGGCGACCGCGGCCACGACCTGGTAGGGGAGGGAGAGGCTCGCTATCCCGCCGCCGGCGGGCCGGCCCGGCGGCTCGCTCGCGCCGGCGGCCTCCGCCTCGACCTCAGCCGCCTCGTCCGACGCACCGGGCTCGCCCGTAGCGTCGGTCATGGTCGCCGTGGTCGTCGTGGTCGTCGTTCCGGTGGTCTCAGTCGTCCCGGTCGTCACACCAGGCCCGTCCGACCCGCCCGATTTGCGTATCCCGCCCGGCACGGCGGACGGAGCCGCCTCGGCGCGCGCGGCGCCTTCGCCGTCGTAGGAGTCCATCCCGCCCCGATCCCCAGAGTCCCCTGCGGTTATCCACAGGGTTGACACCATACGGGCCGCCGACTCACCATTGAAGTCATTCAACCGAACGATCGGTCGGTAGGGAGCTCGATGACGGCAGTGACTGCAGAGACGACTGCGGCTACGACGCACCAGGCGCGCTTCGACGCTGCCGTGGCCGCCGACGAGCGCATCGAGCCTCGCGACTGGATGCCCGACGACTACCGCGCGTCGCTGATCCGCCAGATGGCGCAGCACGCGCACTCCGAGATCATCGGCATGCAGCCCGAGGCGAACTGGATCACCCGCGCGCCTTCCCTGCGCCGCAAGGCCATCCTGATGGCCAAGGTGCAGGACGAGGCGGGCCACGGTCTGTATCTCTACAGCGCGACGGAAACGCTGGGAGCCGGCCGGGACGAGCTGCTCGACAAGCTCCACTCGGGCCGCCAGAAGTACTCGTCGATCTTCAACTACCCGACGCTGACCTGGGCCGACGTCGGCGCGATCGGCTGGCTGGTGGACGGCGCCGCGATCACCAACCAGGTGCCGCTGTGCCGCTGCTCCTACGGTCCGTACGCCCGCGCGATGGTCCGGATCTGCAAGGAGGAGTCCTTCCACCAGCGCCAGGGGTACGAGTTGCTGCTGGCGCTCTCCCAGGGCACCCCGGCCCAGCACGAGATGGCGCAGGACGCGGTGGACCGCTGGTGGTGGCCGTCCCTGATGATGTTCGGCCCTCCGGACGACGCCTCGGCCCACTCGGCCCAGTCCATGGCCTGGAAGATCAAGCGCCATTCGAACGACGAGCTGCGCCAGCGCTTCGTCGACATCTGCGTCCCGCAGGCGGAAGCCCTGGGCCTCACCCTGCCGGACCCGGACCTCCGCTGGAACGAGGAGCGGGGGCATCACGACTTCGGCGCGATCGACTGGGACGAGTTCTGGCAGGTCCTGAAGGGCAATGGACCGTGCAACGAGCAGCGGATCAGCCAGCGGCTCAAGGCCCACGAGGAAGGCGCCTGGGTGCGTGAGGCGGCCGCCGCCTACGCCGCCAGGGCCGCGTCGAAGAAGTCGGCGGCGTCGGACGAGTCGGACGGGTCGGGCGAGAAGCGCGACGAGGCACAGGTGGAGGCGACGGCATGAGCAGCTCGACGGACTGGCCGCTGTGGGAGGTGTTCGTGCGCTCGCGCCGCGGGCTGTCGCACACCCACGCGGGGAGCCTGCACGCGCCGGACGCCGAGATGGCGCTGCGCAACGCCCGCGATCTGTACACCCGGCGCAATGAGGGCGTCTCCATCTGGGTGGTGCCGTCCACGGCGATCACCGCCTCGTCCCCGGACGAGAAGGACCCGTTCTTCGAGCCGTCCGCGGACAAGCCCTACCGGCACCCGACCTTCTACGAGATCCCGGAAGGGGTGAAGCACCTGTGAGCGCCGCACTCGCGCTGGGCGACGACGCGCTGGTGCTCTCGCACCGGCTGGGGGAGTGGGCCGGGCACGCCCCGGTCCTGGAGGAGGAGGTCGCGCTGGCCAATATCGCGCTCGACCTGCTGGGACAGGCCAGGACGCTCCTCTCCCTCGTCGGCGACGAGGACGAGCTGGCGTATCTCCGCGAGGAGCGGGCCTTCCGCAACCTCCAGCTGGTGGAGCAGCCGAACGGCGACTTCGCGCACACGATCGCCCGCCAGCTCTACTTCTCCACGTTCCAGCGGCTGCTGTTCGGACAACTGGCGACGGGTGGCGGCGAGTTCGCGGCACTGGCGGCGAAGGCGGTCAAGGAGGTCGCCTACCACCAGGACCACGCCGAGCAGTGGACCCTGCGGCTGGGCGACGGCACGGCCGAGAGCCGTGAGCGGATGCAGCGCGCCTGTGACGCACTGTGGCGGTTCACCGGAGAGATGTTCCAGCCGGTCGAAGGCGTGGACGCGGACTGGGAGGCGCTTCGCTCGGGCTGGCTGGAGTCGGTGACGGCGGTGCTGGAGCGCGCCACCCTGACCGTGCCGGACACGGCGGACACCGGCGCCTGGTCGGCCGGTGCCGGGCGCCAGGGGCTGCACACGGAGTCGTTCGGGCGGATGCTGGCCGAGATGCAGCATCTGCACCGGAGCCACCCGGGGGCGTCATGGTGACCGACACGGTGCTGGAGGCCGAGCTGCGCCGGCTGGCGGGATCCGTGCCCGATCCGGAGCTGCCGGTGCTGACGCTGGAGGAGCTCGGAGTGCTCCGCGGGGTGCAGATCCTCGCCCCGGGCAAGGTCGAGGTCGAGCTGACCCCCACCTACACCGGCTGCCCCGCCATCGAGGCGATGACCTCGGACATCGAGCGGGTGCTGCACGAGCACGGCATACCGGAGGTCTCGGTGGTCAAGGTGCTCTCCCCGGCCTGGTCCACGGACGACATCAGTGCCGACGGCAGGCGCAAGCTCGAGGAGTTCGGGATAGCGCCGCCTCGGCCGGGCGCCATGGACGGGACGGTGCCGCTCACGCTCACCGTCCGCTGCCCGCACTGCGGCTCCACGGACACGGAGCTGCTGAGCCGGTTCTCCTCCACCGCGTGCAAGGCGCTGCGCCGCTGCGTGGCCTGCCGCGAACCGTTCGACCACTTCAAGGAGTTGTAGATGTTCCATCCGCTCCGGGTCAGCGAGGTCGAACGGCTCACGGACGACTCTGTGGCCGTCACCCTCACGGTCCCCGCAGAGCTGCGGGAGGCCTTCCGCCATACGCCGGGCCAGCACATCGCGCTGCGCCGCACGGGTGCGAACGGCGAGGAGATCCGGCGTACGTACTCGATCTGCTCCCCTGCCGCCCTCACCGGTGAGGATCCCGTGCTGCGCGTGGGCATCCGGCTGGTCGACGGCGGCGAGTTCTCGACGTACGCCCTCAAGGAGCTCTCGGTCGGGGACACGGTCGAGGTCATGCAGCCGATGGGCCGGTTCGTCCTGGAGCCACGCGCCGGGCATTTCGCGGCGATCGTCGGCGGCAGTGGTGTCACGCCGGTGCTGTCGATCGCGGCGACCCTGCTGGCACGGCAGCCGGAGGCCCGGTTCTGTCTGATCCGCAGCGACCGCACGGCGGCCTCGACGATGTTCCTGGAAGAGGTGGCCGACCTCAAGGACCGCTATCCGGACCGCTTTCAGCTGGTCACGGTGCTCTCCCGGGAGGAGCAGCAGGCGGGGCTTCCGTCGGGCCGGCTCGACCAGGAGCGGCTGACTGCGCTGCTGCCGGCGCTGCTCCCGGTGCCCGAGGTGGACGGCTGGTTCCTGTGCGGGCCGTTCGGGCTGGTCCAGGGTGCGGAGCGGACTCTGCGCGGGCTGGGCGTCGACCGGAGCCGCATCCATGAGGAGATCTTCCATGTCGACGATGCCCCTGCCCCGGCTCCGGTCGCGGCACCCGAGCACAGCAGGCTGACGGCGACACTGGACGGTCGCTCCGGCTCCTGGCCGGTGCAGGAGGGCGAGTCGCTGCTGGAGACGGTGCTGCGGGCCCGCTCCGACGCGCCGTACGCCTGCAAGGGCGGGGTCTGCGGCACGTGCCGAGCGTTCCTGGTCTCGGGCGAGGTCCGGATGGACCGCAACTTCGCCCTGGAGCAGGAGGAGACGGACGCCGGCTATGTGCTGGCCTGCCAGTCCCGTCCCATGACGTCCGACGTGGAGCTCGACTTCGACCGCTGACGCCGTTCCTTTTCACCGACTCCTGCTCTATCTTGACGGTCCGTCAGATATCTGGTGCCGGGCACCGGATGACGGACGACAGGACCGTGGGCCGGAACCGGTGCGTGGGAGGACTGGGCTGTGGACTTCACCTTCACCGAGGAACAGCAGGCGGCCGTCGAGGCGGCGAAGGCGGTCTTCTCGGGTGTCGCGCCCGACGGGGTGCCGAGCCCCGCGCTCACCCCGGGTGCGGTGGCCGACGACATCGACCGGGCCCTGTGGGCCAGGCTCGCGGAGGCCGATCTGCTCAGCCTCGTGATCGGCCCCGAGCACGACGGGGCGGGGCTGGATCCCATCGCGCTCTGTCTCGTGCTGCGTGAATCGGCGAAGGTGCTGGCCCGGGTGCCGTTGCTGGAGACCAGCGCCGTCGCGATGACCTTGCAGCGTCATGGCGGCGCCGAGCTGGGCTCCCGGCTCCTCCCGCGCATCGGCCGCGGCGAGTTGGTGCTGACCGCCGCGGCCAACGGCCGCACCGGCCACGACCCGGCCGAACGCGCCGTCACCGCCCGTCGTGAGCCCGGTGACGCCACCGCCTGGACCCTCGACGGAGTCCAGACCGCGGTGCCATGGGCGCAGATCGCGGACGTCATCGCCGTGCCCGCGCATGCCGAGGACGGCCGCGCCGTGCTCGCTCTGGTCGCCCGGGACCGGGACGGGGTCGCCCTGGCCGAGCAGGTGTCCACCAGTGGCGAGCTGTTCGCCGAGGTCCGGCTGGACGCCGTGCGGATCGACGACAGTGAGATGATCGACGCCGAGGGCGCCTGGGAATGGCTGCGAGAACTGCTCGCGACGGGGACCTGTGCGCTCGCCCTCGGCCTCGGCGAGCGCGTGCTGGCGATGACGAGTGAATACACGGGCAAGCGCGAGCAGTTCGGCTTTCCCGTCGCCACCTTCCAGGCCGTGGCCGTGCAGGCCGCCGACCGCTTCATCGATCTGCGTGCCATGGAGGCCACCCTCTGGCAGGCCGCCTGGCGGCTCACCGCCTCCGAGAAGCGGGGCGGTGCGGCGAGTGGGGCGCTGCCGCTGTACGGCGATGTGGCGGTCGCGAAGATCTGGGCGTCCGAAGGCGTCCGCCGGGTCGTCCAGACCGCACAGCATCTGCACGGCGGTTTCGGAGCGGACACCGACTACCCACTGCACCGGTATCACGCCTGGGCCAAGCAGCTCGAGCTGTCCCTCGGCCCGGCCGCGGCCCATGAGGAGGCCCTGGGAGATCTGCTCGCCACCCACCCCCTCGGCTGACGGGCCGACGCACCGACCACGCGGGTCCAGGGTGCGACGAAGGTCTAGAGGACGAAGGCCGGGGTCCCGTTGTCCGTGGTCATCGGGCGCCCGGCGGAGTCCCAGGCCTGCATCCCGCCGTCGATGTTCACGGCGTCGATGCCCTGCTGGACCAGGTACTGGGTGACCTGGGCGGACCGGCCACCGACCCGGCACATCACATAGGCACGGCGCCCTTCGGCCACGGCTTCGGTGACCTCACCGAAGCGGGCCACGAAGTCGCTCATCGGAATGTGCAGGGCGCCCTCGACATGACCGGCCGCCCACTCGTCGTCCTCCCGGACATCGAGCACCAGACCGTCGGCAGGCACGGACGCGACGTCCACCGAGGGCAGCGGGGCGAAATTCATGGCTCTGGCCTTCTCTCGTACCGGCGTCTTGTGGCCTCGTGCCCGGGCCGCCGACGCGGAACGGACGAGGAACCTCCTGAAAACCTACTGCACCAAGGCGGCCAGCTCGGCCTCGCGCTCCGCGACCTGCGCCAGCAGCTGCTCCGCGATCTCCTCCAGCAGCCGGTCCGGGTCGTCCGGCGCCATCCGCAGCATCGCGCCGATCGCGCTCTCCTCCAGATCCTGGGCGACCACCGTCAGCAGTTCCTTGCGCCGCGCGAGCCAATCGAGGCGGGCGTAGAGCTCCTCGGCCTCGCCGAGCCGTGGCTCCTCAGGCACGGGGCCGGCCTCCCACTCCCGCGTCAGCTCCCGCAGCATGGACTCGTCCCCGCGCCCGTACGCGACGTTCACCCGGGTGATGAACTCCTCGCGCCGCTCCCGCTCCTTGTCGTCCTGCGCAAGGTCCGGGTGGGCCTTGCGGGCCAGCTCGCGGTAGAGCTTGCGGGCCTCGTCCGTGGGCCGAACCCGCTTCGGGGGCTGCACGGCCCGATCGGTCAGCATCGCCGCGGCCTCGGGCGAGAGGCCGTCGGAGTCGATCCAGCTGTGGAAGAGCTCCTCGACGCCGGGCATCGGCATCACCATGGCCCGGGCCTCCTGCGCCTTGCGCAGATCCTCCGGGTCACCGGTCCGGGCCGCGCGCGCCTCGGCGATCTGGGCGTCCAGCTCATCGAGACGGGAGTACATCGGGCCGAGCTTCTGGTGATGCAGCCGGGAGAAGTTCTCCACCTCGACCCGGAAGGTCTCGACAGCGATCTCGAACTCGATCAGTGCCTGCTCGGCCGCGCGCACGGCCTTCTCCAGCCGGTCCTCGGGCCGCTCGGCATCCGCCGCGTCCTGCCCACTCCCGGCACCCGGAGCACCCTCGGGGGCCGGAGCACCCTCGGTGGCCGGCTCGTCCTCGGAGCCCTGCACGTTCTGCTCGTCCACGCGGTGGTCGTCCTGCTCGTCGTCGTTCGGGGCGGCCGAGCCCCCGGGAGCGTCCTGGGTCACCCGCCCAGCGTATGGCAGAGCCCCGGCCGCCCCGACGGGCGGACGGGACCGGGATCCCGTCACACCCCCAGCTCGGCGGCTATCCGTCCGTTCCGGACCGCCGCCACCAGCTCGGCATGGTCCGCCTCCGTACGGTCCGCGTACAGCACCGAGAAGCCGGCCACGGCCTCGTCCAGCTCCTCGTTCTTGCCGCAGTAGCCGGCGACCAGCCGGGGATCGACGCTGTGAGCGTGCGCCCTGGCCAGCAGCGCACCGGTCATGCGCGCGTAGTCGTCCACCTGGTCGGCCGCGAGGGCCGCCGGGTCCACGCTGCCCTTGCGGTTCCTGAACTGCCGCACCTGGAAGGGCCTGCCCTCGACCGTCGTCCAGCCCAGCAGGAGGTCGCTGACCACCTGCATCCGCTTCTGTCCCTGCACGACGCGCTGTCCTTCGTGCGCCACCTCGGGCACGTCGAAGCCCGCGGCCGACAGATGGGGCAGCAGAGCGGACGCGCGCGCCTCCTTCACCTGGAGCACGAGCGGCTCGCCGCGGTGGTCTATCAGCAGCACCACATACGACCGTGTCCCCACGCTTCCGGTGCCGACCACCCGGAACGCCACATCGTGGATCGCGTACCGCGCGAGCAGCGGCAGCCGGTCCTCCGAGAGCGTCTCCAGATATCCGCCCAGCGCCCCGGCCACGGCGGCGGCCTCCGCGTCGGGCACCCGTCGCAGCACCGGAGGGGCGTCCACGAAGCGCCGGCCACCGTCCGGGCCGGCCTCGGTCGACTTGGCGGCGAACCGCGCGCTCGTGTTGCTCCTGGCCTTCTCCGAGACCCGCTCCAGCGTGCCGAGCAGGTCCCGGGCGTCGGTGTGCGAGACGAGCTCCTCGTCCGCGATCGCGTTCCACGCGTCGAGGACCGGGAGCTTGGCCAGCAGCCGCATGGTCCGCCGATACGCCCCGGCCACGTCGAAAGCCGCCTTGCGGCAGGTGTCCTCGTCGGCGCCCGCCTCCCGCCCGGCGAGCACGATCGAAGCGGCCAGCCGCTTGAGGTCCCATTCCCACGGGCCGGTCACGGTCTCGTCGAAGTCGTTCAGATCGATCACGAGACGGCCTCGGGCGTCGCCGTACAGCCCGAAGTTCGCCGCATGCGCGTCGCCGCAGATCTGGGCCGTGATGCCGGTGACCGGCGTGCCCACCAGGTCATGGGCCATCAGCCCGGCTGCGCCGCGCAGAAAGGCGAAGGGGGTGGCGGCCATCCTTCCCACCCGGATCGGCGCGAGCTCGGGGACCCGGCCATGGCTGGACTCCTCCACGGCCCGCAGCGCGTCCGGCCTCCCCGAGGCGACCACGATCGAGTCGTGCGAGGAGCGCGGCACCTGGCCTCGCAACGCCTTGCCCGCCTGCTTCGGGGAGTCCGGCACACCACCCGGCACGCGCCGGGCGAATCCGGAGACCTCCGGCACCCGCGCCTCTCCCGGGACCGTCCGCTGGACCGGCACCACTGCTTCGGCCTCACCCATGGCGGGACCGCCTCCCCCGTCGTCGCACAACATCAACTGCCCAAGACCGTACCGGCACGCCCGCCTGCCGTCTCCCCCTGTGGATAACCCCGGAATCGACCGCTCCGACCGCTCCGCCGCGACGGACAGGGGAGCCGTCGCATCAAGGGAGCCGCCGCATCAAGGGAGCCGCCGCTCCGTCGGGACGGGCATGCAGCCGGCGCGCCCAGGACCGCGCGCACGGCTCGTCTCGCTCGGACGGGATCAGCAGGCGCGGCCCCCGGGCACCCCGCCCGGCAGGTGTGTCTCCGCCCACTGCCCCAGTTCCTTGAGGGCGGGTTCGAGCGCCGCACCGGCCTCCGTGAGCCGGTAGGCCACACGCAGCGGCGGCCCTTCGTCGACCTCGCGTACGACAAGCCCGGCCGCGGCGAGTTCGGTCAGCCGGTCGGAGAGCATGCGCTCGCTGATGCCCGGGATCGCCCGTCGCAGCTCGGCGAAGTAGACGGGCCGCTGCATGAGCACGGACACGATGAGCCCGGTCCAGCGCTTCCCGAACAGCTCGAAGACGCGCGTGATACCCCCGTCGACCTGTCTGCACGCGTGCTCGTCGTGGTCCGCCATGGCTCCAGACTACTGCCCACACGTGAGGGGATGAAAAAAAGTAAGCACCTGTGTTATTTGTAGTTACGAACGGAACTACCGGCAGGCAGGGGCTTCCTCCCTGCCTCCCCACGCCACCCATTTCTGGAGAGCACCATGGCCACGCTGCTGCACATCGATTCCGCCGTCTTCCCGCAGGGCTCCGCATCGCGCGAGGTCACCAGCACCTTCGTGAAGACCTGGCTGGAGGAGCACCCCGAGGGCAAGGTCGTCTACCGAGATCTGGCCGCGAACCCGCTGCCCCACCTGGACTTCGCCGCGGTCTCCGCCGGCGCGCAGAACACGCTCCGGGCCGAGCTGGCCGACGAGCTGGCGGCGGCCGACGCCGTGCTGATCGGCGCACCCATGTACAACTTCACGATCCCCTCCACGCTGAAGGCATGGCTGGACCAGGTGATCATCGTGGGCCACAACGCGGGCAGCCCGGACGGGCCGGTGGCGAGCATCCCGTTCACCGTGGTCGCCAGCCGTGGTGGCTCCTACGCTCCCGGCACTCCGCGTGCGGACTTCGAGTTCGTCCAGAACTACATGGAGAAGGTGCTCGGCGGGATGTTCGGCGCCAGCGTCGACTTCATCGTTCCCGAGCTGACGCTGGCGCCCAGCAAGCCCGAGATGGCGGAGCTCGTACCCCTCGCCGAGGCCTCCCGCTCCAAGGCGTTCGAGGACGCGGTGCAGAAGGCCAAGGATCTGGCGGCGCGGCTCGCCGCGTAACGGCTCCGGTGGGCGGCTCGGCAGAGGCGGCCGGGCCGCCGCCGACCACCGCCCACTCCCGCCGGCCTCCGAGCCGCCCCCGGTGCTCGGGGCCGCCCCGGTGCTCGGACCTACAGCCCCGCGTCCCGGGCCAGCAGCGCCGCCTGCACCCGGTTCTCGCAGTCCAGCTTGGACAGGATCCGGCTCACATACGTCTTCACGGTGGCCTCGCTCATGTGCAGCCGGCGCCCCGCGTCCGCGTTCGACAGCCCCTCCCCGAGCAGCGCCAGTACGTCACGCTCCCGGGCGCTCAACGCGGCGACCCTCGCCCTGGCCTCCTCGTCGCGCACCGCGGCCCTCCCCGAGGCCAGCTGGTCCACGACATGACGCGTGGCGGCCGGCGAGAGATAGGCGTTCCCGGCGGCAGCCGCCCGCACGGCCCGGATCAGCTCCGCGGGAGCGGTGTCCTTCAGCAGGAATCCCGCGCCGCCGTGCTCCAGCGCCCGCAGGACGTTCTCGCGCTCGCCGAAGGTCGTGAGCACGATCACCCGTGCCGCCGGTACAGCCCGGCGCAGTTCGGGCAGGGCGGTGAGCCCGTCCATGACCGGCATCTGGATGTCGAGCAGCACCACGTCCGCGCCGTGGGAGCGGGCGAGTTCGACGGCCTCGCGGCCGTTGGCGCCCTCCGCCACCACTTCGATCTCCTGGTCGGAAGTGAGGATCATCCGGATCCCGGCCCGGATCAACGGCTCGTCGTCGGCGATCACGACCCTGATCGGCGAACCGGTCACAGTGCCCCCTCTGCTTCCCCCAGCGCCTGGACTAGCGCTTGACCTCATAGGACTTCTTCTCGACCAGCTTGCCGTCCTCGAAGCAGAACCGGAACACCGGTTCCGTCTCCCAGCTCTCCCCCAGTTCGGAGGACAGCAGCACGAGGCATCGCGACCCCTTCGGTTGCTCCGGCCCCTTGTCGCCCAGCCCCGCGGTCGCGATCGTGTCGCCGCTCGGCAGCTGGTCGCGTACGTCCTTCTCCGCCATGCCGACCTCGATGGCCTCGTACTCGGCGGGCTCGATCATGCCCTTGTCCATGGACCCGACCATGAAGAACACCCCGAAGAGAGCCGCCGCCCCGAGCAGTGCGACCGCGGCCACCGCGATGCCGCATCCCACGGCGACACCACCGACCCCGCTGCCGCGGGCGCCGCGGCCCATCGCCCACTCCCGCTCGCCCTCCCGGACACTCCAGTCCATGGCGGGAAGACCGTTCCCGGCGAGGGCACCCGGCGACTGCCACCGGGCGTCGACCGCCACGTCACCGGAGGGCCTGACCTCGGCGAAGGAGGACTCTGTGTACGGCACGGCCTCCACGACGCCGTACGGCAGGACGCCGGCGACCCGGAAGCCTCCCTCGGTAGCCGCGCCGGCGTGCACCATGCCGCCGACGAGCCGGGCGCGCTCGTACAGACCCGTCAGGCCCTGCCCGCCGCTGACGACCTCACCGCCGGTGCCCACGGCCGCGCCGTTGACGATCTCGACGACGAGGGAATCGGGTTCGTACCGCAGTTCCACGGTGATCGCCGCCCCGGGCGCGTGCTTGAAGGCATTGGTCAGCGCCTCCTGGGCGATGCGGTACGCCGCGTGGTCGGCTGCCGCGGCAAGTGGTCTGGCCTCTCCCGAGTGCCGCAACTCCACCATGCTGCCCGCGGCCTTGGCCGACTCGACCAGATCCGCGATGCCCGCCGTCCCCCGCGCGGCCCGCCCCGACTCGTCCACGGACTCGGGAGCAGGCGCCTCGACCCCGTCCCTGAGGATGCCCACGACCTCGCGCAGCTCGTGCATCGCGGTCACCGAGGCCTCCCGCAGCACCCCGACCGCCTCCCGCTGGCGCGTGGTCAGCTCGCGGTCGACCTCCAGCGCCCCCGTGTGCACCGAAATGAGGGCCAGTTGGTGCCCGAGGCTGTCATGCATGTCCTGGGCGATCCGCTGCCGCTCCCGCAGCCGGGCCTGCCCGGCCACCATGGCGCGTTCCCGCAGCAGTTGGCCGTTGCGTTCCTGAAGGGTGCGCAGCAGCGTCCGCCGCTGCGTCCAGTAGCGACTGGCCAGACCGGGCATGACCGTCATCGCCAGGTAGAGGAGGGTGGTGAACAGCACCAGGCTCACCGAGGGCTCCGACGACCAGACCTCGACGAGCGTGAAGGCGACGCAGAGCACGTACGCGCCGATGAAGGCGCCCACGGCTCGTCTCGCTCCGGTGATCCGGTGCCCTGCCGACCATCCGACGACCAGCAGCAGCGGCAGGAACCCGTTGCCCACCGGCGCCAGTGCGGCGGTCACCGTCAGCACGGTCGCCGGCAGTCGCCGTCGCATCAGCGACAGGACGGCGATCGTGACGGCCTCGCCGAGCACCAACGGCCCGGGCGCCGCCAGCAACTGGCCGAGAGCTGCCCCCATGAGCCCCAGCACCAGCGCGACGACGCTCTCGCCCGCCAGCCTGCGCCGTGACCACAACTCCGGCGCGGCCACCCACTGCCAGCCCGCCCGTACTCCGGTTCGTATCCCCCGTGACGCGTCCACGACCGCACCTTAGGCAGCCGACGCTCCCCCCACTGCCCACTTTCGTCGCACGACCGCACGACGAAGGTCGCGGTTCCGGCGAAGCCGGGAGCCTGCCGTCATCCCTGCCGGTAGGCGTTGCCCTCCTCGTTGAGCAGCATGTGGCCGGGGTCGAGGGCGACGGCCGCACGGGCCCGCTCCAGGAGCCAGGTCAGGGGAGGAAGCGGGGCGAGGCCGAGCCGGTCGAGGATCTCGGCGCGCATCCCGGGGAGGTCCTCGATCTCCGTGGCCTCGATGTAGTCCTCGTCCTCCTCGTCGCGCAGCGCCTCGAGCGCCTGCTCGTCCATCACCAGGCCGTTCCGCTCCCGGTGCAGGGCTTCCCCGGAGCACGGCAGGCCGATCAGCAGGAGCAGCGCCTCCCGGAGATCGGTACCGATCACCCCGGCGGAACCCTCGGAGTCCGCGAACAGCACCGGCCGGTCCTCACCGTCCCCCTCGCCGCAGAGGAAGTACGTACCGCCGCCGTGGTCCTTCGCGATCGGTTCCAACGGGGCGCCGGAGGCCAGCCGGACAGGTTCCACGTGGGTGATGGTGTCGATGAGGGTGTCGAACGCGAAGGGGAAATCGGCCAGCAGGGCCGCCTCCCGGTCGGCCCTGAGCCGCGAGAGAAGTGATCCGGAAGCAGTCATGGGCCGACCGTACAGAGAGCTCCGGACACTGCCGGCAAGACCGCCGTCCGCCGCTTTCGGCAGTCGGTCACGGCAGTCGGTGAGGGCACTCGGTCACGGCACTCGGTCGAAGATCGACCAAAGATCGGATCCCGCATCGTGACGCATGCCACGATGTGGGGCCTTTCACATGGAACCGCCCGAATCAACCCTCAGCCCGGACCGTCGGCATCGCCGCACATCGACAGCCGCACAGCGACACCAGCACAACGAGAAACGGGCCTCCACCATGACTTTCGTCTCTGGTGGAGACCCGTTTCAACGGATTTCTCCTGGTGCGCGAGGGGGGAGTTGAACCCCCACGCCCTTTCGGGCACTGGAACCTGAATCCAGCGCGTCTGCCTATTCCGCCACCCGCGCATTGGGTGTTGCCGCCGTGTCTCTCACCTGTTCGGTGCGGGCGCCTGGCGACATGCAGAAGATTAGCACGCTGCCGAGGGTGGATTCACATCCGTTGTTCCGGCCCCCGTACGACGGCTGACCACCGGGGTTCCCATGGGTTCAGCCCACTCCTGCGCGGTTAACCCGGCACGAGATGGACGAGGAGAAGACCAGGAGGAGGACCAGGAGACGGACCAGCAGACGGACGAGGCCGAAGAGGAGGACGAAGAGACGAAGAACCGGAGCGGAACCGGGCAAGCAGGGGAAGCAACGGAACGCGGCCGTCGGCACTCCTCCCGAGCGCACCTCCCCCCTCTTCCCCGAGGTGCACCCCGGGTGCGGGACACTGTCAGGAGGCCGCCTCTACGATCCGTGTGAGAGGTGACACTCATCGACGGGGCAGACAAGGGGAACCAGCCGATTTCCCGACGCGTGGATACGATCAGTAAGCAGTACCAGGACGACATCGACGGAGGAGGTGCCCTGTGGGAGTCCTGAAGCGTTTCGAACAGCGACTCGAAGGTCTGGTCAACGGCACCTTCGCCAAGGTCTTCAAGTCCGAGGTCCAGCCGGTCGAGATCGCGGGCGCCCTCCAGCGCGAGTGCGACAACAACGCGACCATCTGGAACCGTGACCGGACCGTCGTGCCCAACGACTTCATCGTGGAGCTGAGCACGCCCGACTTCGAGCGTCTCAGCCCCTACTCGGGCCAGCTCGGCGACGAGCTCTCCGGTCTGGTCCGGGACTACGCCAAGCAGCAGCGCTACACCTTCATGGGCCCCATCAAGGTCCATCTCGAGAAGGCCGACGACCTCGACACCGGTCTGTACCGGGTGCGCAGCCGTACGCTCGCGTCGAGTACGTCACAGTCGCCCGACCGCGCTCCCGCCGCCCCGGGAGCAGGTGCGGGAGGCGGCCCCGCGGCCGCCCCGCAGGGCGCCGCTCGCGGCGGCTACGGCTACCCTCCTGTCGGTGCGCCCCCCATGCCGTCCGCCCCGCCGCAAGGCTCGGGCCGTCCCGGCCAGGGAGCGTCCGCGAGCGGCCGCCCCGCGGCTCCCGGCGCCATGCCGGGTGCCCAGGTGCGCCGCTGGATCGAGATCAACGGCACACGCCACCAGATCTCCCGCCCGACGCTGGTGCTGGGCCGCAGCACCGACGCCGATGTGCGGATCGACGACCCCGGCGTCTCGCGCCGGCACTGTGAGATCCGGACCGGAACGCCCTCGACGATCCAGGATCTCGGGTCCACCAACGGCATCGTGGTGGACGGGCAGCACACCACCCGCGCTACGCTCCGCGACGGCTCGCGGATCGTCGTGGGCAGCACCACCATCGTTTACCGGCAAGCCGAAGGGTGAAGCGGGGGCAATGTCAGAGCTGACCCTGACGGTCATGCGGCTGGGTTTCCTGGCCGTTCTGTGGCTGTTCGTCATCGTGGCCGTTCAGGTCATCCGTAGCGACCTGTTCGGTACGCGCGTCACGCAGCGCGGCTCGCGCCGCAACGCCGACGCCAGACCGCAGCAGGCCGCCCGCCAGGCCGCCGCGCCTCCTCAGCAACGCCAGCAGGCCACGCGGCAGCGCCGCGGTGCGCCGACGAAGCTGGTCGTCTCCGAGGGCTCCCTCACCGGCACGACCGTCGCGCTCCAGGGCCAGACGATCACGCTGGGCCGGGCGCACGATTCCACGATCGTGCTGGACGACGACTACGCGTCGAGCCGGCATGCCAGGATCTACCCGGACCGTGACGGCCAGTGGATCGTCGAGGACCTCGGGTCCACCAATGGCACCTATCTCGACCGGACCCGACTCACCACCCCGACACCGATTCCGCTGGGCGCGCCGATCCGCATCGGCAAGACCGTCATCGAGCTGCGGAAGTAGTACGACAATGAGCGAGCGGAGCGAGCGAGCCGCGGCGGTCCGCACGGAGGACCCCGCAGCGGTCCCGGCAACGGACCGGGGCAGGCTCCCGACCGGAGGGTGGGCAGTGTGGCTCGAGACCGGCTGTACCCCGAGCCGACGGGCGAGGTGCGCATGAGTCTGTCACTGCGCTTCGCCGCCGGATCGCACAAAGGGATGATCCGGGAGGGCAACGAGGACTCCGGCTACGCCGGCCCGCGCCTTCTCGCGATCGCCGACGGCATGGGCGGCCAGGCCGCCGGTGAGGTCGCCTCCTCCGAGGTCATCTCCACGCTCGTCCAGCTCGACGACGACGTGCCCGGCTCGGACATCCTCACCTCGCTCGGCACCGCCGTGCAGCGCGCCAACGAGCAGCTGCGTGTCATGGTCGAGGAGGACCCCCAGCTCGAGGGCATGGGGACCACGCTCACCGCACTGCTCTGGACCGGTCAGCGTCTCGGCCTCGTCCACGTCGGCGACTCCCGCGCGTATCTGCTCCGCGACGGTGTGCTGACGCAGATCACCCAGGACCACACCTGGGTGCAGCGGCTCGTCGACGAGGGCCGCATCACCGAGGAAGAGGCCACCACCCACCCGCAGCGCTCCCTGCTGATGCGCGCGCTGGGCAGCGGCGACCATGTCGAGCCCGACCTGTCCATCCGTGAGGTCCGGGCCGGCGACCGCTATCTGATCTGCTCCGACGGACTGTCCGGCGTCGTCTCCCACCAGACGATGGAGGACACCCTCGCCAGCTACCAGGGCCCGCAGGAGACCGTTCAGGAGCTGATCCAGCTCGCCCTGCGCGGCGGTGGCCCCGACAACATCACCTGCATCGTCGCCGACGTCCTCGACACCGACTCGGGCGACACCCTCGCCGGGCAGCTCAGCGACATCCCCGTCGTCGTCGGCGCGGTCGCCGAGAACCAGATCCAGCTGGGCGACGGCGGAGCCATGCAGACCCCCGCGGGCCGCGCGGCCGGCCTCGGCCGGCCCGTCCCGCCGCCTCACGGAGGCGGCTTCGGCCCGCCCGGAAGCGGCGACGACGCCGGCTACGGCGGGATGCCCCCGGAGGGCAGCTTCGGCGCGTACACGGACGACGACTTCGTCAAGCCGCGCCGCGGCCGGAAGTGGCTGAAGAGATCCTTCCTCATCGTGCTGGCGCTGGGTGTCGTGGGCGGCGGTCTGTACGGCGGCTACCGCTGGACGCAGACCCAGTACTACGTCGGCGCCAACGAGAACCACATCGCGCTGTACCGGGGCATCAGCCAGGACCTGGCGTGGGTCTCGCTCTCGGACGTCGAGAAGGACCACCCCGAGATCGAACTCAAGTACCTGCCGCCCTACCAGCAGAAGCAGGTCAAGGAGACGATCACCGAGGGCAGCCTCGGTGACGCACGCGACAAGATCCAGGAACTCGCGGCGCAGGCCTCGGTCTGCAAGAAGGACGAGCAGCGCCGCGCCGCCGCGGACCGCGCGGCCGGTACGCCGCCCGGAGAGGGCCAGGCCGGAGGTACCACCGGCACGAAGCCCTCGACCCAGTCCGCCCAGACCAAGCCGACCGCAGCGACTCCCTCTCCGGGCCCCACCCTCTCGGAGGAGGAGCAGAAGCTGGCCTCGAACTGCGGAAAGCAGTAAGGACCCGTAGGGGGGCCTTTCTCCACCATGAGCGTTGTCACCAACACGACCACCATCGGCGCGATCGAAGCACCGAGCCGCCGCAACACCGAGCTGGTGCTGCTCGCGTTCGCCGTCGTCATCCCGGTGTTCGCGTACCTCAACGTGGGCCTCGCGCTCGACGGCCAGGTGCCGACCGGCATGCTCGGCTACGGGCTCGGGCTCGGCCTGCTGGCGGGCGTCGCGCATCTCGTGGTGCGGAAGTTCGCGAAGTACGCCGATCCGCTGCTGCTCCCCCTGGCGACGCTGCTCAACGGGCTGGGGCTGGTGCTGATCTGGCGGCTGGACCAGTCGCCGCGGCTGAGCGCGCGCAACGACTTCGCCCCGCAGGCCACGAACCAGCTGATGTACTCCGCGCTGGGTATCGCGCTGTTCGTCGGCGTACTGCTGCTCCTGAAGGACCACCGCGTCCTCC